>PWGH01000128.1 GCA_003555285.1 Thioalkalivibrio sp.
CGCAGGTTCGGCGTGGTATCGAACCAGAAGCGCTCCTGCTCGGAGTACAGGTAATGCAGCCGGTCCCGCAGGCGCTTCAGCACATCCTCGAACACACCGACCGTCTGCCCCGGTTGCACGCTCCCCAAGAGGATGCGATTTGCGGGAAGGCCACGGACGTGCTGTTTCCCGGTCGAGGGGGCGCTACCCAGGAAGATGGTCCGGGCCACGCGTCGCGCCGCCTGCACCGAACCGAAGCGGGTGTCCCGTGCATCGATGGCCAGCGGTTCGGAGCGAGGACCGTCGATCTCGCGCTCGATCACCGGCTCCCAGCCTTGCGGCAGGTAGTGGATGCTCTTGGTGCGGACGTTGCTGTCCTCCAGCGGAATCGAGCCGGGCATGATCAGCGCATCGCGATTGTCCGAGGTCCACAGCCGGTGGATCACGATCGCCATGTACTGCAACACGCCGCGGGTGCGCTGGAATTTCTCCAGCGTCGACCAGTCCTCGTACAGGCGGTCGAAGACCTCGGGATGAATCGGATAGGACTGGAGCAGGCGCTCCAAGTAATCGGCCGTCTGGACATCCTGCGGGAACTGGTTGGGGTGATGCTGATACCACTCTGCGAACGCCCGGCAAACCGCATCGCGCTCCTGCGCCGAACCTGTCGTATCGAATAAACGCCGACGGACAATCTCGAAGGCCTCGACCGGCGCTACGGGCTTCCAGACTGACTCCAGCCGTCCAAAGTACTTCTCCAGGGTATCCAGCGCGCGCTGGCCAAGGGCTCCACCCGCCTCCAGGTCAGACTCGGGCAGCGAGGCCAGCAACACGGCGTTTGGGACCGACTTCACGGCTTCCGTGAGCGCCTGCACGAACGACATGTTGCTCTCGAAAGTGCCGGCCAGGTAGCTCTTGCCGGGTTCCAGTTGCCGGATGAACGCCACCAACTCGTCCATCAAGATCACGCAGGGTGCCGCTGCCTGGAGCAGATCGATCAGGACCTCCTTACCCGGCGAGGTGCCGGCCGCATCACTGCCGGCAACCTTCTGGTAACCGGCTTCCCCGAGCAGTTGCCAGGCGAGTTCCCCCCAGAGGGTGTTCACGGTCGTGGTGCCATAGACCGCGGGCTGGCTGGCTGAGAGGCGCAGGCCGTCGATGACCGCAACCCGGGCCGTGGGCAGCATCGAGATCTTCGCCTGATCGAGCAAGGGCGGGATTCCGGCAAGACGCGAGGCGCCGACCTTCTGGCTCGCCAGGTGGTACACCGCCAGGAGCGTGTGGGTCTTGCCGCCGCCGAAGGGCGTCTGAAGCTGGATTACAGGATCGCCCCCTGCTCCCGTCAGTCGTTTTACCACGGAGATCAGCAGCAGACGCATGCCTTCTGTGATGAAAGTCCGCGCGAAAAATGCCTCTGGATCCCGATACTCCGGTGGCGCCGTTCCGGTCGCCACCTGGGACAGATCCGCCGCGAACTCGGCCTGCTTGAAGGTGCCTTCCAGAACGTCTCGGTGTGGAGTGGCGATCTCGCGCCAGGGCTTCAATGTCATGGCTATCGATCCTGTGTCATTCGAGGTCGAGCTGGACCTGGGAACCCTTGTGGCCCACATCCAGAGAGGCCGCCACGATCCCGTGCCAGGCGGTCATGAGTTCGTTGTAGACGCGGGCGTCCTCGGCCCATTTCTTCTGCTCGCAGAGGTTGTAGAGGTGGTAGGCCAGGGCACGGACCGATTCCCCGTGCTCAGGCATCCGGGCCAACAGCGCCCCTGCCACACTCTCGCTGCCCTCGTTCAGGGCGAGGATCAGTTGATGGCAGGCCTGCCAGGCGGGGATGCGATGGTCCGTTTCCGGCGCCCAGTCGGGGGCGTATTCGTTCCAGCGCAGCAATCGCACTTTTCCTGCTCCAGATTCGATCACGCCGGCGACCCTAACGCCATCAACCGTGGTGCCCTTTCCTGTAGCGAGAACCTGTGCTTCGCCAAATGGACCCGCTTTCCAACCATACTGTGCAAACCAGTCAACACAAAACCCGGTATCCGCATCGGACTGGCCTATTCCGCCTAGCACCTCGTCCTTGACCCGGTTGATCAACGTGAGAGCCTCGCGCACGGGGACTGTAGTACCGTCCTGGGCCAGCACGGCCGCGTAGCGCGAGTAGATGGCCATTCCAGGGCCAATTGCGGCTTGGGCAAGGTCGACTGGCGCGATAGGGGACTGGCCGGTCGTGCCACCGATCATGGTGGCAAGGGCGTCGGGGAGTTCGGCGCGGAGCTCGCGCTGAAACTCCTGGCGACTGATTGATCGCGCCTGGGGGTCGCGCTTTCGGCAGGCGAGGACGATGCTGGAGGCAAGGGCGTTGGTGACGGTCTTGAGGGCTGATGGTCGCTCAGTTCGCATCGGCCAAGTGCCGCTAATAGAGAAACCAGCCTCGATGACGGCCGCCAGGAAGGTGTCCCAACCGGTGCTTGCGGTGCCGTTATCGCCGTCGCTCTCGGCCTGCTTGAACGCGTAGTAGATGGTGAC
>PWGH01000197.1 GCA_003555285.1 Thioalkalivibrio sp.
GATGACGATGGACCTCGAGGTCGCCCCTGAGGTCGCACTCGAGGGCCTCGCGCCGGGCCTCGAGATCCGCTTTCGGATGCACGAGATCGAGGACTACGTCTACCGGATCACGGCCATCGAGCCGGTGATCCACGACCACTGAGGGATCGATCATGATCGAGAGGATCATCGAGTGGTCGCTGGAGAACCGGTTGCTGGTTCTGCTGCTGACCGTCGTGTTCGTCGCCTGGGGCAGCTTTTCGCTGCGCCAGATGCCGCTGGACGCCATTCCCGACCTGTCGGACGTGCAGGTGATCGTGCACACCGCCTATCCCGGCCAGGCGCCGCAGGTGGTCGAGGATCAGGTCACCTACCCACTGTCCACCGCGCTGCTCGCCGTGCCGCAGGCGCGCGACGTGCGCGGCTTCTCGATGTTCGGTGACTCGTATGTCTACGTGCTGTTCGAGGACGGCACCGACCCCTACTGGGCCCGGGCGCGGGTGCTCGAATACCTGAGTCAGGTCGCCCCACGCCTGCCCGACGGCGCGCGCCCGGCGCTCGGCCCGGACGCGACCGGTGTCGGCTGGGTCTACCAGTACGCGCTGGTCGATCGCAGCGGGACGCTGGATCTTTCCGAATTGCGCTCGCTGCAGGACTGGTTTCTGAAGTTCGAGCTGCAGGCGGTGATGGGGGTCTCCGAGGTCGCCACCCTCGGCGGTATGGTCAAGCAGTACCAGGTGGTGCTCGATCCCAATCGGGCGCGTGCCTACGGCCTGACCCTGCCGCAAATCCGCACGGCGATCCGCAATGCGAACCAGGAGGCCGGCGGCTCGGTGCTCGAGATGGCCGAGGCCGAGTACATGGTCCGCTCGCGCGGCTACCTCACCGGCATCGAGGACCTGCGCCTGGTGCCGGTGGGCCTGGGCGCGGACGGCACGCCGATCCTGCTCGAGGACGTCGCCACGATCCGTCGGGGTCCGCAGGCCCGGCGCGGCATCGCCGAGCTCGACGGCGAGGGGGAAGTGGTCGGCGCGCTGGTGGTGATGCGCCACGGCGAGAATGCGCTTGCGACCATCGAACGGGTGAAGGCGCGCCTCGCCGAACTGCGCCCGGGTCTGCCGGCCGGGGTCGAGATCGTCGAGACCTACGACCGCTCGATCCTGATCCAGGAGTCGGTCGACAACCTGATCGGCAAGCTGCTGCAGGAGTTCGTGATCATCGCGCTGGTCTGCGTGGTCTTTCTGCTGCACCTGCGCTCGGCGCTGGTCGCGATCATCGCGCTGCCGATCGGGATCCTGGCGGCGCTCACGATCATGCAGGCGCAGGGCATCAACGCGAACATCATGTCGCTCGGCGGTATCGCGGTGACGATCGGGGCGATGGTCGATGCCGCGATCGTGATGGTCGAGAACCTGCACAAGCGCCTGGAACGCGCCCGCCCCGGCGAGGACCGCTGGCAGACCGTCGCGATCGCGGCCAAGGAGACCGGACGGCCGATCTTCTTCGCGCTGTTGATCATCGTGGTCAGCTTTCTGCCGCTGTTCACGCTACAGGGCCAGGAGGGGCGGATGTTCCAGCCGCTCGCCTTCACCGGCACCTATGCGATGGCGATGGCGGCGGGCCTGGGGATCACCCTGGTGCCGGTGCTGATGGGCTATCTGGTGCGCGGGCGGATTCGTCCGGAGGCTGCCCATCCGTTGAGCCGGCTGCTGATCGCGCTCTACCGGCCGGTGTTGCAGGGCCTGCTGCGCCACCCCTGGGTCACCGTGACCGGCGCGCTGCTGCTGGCCGCCAGCATGCTGTACCCGGCGAGCCAGCTCGGCAGCGAGTTCATGCCGGAACTCGACGAGGGCGATCTGATGTACATGCCCTCGCTGGAGCCGGGCGTCTCGATCGGCAAGGTGCGCGAGTTCCTGCAACAGACCGACCGTCTGATCCTGAGCGTGCCCGAGGTCGACCAGGTCTTCGGCAAGGCCGGGCGCGCCGAGACCGCCACCGACCCGGCGCCGATCGGCATGCTGGAGACGCTGATCCGCTTCAAGCCGCGGGACCAGTGGCGCGAGGGCATCACCAAGGCCGACATCATTCGCGAACTCGATGACGCGGTCCGTTTCCCGGGCGTGGCCAATGTCTGGGTGCCGCCGATCAAGACCCGCATCGACATGCTCGCGACCGGCATCCGCTCGCCGGTGGGCGTGAAGATCGCGGGCGCGGACCTCGCCGAGATCGAGCGGATCGGACGGGCGGTCGAGGCGGTGCTGCAGACGGTGCCGGGCACCGCCTCGGCCTACGCCGACCGGACCGCGACCGGGCGCTATGTCGAGATCGAGATCGACCGGCGCCGGGCGGCGCGCCACGGCGTCAGCGTCGCCGAGCTGCAGGGGGTCGTCCAGATGGCGGTGGGTGGCATGAACGTCAGCGAGAGCGTGGAGGGCCTGGAGCGGTATCCGATCAACCTGCGCTATCCGCAGGACGCGCGCGATTCGCTGGAGCGCCTGCGCGAGTTGCCGGTGGTGACCCCGAACGGGGCGCATCTGGCGTTGCAGGCGCTGGCGCGGGTCGAGATCGTCGACGGTCCGGCGATGATCCGGACCGAGAACGCCCGGCTGAACGGCTGGGTGGTGGTCGACGTGCGCGATCGCGATCTCGGGTCCTACGTCGCCGCGGCGCGCCAGGCGGTCAGCGAGCAGGTGGAACTGCCGGCCGGCTATTCGATCACCTGGTCCGGCCAGTACGAATACATGGAACGCGCGAAG
Organism: Thioalkalivibrio sp.; assembly: GCA_003555285.1. Next base: position 2,736 of record PWGH01000197.1, read on the forward strand.
GAGCGGCTGACCTGGGTGTTTCCGGTGACGCTGGTGCTGATCTTCCTGCTGCTCTACCTGTGTTTTCGCAGCGGCGCCGAGGCGCTGATGCTGATGGGCGCCTTGCCCTTCGCCGCGGTCGGCGGCGTCTGGCTGCTGCACTGGCTCGCCTACGACCTGTCGGTGGCGGTTGCGGCCGGCTTCATCCTGCTGTTCGGGCTGGCCGCCGAATTCGCCGTGGTGATGCTGATGTACATCCGTACCGCGGTCGAACAGAGCCGCCCCGCGACCCGCGAGCAGCTGCTCGCGGCGATCGTCGACGGTGCGGTGCTGCGGGTGCGCCCGAAGGCGATGACCTCGCTGACCGTGGTGCTCGGCCTGTCGCCGTTGCTGTTCGCGACCGGACCCGGCTCCGAGGCGATGCAGCGCATCGCGACCCCGGTGGTCGGCGGCATGATCACCGCGCCGCTCGTCTCGCTGCTGCTGATCCCGGTGCTGTACTGGCTCTGGCAGCGCCGCGGCCTGCCGCGCGCGGCGGTCTGACGATGGACAGGAACACGGTGTTCCTGTCCATCCCCGGTCCGCCGGGAAACCCGCCTGCGTCGGGATTCTCGGCACGGCGATGGAATGAACCGGCTGCCGCTGTGGTCGTATCGGTACAACCGCCTGAAAAATCCACGACCGCGTTCGACTCGGGGTTTGCGCCCGGACCCTCCGGGTGACGGCCCCAAGTCCGGGAGGCCGCGATGATCTTCAAGCCGTTCTACCTGGAAAGCCTGGGGCACGCCTCGTACTTCGTCGGCTCGGAGGAGACCGGCGAGGTTCTGGTCCTCGATGTGCGTCGCGATGTCGACGCCTACCTGCAGGAGGCCCAGACGCAGGGCATGCGCCTGCGCTACGCCGCCGACAGCCACCAGCACAACGATTATCTCTCCGGCATCTGTGAACTGCCCGAGCGGGCCGACGTGCAGCTGTTGGCCGGTGCGCGCGCGCAACTCGGCTATCCCGTGCACTACATGGAAGACGGCGAGCGTCTGCGCATGGGCGAGGTCGAGTTCGAGGTGCTGCATACCCCGGGACATACGCCGGAACACATCTCGCTGCTCGTTTACGACCGCTCCCGCGGCGAGGCCCCGGCCTTGCTGCTCTCCGGCGGCGCGCTGCTGGTGAACGACATCGCGCGTCCCGATCTGCTCGGCGGCGAAGAGCAGACGCGAGCCGGCGCACGGGCCTTCTGCCATACGCTGCAGGAGAAGATCCTGACGCTCCCCGATCACGTGCCGGTGTATCCCACGCACGTGGCCGGATCCCTGTGCGGCGGCAACATCGGCAGCATGCTGTCGACCACCATCGGCTACGAGCGGCGGATGAACCGGCTGCTCGCGAACCTGAGCGACACCGACGGCTTCGTCGAGCGCTGCCTGGAGCTGAAGGACCTGCCGACGGTCCCGCCCTACTGGCGCCGCATGCGCCAGCAGAACACCGACGGGCCGGGCCGCCTCGGTGTGTTGCCCGAGCCGCCCGCGCTGCCGCCCGAGGCCTTCGAGCGCCGGAGCCGCGAGGCGCATACCTTCGTGATCGATGCCCGTTCGCCGGAGGCCTTTGCCGCGCATATCCCGGGCGCATTGAATGTCGCTGCGGGTACCCCCTTCAGCACCTGGGCGGGAACCGTCCTGCCTGAGGGCGCCCGTACGCTGCTGGTGGTGGAGCAGCCCGGCGATCTGCAGGATCTGTATTGGCAGCTCCTGCGCATCGGTTATGACCTGCCCAGCGGCTGGCTCGCCGGCGGCATGCTCGCCTGGCGGACCAGCGGCCGCGACCTCGAGCTGATGCCCCAATGGACGATCCACGACCTGCACCGGGCACGGGAGCGCGATCGCGATCTGCTGATCCTGGACGTGCGCCAGCCCGCCGAATGGTCCGCGGGCCATATCCCCGGCGCCCGCCACATCAGCGGCGGCGAGCTGCCCCAGCGTCTGGGCGAGGTGCCCCAGAAACAGCCGGTGGCCGTGATCTGCGGCAGCGGCTACCGCTCCTCGGTCAGCGCCAGCCTGCTCCAGCGCGAAGGCCGCGATCCGGTCTTCAATGTGCTGGGCGGCATGACCGGCTGGCAAAACGCCGGCTACGAAACCGAAGCCGCGTAACGACGACACCGATCTGACCTTGACCTTGGCGTTGGTGGCATGCCCGGTGGACCCGCTGCGCTTGGCCCACCCTACCTTGGCCCACCCTACGGGTGTCGGTAGGTGCCGGGCCGGGGCTCCTGGTTGCAGGGGATGCGGATGCTGTAGTGCGTACCGGGACCGCAGGTGACGGTCAGGCTGCCATTCACTTGTTGCACCAGGCCTTGGATCAGCCTCAGGCCGAGCGTGTGCGGGTGGGCCAAGTCGAGATCGTCGGGAAAGCCGACGCCATCGTCGATCACGTCCAGCCGAATCGCGCTGTCGGTCTGTTCCAGCGCCACTTCGAGCCGGCCGGCGCGCCCGTTCGGAAAGGCATGTTTCACCGCATTGGTGATCAATTCGACTGCGATGAGCCCCACGGTATCGGCCAGTCGCGCGGGGACGGTGATGGCTTCGCACCGGCAAACCACGGTGATGTTCTCGGCGAGTTCCAGTACCTCGGGCGCGAGCTTGCGGAGGTAGTCGTCGAGCCGGACGGTCGTGCTCGGATCCGAGGCGTTCAATAAATCGTAGACGCCGGAAATGGCCAGCACCCGGGAATGAATCTCCTCCAAGGCGGTGATCGCATCCGGCGAGGACACCGTGGGGCGCATCAGCTGGATCATGGCGCCGATCAGCGAAAAGCTGTTCTTGGCCCGGTGCTGCAGTTCGCGCAGCAGGACATTCTTCTCCTGCAACGAAACCTGCATGGCGTCCTCGGTCCTTTTCAGCCCGCCGATGTCGGTATGGGTGCCGAACATCCATTCCGGGACGCCCTGGGCATCGCGGGAGACGAGCTTGCCCTTGCCCAACAACCAGACCCAATTCCCATTCTTATGGCGCATCCGGAATGCGCATTCATAGTGATCGCTCTTGTCCCGGAGATGATCCTTGAGGGCGGCGCTCACCCGCTCGACGTCATCTGGATGGACGAGCCGGAGGGCCATGTCCATGCCGTCCGTCAGCCACTCCGCCTGGTGATAGCCCAACATGCCGGCCCATTTCTCATTCACCACGAAGCGGCCGGTCTGTACGTGCCATTCCCAGGTCCCGACGTCTGCGCATGCAATGAGGTGGGCCAGGCGGCCCTGTTCCGCCCGGAGTGCCAGTTCCGTCTGTTTGCGGCCGGTGATGTCCTTGGCAAAGAAGGAAACCCCGACGATCTTGTCCTGAATGACGATCGGATGGGCATCGACCTCGAACCAACTGGTGCCCGAATCCCCCTCGACCGACTGCTCGAACACCAGATGGTGGTTCGACAGGGCCTGGTCCACCCGTTCCTTCCAAACCGGTCGGAGTGTGGATGGAAGGGCCTCCAGCAGGTTGTCGCCCGGACCGACCGCCACACCGGTGCAGGCCACGAACGTGCGCAGGAACACGGTGTTGGCGTAGAGGAGTTCGTGGGCGCGGTTGATCGCTCCGATTGAATCGGTGGTGTTTCCCAGGATGGCGGAGAGCTTTGCGTTACTCTCCTGCAGGCGGCGTTGCTGTTCCTGGATGATCCGTTCCTTCTCGAACAGCCGTGCGGCCACCTGGATCGAGGCGTCCAGCGCCGGAGTGCCGGCCGTCTTCATCACATGGCCATACGATGAGACGTGCTCGGTCTGGGCCAGCACCTCGGGGGCCATGGTGTCGGACAGAAAAATGACCGGGACCTCGCGTTCGCGCAGGATCCGGGCGGCGGTCTCGGGGCCATTCAGCCCCGCACCCAGATCCATGTCCATCAGGATCAGGTCGATTTCGGGGTGCGTGCGCAGGGTCTCGATCGCAGCCTCGCCGGAACGCGCCTGGAGGACCGAGTAACCATAGTGTTCCAGGGCCGCCTGTTCGGCCATGGCCGTGATGGATCGACCTTCGACCAGCAACAGCGTTTCACCACGCATCGATGGCCTTGGGGTAGAGATCCATGTCGTTACTGATAAACGTTATCGGCTTCCAGCCACAAGGCGTCATAGTACCCAGGCGTTCAAGTATCCGGCGTGGTAGTGCCCTGGCCGCGTCCGCGGGATGGCCTCAGCGTTCGCGTTCGAGCCCTTGGTTGGCGCCGTTCGGGATGGCCCCAACCGGTGCCAGCGGTAGATGCAGCACGAAGGTGGTACTGCCATGTTCCGACTCGACGGCAATATCCCCGCCGTGCGCCTCGACGATGGACCGGGTGATCGCGAGCCCCAGACCCGCCCCTTCGCCGTGGCCGGAGCGTTCGGGATCGACCCGGTGAAACCGGTCGAAGAGCAGCGGCAGCCGATCCGGCGCAATGGTCGGCCCCGGGTTGCGCACGCTAAGCCGTGCCCGATCGCCTTGGGCCTTGATCGAGATGTCCACGCAGCCTCCGGCCGGAGTGTGACGCAGGGCGTTCGACAAGAGGTTCGACAGCGCGCGGCGGCGCAGCAGGTCGAGTTCGAGATCGGCGGCGGTGAGCACCCCCTCGGGTTCCTTGACCTTGCCCCGGCGCAGCAGGCTGCGCACCCGCGCGAGCAATTCGGAAAAGGCAAAGGGCTTGACCAGGTAATCGTCGGCCCCCAGTTCCAGGCCGCGGACCCGATCCTCGACCTGATCGCGCGCGGTCAGAAACAGCACGGGCATCGCGCTTCCGGACAGCCGCAGCGCCTGCAGCAGTGCCCAGCCGTCCAGCCGGGGCAGCATCACGTCGAGCACCAGCAGATCGTGGTCGCCCGTGGTGGCCAGATGGAGGCCATCGAGGCCGTCGCGGGCCAGATCGACCCGGAATCCGGCCTCGCTCAGACCCTTGCGTAGGTAGTCGCCGGTCTCCGGTTCGTCTTCGACGATCAGGATCTTCACGCGATGGGGACACCGGCTTGGGGTCGGTCCTTATTCTGCCAGGATCATCGCGGAAGCTTCGCAGGAACCTTCCTTGTAGGAGGCGAGCCCCCTCGGCGACCGCCCTTCACGGCGCCAAGCAGGAACGGACGTTGACGGACACCAATCCTCTCCGTCGAACAGTGGTTTGGTGGGCCCGTTGTGGGGTGGGGTCAGGAGGCACGGCAGCCGGTCAGTTTCAGTTGCTGGCCGGCACGGATCAGGTAGCGGGGACCCGCGATGCCGTTGGCCTCGGCGATGGTCCGGGTGTTGGGGCAGCCCTGCTGGTGGGCGATGGTCGACAGGGTATCGCCGGGGCGTACGGTGTAGGTGCGCACCGCGAGCAGGATTCGGCGTTCCTCGCGGGCTGCGTGCAGCCGTTGCGCCAGCATCAATCGGGGTCCTGCGAGGCAGTGTTCGTGGTAGCGGGCCACCAGTGAGGCCGGAAGGTGCACGATAGCGCCCGCGGGCAGGGTGGCATCATGGTCGTGGCGCGCATTGAGGTTGCGCAGCGTGCGGAACCAGCCGGACCGGCTATCGCCGGATTGGCTATCGGATGGACCCCCGGACTGACCCAGGCAAACGCTGAGTTCGCTCAGGCTGATCGGTGCCTGCAGGATGATACGGTCGGGCACCGGGTTCAGCGGCGGAAGGATCAGGCCATAGGCCTCCGGACGCTGGAACAGCAGGGCCGCCGCCAACACGTAGGGGACGTACTCCTGCGTCTCACGGGGCAACTGCCGGAAGAACTCCGGGTTCCAGAAGCTCGGATCATCACTGCTTCTCACCAGGCGCCGGACGCGGGTCTCCCCCAGGTTGTAGGCGGTCAGCGCCAGTTCCAGATCGCCGTCGTATTCGGCGAAGCGCTCCTTCAGGTAGGCCACATTGGCGCGGGTGGCGGCGGTCGGATCGAAGCGCAGATCGAAATCGTCTTCCGTGGCCAGCCCCAGGCGCAGCCCGGTGTGGTGCATGAACTGCAGCGGCCCGGCGGCCCCGGCCCGGGAGACCGAATGCACCCGGCCGCCGGATTCCTTGGCCAGAATGCCGAACAGCAAGGCCTCGGGCAGGCCTGCCGCCTGATATTCCGGCGCCATCAGGTGGCGCATGTGTGCGTAGTGCTCGTAGGCGTCGAGCAGCGTGGGGCGCATCCAGGTCAGCCACTCGTTCAGCGCGGCCCGGACCAGACTATGGCTCTCGATGGCCTCGGCGAAGGCCGCGTCGGCCAAGGACCAGCGTTCGAGATCCGAACGCGTCAGGACCTCGTTGGCCGGAGCTGCGGAAGCCGAGCCTGCGTCGAACGGGGTGTCATGGTTCAGAGCGAAGGCGGGAGCCGTCGCCCACAGTGGGCTGCAGGCGAGCAGCAGCCAGCCCGCCGCGTGGGCAATCGATGGTGTCAAGGCTGATCCTCCGGGACCTGTTGCGTCAAGCCGCCCCCGTGGGACCATCTCACGAGGCACCGTCCATGCGATGGACCGGGCGGGCGTTGGTTGCTGGTGAAGCGGCCGCAAATCGTCATCCGCCGCACGTTTCCGGCCAGCCTAGGCGCCCTCGAGCGCGAGCTCGGCGAAGCTTGTCACCACCGGGATTCCGAGGGCCTCCAGCGGCGCATTACCGGGGCGGTGCACCCCGGCCACGGCCAACCCCGCCGTGCGGGCGGCCGCCAGTTCGGGTTCCAGATCGGAGAGGAACAGGATCTCGGCCGGGGCCAGCCCGATGGCCTCGGCGATGTGCCGGTAGGAGTCCGGCTCGGTTTTCGCCCCAGTGCGGGTATCGAAGAAGCCCCGGAAGCGGGATCGGAGATCGCCCGCGACGGTGTGGCCGAAGAACAGGTCCTGCGCCTCAACCGAACCCGACGAATACACGTACACGGGCAGGCCGGATTGCGCCCAGCCCGCGAGCGCGGCAACGGCATCGTCGTACACGTGCGCCTTCAGGGCGCCGCTGGCATAGCCGCCGCGCCAGATCATGCCCTGCAGGGCCTTCAGCGGCGGTGCCTTGCGATCGGCATCCAGCCAGTCGATCAGCAGGGTGGCGACCGCGGCCGGCGGCGCATCGGACGGCAGACCGCCCAGGGTGCGCGCCTCGGCCAGCAGCGCGGCGACCTCGGGGGCCTCGGCGTGCTCGGTGACGAAGGCGGCCAGCCGTGCTCGCGCATACGGAAACAGCACGTCCTTCACGAAGGACACCGAGCCCACCGTGCCCTCGATGTCGGTCAGGATCGCGCGGGCGCGCATCGGTTCGGGTGTCGGCATCGACGTCCGCTCAGGCCTCGCCATGCGCCGGGAAACGGGCGGCGATGGCGTCACCCGTGAAGGTGGCGACCCAGCCTTCGGGATTGCTGAACAGGCGCAACGCGGCAAAGGCCGGGCGCGTGCCCATGTCGAACCAGTGCCGGGTGCCGGCCGGCACGCTGATCAGGTCGCCCGCGGCGACCTCCACATGCAGGACCTCGTCGCCCAGGTGCAGGAAGAAGGATCCGCCGCCGCTCAGCATCAGCCGGCATTCGTCCTCGGCGTGGGTGTGCTCGGCAAGGAACTTCTCCCGCATCGTTGCGTGATTGGGGGTCTCGGGGGTCACGGCGACCACGTCGGCGGTGGTGTAGCCGAACTGCTGCTTCAGGTCCTCGATGATCGGGCCCAGGGCCTCCAGGCTGCGATCCTCCGGCAGACTGCGGCGTTCGAACCGGATGCCGCGGCGGTCGAGTTCGGCCGTGATCCCGGCCGGGTCCACCACGCGTAGCTGGGGGTTGGCGGGTTGGTCGTCGGCATAGATGGACAACTGGCTCATCGGCGGATCCTGAGTTCTTCGAGCAGGCAAGTGAGTAGGAATTCCAGCGCGAGAACATGGCGATAGGCCTCGTTCACCGTGGCGCCCCAGACATAGAGGCCGTGCCCCGCGAGCAGGAAGCTGCGGGCCGGGGAGGAAAAACTGCCGGCGGCCTCGATGCGCCGGGTCAGCGCCGGGATGTCCTGGTCATTGCCATGCACATCGATCGTCAGGCGCCCGGTGTGTGTGGTCTGACCGGCCAGGGCCTTTTGCAGTTCGAAGCCCTCGAGCACGAGGACGCCGTCGGCGGCCGCGATCCGGGACAGCACCGTCGCCGCCATCGAATGGATGTGCAGCACCGCGCCGATGCCGGGATCGTGCCGGTACAGCCCCAGGTGCAGTGGCGTCTCGGCCGAGGTCCCGGCCGCGTAGGCGCCTTGGAGTGGGATGACCAGCACGTCGCTCTCGCGCAGGGCGGCCTTGTCGGCGCCGGATCGGGTGATCGCGACGCGCTGTTCATCCAGGCGGACCGAGAAGTTGCCGCTGGTCGCCGGGACCAGGTTCCGGGTTCCCAGATCCCGAACCACCTGAACCAATCGGACCAGCGCGGGGCTGCGGGCGGTGACGGGCGGCGAGAGGCTCATGGCGGATCCTGGCTGCGGACGGGTCGACGCAAGGGGTCGGGCACACGGAACTGCGCCGACAGACGCGCCAAGAATAGAGCTTTTGTCACGGCTGGATCAACGCCCCGGCCGATCCAGCCCCTGCAAGGTGTTCACCTCCTGCGGCCAGGAGACGGTATAGCCGAACTGCAGGGTTTCGGTGCCGCCGGCAGCCATTGCCCGGGTCCAGGACAGCACGCCCAACCGGTCGTCGACGGCGCGCGCGGTGGGTGGCGTGGTCGTGGCCGTGAGTTCGACCTGGATGCGCTCGTCCCTGGAC
>PWGH01000260.1 GCA_003555285.1 Thioalkalivibrio sp.
ACCGGATCGAGATCGATCCCCAGCGGCTGGAGACCGTCGACGCACGCCTCGGCACTTATCTGCGACTCGCCCGCAAGCATCAGGTGGATCCGGATGCGCTCCCCGATCTACTGCAGCAGATGAGCGCCGAACTGGCCGAACTCGCTTCCGGCGATGCCGCGTTGGAGGCCCTCGAACAAGCGCTCGGTAGCGCCCGCGCGGCCTACGACCAAGCCGCCCAGGCCCTGAGTCGAGCCCGGCGCAAGGCGGCCGACAAGCTGGCCAAGGCGGTGACTGCGGCGATACAGGACCTCGGGATGACCGGCGGTCATTTCGGAGTCGATCTGCAGCACCAGGTGGACGAGACGGGTCCGTACGGCCAGGACCGCATCGAGTTCATGGTCGCCGCCAACCCCGGCAGCGCCGCGCAGCCGCTGGCCCGCGTCGCCTCCGGGGGCGAATTGTCCCGGATCGGGCTGGCCCTGCAGGTGCTCGCGAGCGCGGAACAACCGGTCGACACGCTGATCTTCGACGAGGTGGACAGCGGCATCAGTGGCGCCGTGGCCGAGGTGGTGGGGCGCCAGCTCAGCGCCCTGGGCCGGCGCTACCAGGTGCTGTGCGTGACCCACCTGCCCCAGGTCGCCGCTCAGGCGCATCAGCAGCTCCAGGTCAGCAAGCACCGCACCGCGGCGCACACCCACACCCGGATCGCCGTGCTGGACCCGGAGGCGCGAGTCGAAGCCATCGCCCGCATGCTCGGCGGCGTCGCGATGACGCCCAGCAGCCTCGCTCACGCCCGCGAAATGCTCGACTCGGCCGAGGGTTGACGCAGACGCGGCCCAAGACCGGCCCACGCAAACGCAGGACCGGCTCCGGAGTGCACGGCTCTACCCACCGTCCAGGCGTTTGAGCCAGTCTCCCAGTTGGCGATCGTCAGGCCTGAGTTCATGCAGTTTGCGCGCGTAGGTCCGCGCCGGATCAAGATGGCCCGAATCGAGTTGAACCCGTCAGTGCTCCATCGATGTCGCGCCTGACCATGACCGGCAGGCTGCATCGGAGGCTGCATCGGAGGCTGGGCCGGGGGTGAGGCAGGGCGCCCTAGCCGCTCGCCGGCCCGTCGGCGGGAGCGTGCGTGTCCTCGATCCGGCTGACCCGGCCACCCTCGAAGAACACCGTAACCCGGCGGTACTCCACGGGACCGCGGCCCGGGCGAAACGAATACACGTAGTCCCACCGGTTGTCGCGCACGAAGGCCCCCTGGATCTGGGGACTGCCCAGCAGGAATTGCACCTGCTGCGGGCTCATGCCGGTACGCACCTGCGCGAGCTGGCTGTCCTCGATGGCATTGCCTTGCTGGACGTCGAGACGGTAAGTGGGCAAACCATTACAGGCGCTGAGCAGGCTTGCGATGGCGGCAATAGAAATGAGAATCTTAAGCATCGGGCGGAGGCATCCCCAGGAACCGGATGAGCGGGTGGCCTCCGATCTTACAACAATATGCCCTGATCGGCAGAAGGTGCGATCCGGGCGATGGAGCACTCAGTGGAAACCCAGGACCTGAAGAAGGCGGGGCTCAAGGTCACCCTGCCGCGCATGAAGATCCTCCAGATCCTGGAGGCCTCCGAACGCCGGCATCTGACGGCCGAGGGCATTTACCGTCAGCTACTCGATTCCGGAGAAGAAATCGGGCTGGCGACGGTGTATCGGGTGCTGACCCAGTTCGAGGCCGCGGGCCTGGTATCGCGACTGCATTTCGAGGGCAACCAGGCGGTGTTCGAACTGGAGCGGGGCGGGCATCACGACCACATCGTCTGCAACCAGTGCGGTCGGGTCGAGGAATTCTTCGACGAGACCATCGAGCGCCGCCAGCGCGAGATCGCCCTCGAACACGGCTACCAGATCCAGGATCATGCGCTGGTGATCTACGGTGAGTGCCGTGACGAGAAATGCCCCCACCGCAGCGACTGACCCCGCGAAACTCCCTACTCGCTGGCGCCACCTTTCTTGGTTGCCTTGCCCTGAGCCGCGCGCTGGCGGCGGATCTCCTTCGGATCGGCGATCAGGGGGCGATAGACCTCGACCCGATCCCGGGGCTTGAGCACCGTATCCAGACGCGTCAGCTTGCCGAAGATGCCCACCTTCGCGGTTGCCAGGTCGATCTCGGGAAAGCGCTCCCGGATCTTCGCGCCCTCCAGCGCGTCGGCCACGGTCGCCCCCGCGGGCACCTGGACCGACAGCACGACCTGGACGTCGGGGCGGGCATAGGCGACCTCGACCGGAATCGCGTCGGGCGTGGCTGGGCCGTGGGACTCAGCCATCGACGCGGCCGTAGACCTGATGGGCACGGCGCACGAAGGCATCGACCAGCGAATTCGCCAACTGGTTGAACAGCGGCCCGAGCGCCAGACCGATCAAGCGACTCTTGAATTCGAATTCGAGGTCCAGTGCGATGCGGGTTCCACCGCCGGGGTGCTCATCGAAATGCCAGGTGCCGTGCAGGCGACGAAACGGCCCCTCGACCAATTGCAGGCGAATCCGCGAATGCGGCTGCAGTTCATTGAGCGTGGTGAAGGACTTGTGCAGGGCCCCCTTGGCGAGTTCGATGGAGGCCTTGATCGCGTCATCGCGGGTCTCCAGGATCCGGGTGCTGCGACAGTGCGGCACGAACTCCGGATAGGCCTGGATATCGTTCACCAGGTCGAACATCTGCTTTGGGGTGTAGCCCACCACGGCCGAACGCTGGATGCGGGTCGACATCAGATGACCCCGACGGCACGCAGGAACACGATCAGGATCGCGAGCGGAGCGACATAACGCAGCAGGAAATACCACAGGTGGAACAGCCAGCCGATCTTCAGCCGCAACTCGGACTGCACCGAGCGCTCGGTCATGCGCCAACCGGCGAACAGGGCGATCAAAAAGCCGCCGACCGGCAGCAGGATGTTCGCGGTCAGGTAGTCGAGCAGGTCGAGCACTCCCTTGTCGAACAGCGTATGGCCGGACCACACGTTCAGCGAGAGCAGCGCCCCAATGCCGAGCAGCCAGGCCAGCAGCGCCACCAGGGTGGTAGCCAATACCCGGGTCATGCCGCGATTCTCCACCAGGAAGGCCACCGCCGGCTCGATCAGCGAGATTGCCGAGGTCCAGGCAGCGAAGACCAGCAGCACGAAGAACAGGGTGCCGAAGTACAGCCCGAGCGGCATCTCGGCGAAGGCCAGCGGCAGCGTCACGAAGATCAATCCCGGCCCCTGCTCCGGCGACAACCCGGCTGCGAACAGGATCGGGAAGATCGCAAGCCCCGCCAGCACCGCCACCAGGGTGTCGGCCGCGACCACCGTGCCCGCGGTTCCGGCCACCGAAGCCTCGCTGCTCAAGTAACTCCCGTAGACCATGATCGCCCCCATTCCGAGGCTCAGGGTAAAGAAGGACTGGCCCATCGCCAGCAAGACCGCATTGGCGGTCAGCGCCGAAAAGTCGGGCTCGAACAAGAAGCGCACCCCGGCCATGAACTCACCCTGGGCCATCGCGTAACCGACCAGGATGATCAATAGCACCAGCAATGCCGGCATCAGGATCGTCACCGCGCGCTCGAGCCCCGAACGCACGCCACGCGCCACCACCATCGCGGTCATCACCATGAAGATGGTATGCCAGGCGAGCAGGGCCTCGGGATTGGCGAGCATCGCGCCGAACAAGGCCGACGAGCCCTCGGCATCGAGCCCGTCGAATGCGCCGCTGCCGGCCTTGAAGACATAGGACAAGGCCCAGCCGGCGATCACGCTGTAGAAGGACAGGATCAGGAAACCGGCCAGGACGCCAATCCAGCCCATCAGCCCCCAGCCGCGGCTCAGGCCCTCCTCGCGGGCGACCGTGAGCATGGTATTGATCGGACTCTGGCGACCGCGCCGGCCGAGCAGGATCTCCGCGATCATGATCGGCAAGCCGATCAGCAGGATACAGCCGAGGTAGACCAGCACAAAGGCCCCGCCGCCGTTGTCTCCGGCGATGTACGGAAACCGCCAGATGTTCCCCAGACCGACCGCGGACCCGGTCGCCGCCAGGACAAAGGCCAATCGGGTCGACCATTGCCCGTGGATGGACACCGTTGCTGACATCACTCTGCTCCCCCTGCGTTTGCCGGATTGTGCGGCAAGCCCGGCACGTGCTCAACTGTAGGGCTGAACCATCGGGTCTACACCCTCCCGCGGGAACGACACCGGTCCCGTCCGAATCCCGCGCCGCTCGATCGCCCTTACGGACCAACCCGGCGGGCGCTACGGCTTGATATACTTAGCGGTTATGAGCAAGAAAAAAAGCAAGGGCCAGGCCGGAACCAACACCATTGCGCTGAACCGCAAGGCCCGCCACGACTTCTTCATCGAGGACCGGCTGGAGGCCGGGCTGGTCCTGCAGGGGTGGGAGGTGAAATCGCTGCGCGAGGGCCGCGCGCAGCTGAGCGAATCCTACGTGCTGTTGCGCGACGGAGAGGTGTATTTGTTCGGCGCCCACGTCACGCCGCTGCAGACCGCCTCCACCCACATCCATCCGGACCCCACCCGCACGCGCAAGCTGCTGCTGAAACGCCCGGAGATCAACCGGCTGATCGGCGCGGTGGAACGCAAGGGCTACACCCTGGTGCCGCTGGCGCTGTACTGGAAGCGCGGCAAGGCCAAGCTGGAGGTGGGCCTGGCCAAGGGCAAGAAGGAATACGACAAGCGGGCCGTCGACAAGAGTCGCGACTGGGAGCGCGAGCGCGGCCGCATCCTGAAGAAGGGCTGACGACCTGGGAGCCCTCGGGTCCGGGACGCGACCGGATGGCCGGTGGGCCCGCCCTTGACCTCGACCTCGACCTTGACTTCACGCCAACGCTGAAGAGCCGTGCGGGGTGCGCCCGGTCCGGACCGTAGATGGCCATGGATGGCCATCTTCGAGCGCTCATGGACGACTTGAGCGTGTCCGGACCGGGCGCACCCCGCGCGGCTCGGGCACCAATCCGGACGGACCGCCAAGGGCCATGGTGGACCCGCTGCCCTTGGCCCACCCGGGGTGGTACAGAGGTGGTGGGTCAGTCGGGCAGCTGCCGCCATTGGCAGGGCGATCCGCAGGAACTGTCCAGCAGCGCGAGCAGTTGCGCGTGGGCGGCCTGCTCCTCGCTGTTCGGTTCGATCACCCGCAGACCGACCCCGGAACGAACGGCGCGCACCGGGGCCGCCGTGTCGCCCGGCTCCAGGGCATCCGCGTCCAGACCCAGGGTCACCTGCCCTCCGGTCATGCGCAGGTAGACGTCGGCGAGCAGACCGGCGTCCAGTGCCGCGCCGTGCAGCACCCGATCCGAGGCGTCGATCTGATAGCGCTTGCACAGCGCGTCCAGCGAATTGCGGCTGCCGGGGTGCATCTGCCGGGCCATCGTCAGGGTATCGAGGACGGTGCAGATCGCCTCGATGCGCGGCACCCGCGCCTGCATCAGGCCCAGTTCATGATTGAGGAAGCCGAGGTCGAAGGGCGCGTTGTGGATCACCAGTTCGGCGCCGTCGATGAAGTCCAGAAACCGCTCGGCCACTTCGGCGAAACGCGGCTTGTCGAGCAGAAACTCATCGGTGATGCCGTGCACGGCGATCGCACCCGGATCGATCGGGCGGTCCGGCTGCAGGTATTCATGCAGGCTGACGCCGGTCACCCGGCGGTTCACAACCTCGAGGCAGCCGATCTCGATGATCCGATGCCCCTTGCTCGGGTCCAGCCCCGTGGTCTCGGTGTCTAAGATAACTTGGCGCATTTTTGGGTCCTTCGGGTCGAGGTCGGAGGGGGCTAACGCGAATTCGGGTTTTCAACCGCGGCGCGCGGGTTTTTTGAGCATCTCATCGATGCCCCGGTTCGCCAAACCGTCGGCGCGTTCGTTCTCGGCATGCCCGGTATGGCCGCGAACCCAGAACCATTCGACCTCGTGCTTGCGTACCAGCGCGTCCAGGCGCTCCCACAGATCCTGGTTCTTCACCGGCTGGCCATTGGCCGTGCGCCAGTTCCGGCGCTTCCAGCCCGCAAGCCAGGTGGTGATGCCCTGCTTCACGTATTGCGAATCGGTGAGCAATTCCACCCGACAGGGGCGTGTCAGCGTCTCCAGCGCCTGAATGGCGGCCATCATCTCCATGCGATTGTTGGTCGTATCCGCCTCGGCACCGTAGAGCTCGCGTTCCCGCCCCTGGTAGCGCAGGATCGCCCCCCACCCGCCGGGACCCGGATTTCCCCGGCACGCGCCGTCCGTGAACACATAGACAATTTCCCCGTTCACGCCCATTGCGAGCCTCCGGCTGCGCGCACCGGAACCCGTTGCCAACGCCAGCGCGCCCGGGGTGCCAGCGGCGCGGCATCCCGACGCTGCGCCACCGTCAGCACACAGCTACCCGGAAACGGCACCCAAGGCGCCGCCCAGGCATCCGCCGATCCCAGAGCCCGGTGCCAGGAAACCGGCAACCGGGACGGCAACAGACTCAACGTGCGCTGACGACGCACCCGCAAGCCGGCCTGATCCAGCCACTGCCGATACAGGCGCCGCTGCAGACCGACCGACAGGGCCCGCTTCAGTAAATTGGCCTCCCGCGGCAGACAGGCGGTGATCTCCAGCAAGAACAGGTGCCCCTCCGGGGCCAGCACACGCGCCGCCTCGATCACCACCCTCGGGCCGTCGGCCTCGAGCAGCCCGGCATGCGCCACCAGCACCGTCGAAAAACTGCGCGCGGGCAGCGGCAGCTGATCGGGCCGCGCGCGCAACCGAGCCGTCGGCGGGCCGATGCCCAGGCTCCAGGCCGATCCGGTCCAGTCCGGCTGCAACAGGGAGATCGGTGTGAGCTCGAGCACGGCATCGCCAAAACGCAGCCGCTGGCCGCGGGTGGTGAATTCCTCCCCCAGCATCGCCATCACCCGCTGCCCCTGCGGTCCGGCATACCACTGCTGCAGGCATTCCACACACGAAGCTTGGTGAAATGGATTCTCTGAATTATGCTTCAGCGTCATGATTACTCGATATCTTCCTGTTTACGCCGCCGTGCTCGCCACCGCGCTGTTCGCCGCGGGATGCAGTCTGCACGATCCCCAGCGCACTGCGGCCAAAGCCGAAGCCGGCACCGTCGGCGTGCCGCCGGGCACTGCTGGATCCAGCGATCCCCGGCAACGCCTGTCGCGCGACGCCAGCCGCGCGCTGCGCGCTCCCGCCCTCAGCCGCGAGCAGGCCCCCGATGTCTGGACCCGGGCCCGCCTCGGGTTCGCGCTGACCGAGGAACTGACCCATCCGCGTGTGCTGGTGTATCTCGAGCATTACCGAAGGCATCCGAACATCATCACCGTATCTTCCGCACGGGCCAAGCCCTTCGCCCACTTCATCCTGACCGAGATCGAGCGCCGCGGGCTGCCCGGCGAACTGCTGCTACTGCCGATCGTGGAGAGCGGCTATGCCGCCGAGGCCACCTCGAGCGGCCTCGCGGCGGGCATCTGGCAGTTCATTCCCCGGACCGGGGATCACTTCGGTCTGACCCAGGACGATTGGTACGACGGCCGCCGCGACGTCTATCAGTCGACCATGGCCGCACTGGATTATCTGGAGGGCCTGTACGCCCGATTCGGCGACTGGTATCTCGCCCTGGCGGCCTACAATCACGGCCAGGGTAATGTGGCGCGCGCCATCGGGGCAAATGCCGCCGCCGGCCGACCCACCGATTATTGGCATCTGGAGCTCTCCGGCGAGGCGATGGCCTATGTGCCGCGGCTGCTGGCACTGCGGGCGCTGTTCGCGGAACCCGCGCGTTATGGGATCACCCTGCCGAACATCGCCAACGCCGTCTACCTGGAACCCGTCGAACTGGGACGGCAGGCGGATCTGGACTACATCGCCGAACTGGCCCGAATCGATGCCCAGCGGATCCTGCAGCTGAATCCCGGCTATCGCCAGCGGGTCACGCATCCTCACGGTGCCCAACACCTGATGCTGCCGGTGCCGGCCGCCCAGCGCCTGCAATCGGTGCTGCGCGAACAGGATGCCGAGCATCCGCTGATGCGCTATATCGACTATGCCGTGCAGCCCGGGGACAACCTCGGGCAGATCGCCCAGCGCCATGGCCTGCGGGTCTCCGAGTTGCAGGAGATCAACCGGCTGAACGGGGACCTGATTCGGGTCGGGCAGAACCTGCGCATCCCGGCCTCGGCGCGCGCCGCCGAGGCCGGCCCGGACCCGCAACCGGCGACCCAAGCCGGCTCCCCGGCACGCCCGTACACGGTGCAGGCGGGGGACAGTCTCTGGACCATCAGCCAACGCCACGACGTCAGCCTGACGCGCCTGCGGCAGGACAACGCCCTAGCCCCTGACGCGGTGCTGCAACCGGGTCAGGTGCTGCAACTGGCCCGGAGCGGGCCTGCTCGCACAACCGTGGCCCCCACCTCCGTGGCCGACGCAACCCAGCGTCTGGAATACGAGATTCGTCCGGGCGATTCGCTCAGCACCATCTCGCGACGCTTCGAGGTGGCGATCCATGATGTCCGGCGCTGGAACGCCTTGAACGGCGATGGCATTCGCGCCGGCGACACCCTGACGCTGTACGTCGGCCGCCCCGCCGGCGGCTGAAGCAGCGAATCGGCCTGCCCGCGGAGGCAGTGACCGCGGAGGTGGTAGCAGCAGCGGTGGAGGCGGCTGATCAGCCAGCCACGCGGTGGCGGCCGACATGATCGCTGACCCGCGGCACCGCGGCCAGCAGGTGCCGGGTGTATTCGGCCTGCGGCCGGGCGATCACGTCGGCGGTACGTCCCAGTTCCTCCATCCGGCCGGCCTTCATCACCAGCATGCGGTCCGACAGGTACTCGACCACGCCCATGTTGTGGGTGATGAAGATCAGCGCCAGTTGCCGTTCCGCGCGCAGGCGCCCGAGGATCTGCAGGATCTCCGCCTGCACCGACACGTCGAGCGCACTGGTGACCTCGTCGCAGATGATCACGTCCGGATCGAGCACCAGCGCGCGCGCGATGCCGATGCGCTGGCGCTGGCCGCCGGAGAACTCGTGCGGGTAGCGCCACAGCGCATCGGCGGGCATCGCCACCTGTTCCAGCACCGTCCGCGCGAGCTCCGTGCGTTCCTCGTCATCAATGCCGATGCCGTGCGCGGCCATTGGTTCGATCAGCGTGGTCTGCACCGTCAGGCGCGGGTTCAGCGACGAGGCCGGATCCTGGAACACCACCTGCAGCCGCCGGCGCAAACGGCGCAGTTCCTGGCGCCCGAGCGTCTCCATCGCCTGGCCGTGGTAGCGCACCGAACCGCCGGTGGGCTCGATCAGGCGCAAAAGCGCCCGCCCCAGCGTGGTCTTGCCGCAGCCGGACTCGCCGACCACGGCCAGCACTTCGCCGGCCGCCAGGTCGAAGCTGACATCGTCGACCGCCCGGATGAAGTCGACCGGTCGACGCAGCAGCCCCTTCAACACCGGAAAGTGCACCTGCAGGCGATCGACCTCGAGCAGCTTGACCCCGGCCTGGATCGGCACCGGCGGCAGCGGCGGCAGATTCTCCGGCAACGCCCGGATCAGCTGGCGGGTGTAGGCATGGTGCGGGGCGTGCACGACGGTGCCCGCCGTCCCCTGCTCGACCAGCCGGCCCCGGTGCATCACCGCGACCCGGTCGCCGACCTGGGCGACGACGCCGAAGTCATGGGTGATCAGCAGCACCGCCATGCCGTTCTTCTCCCGCAGCCGGTCGATCAGGCGCAGGATCTCGGCCTGGATGGTCACGTCCAGCGCCGTGGTCGGCTCATCGGCGATCAGCAGCTCGGGTTCGGCGACCAACGCCATCGCGATCATCACCCGCTGGCGTTGTCCGCCCGAGAGCTTGTGCGGGAAATCGTGAAAGCGCTGTTCCGGGTTCGGCAGCTGCACGTCGGCCAGGACCTCGAGGGTGCGCGCGCGCACCGCCTTCGCATCGAGCTCCGGGCGGTGCAGACGCAGCACCTCCATGATCTGCGCGCCGACGGTGAACACCGGGTTCAGCGAGGTCATCGGCTCCTGGAAGATCATGCCGATCCGATCGCCCCGGATCCGTTCCAGCGCCGGCTCGTCCAGGGCCAGCAGGTTCTGCGGTGTGCTGCGGCTCTGCAGCCAGACCTCGCCGGTCGGGGCCTCGAAACCGCGATCGAGGATACCCATTACCGCCAAGGCGGTCAGCGATTTGCCAGAACCGGATTCGCCGACCAGACAGAACATCTCGCCGCGCGCGATGGAAAAGCTCGCCCCCTGCACCAAAGGCTCGGCCTGGTGCTTCAGGCGAATGGTCAGGTCCTTGACGTTGAGCATCAGCCGGCCGCCTTGGCCGCGACGGCCGGTTTGCCCGATTGGGCGTGCGGGTCGACCGCATCGCGCAACGCTTCCCCGATCAGGTTGTAGGCGAAAACCGTCAGAAAGATCGCCCCGCCCGGGAAGGCGGCGAGCCACCAGTTGAAGGTCGAGCTCTGCACCGCCTGATTCAGCATCTGCCCCCACGAGGGATCGTCGACCAGCCCCAGACCCAGGAACGACAGCGTGGCCTCCGCGAGGATCGCCGAAGCGACGCCGAAGCTGGCCGCGACCAGGATCGGCGCCATGCCGTTGGGCAGCATGTGGCGGAACAGGATCGACGGCAGCGACAGGCCGCTGGCGATCGCGCCCTGCACGAAGTCCTGCTGGCGCAGGCGCAGGAACTCGGCCCGCACGTAGCGCGCGTAGCCGGACCAGCTGGTCAGCCCGATGATCAGCATCATCAGATAGAGCGAACGCCCGAAGAAGGCGACGAAGGTCAGCAGCAGGAACAGCGTGGGGATCGCCTCGAAGATCTCGACCAGGCGCATGCCGAGCATGTCGACGATGCCGGAGAAATAGCCCATCAGCCCGCCGAGGATCACACCGATCATCAACGCGATCCCGGTGGCGATGAAGCCGATCGACAACGCGATCCGGGTCGCGTGGATCATCCGCGACAACACGTCGGCGCCGTTCTCGTCGGTGCCGAACCAGTGCCGGCGCTCGTCGCCGCTGCCGTGCGGCGCCTCGAGCCCGGTGTCGGCGTAATCGCGCAGGTAGTCCTTCGCCGAATACGGAATCGGCGCGCGGATCACCTGCTGATAGGCGCCCTGGGCCTCGGCCTCGCGATACTGCTCGTAGACGACCAGCGACGGCGGCGACACCAGCGCGAAGGACACCGCGGCGAGGATCGCCAGCCCCGCGAGCCAGCCCAGGAAGCGCCAGAACGGCCGGCCCGGCAACAGGAGCAACAGCACCCCGAGGCCAAAGGCGCCGAACAGCGTCGCATCGGCGGGCCCGAGGAA
>PWGH01000270.1 GCA_003555285.1 Thioalkalivibrio sp.
CCGAGGAAGCGGAGCATCGGGCTGGACCAGCCCTCGGCGTCCTGCACCAGCAGCGGATGCGTGTTCGCGAGCAGCGGCGCGAAGACCGCGATCAGGGTCAGCACCCCGATCCAGGCGATCCCCAGGCGCGCGCCCCAGCGCAACAGCACCTCGGACAGAATGCGCCGGCTGAAGGACGGACTGCTCACGCGCTCAGTCATAGCTCACCCGCGGATCGACGATGGCATAGGCGAGGTCCGCCAGCAGATACCCGACCAGCGTCAACAGGCCGCTGATCAGGGTGATCGACAGCACCAGTTCGCGGTCCCGGGTCTGCACCGCCTCGACCGCGAGCCGGCCCATGCCGTCGATGCTGAAGATCGCCTCGACGATCACCGAACCGGCGAGCAAGGAGGGCAACAATGTGGCCGATACGGTGATCAGCGGCAGCAGGCTGTTGCGGAACACGTGCTGCCAGAGCACGTCGCCCTCGCTGACGCCCTTGGCGCGCGCGGTCCGGGCGTAGTCCGAGGTGAGGTTCTCGAGCACCGCCGAGCGCGAGAGCTTGGCCAAAAAGGCCAGCCCCCCGTAGGACAGGCAGATGACCGGCAGGATCAGATGCCAGAGCCGATCGAGCAAAAACCCGGGGGTGATTCCGCCCGGCAATACCCAGCCGGCCGCTGCCAGACCCGCGAGGATCCCGGCGCCGCCGAACATCAGCAGCCGCAGCGACAGCCATTCGGAGCGACCGAGCACGCCGCCGAGCAGCGCACCGACGGCACCGCCGACGCCCAGGGCCAGCATCGAGGTCAGCGCGTCGAGGTCCTGGATCACCGCATAGCCGCCCACCGCGCCCAGCAGCACCCCGGCGCCCAGGCGCAGCGCGGCCGAGGCCTTCGCCGCAAAGGCCATGAAGCCGGCGGCGAACACGAAGGCGAAGACCAGCAGCACCGGCAACACCCAGGCGATCTCGGCCTGGGGCAGGAACGGCATGTCGAGTGCCGCACGGCGGCTCAGGCCGCCGGTCGGGAACCATTGCCAGAACTGGTCGGAGGCGAGAAAGCCGATCATCAACACGCCCGCGAGCATCGTCGGGACCGACCACAGGCCGAGCAGCACCACCCCGGCCTGGGTGTCGAAGGCCTGCCCGCGCTGGGTGGCCGCCCGCACCCCGACCGCGATTGCGATCACGTAGATCAGCGGGATCGACAGCACGTTCAGCAGCAGGGTGATCGGCAGGCGCTCCCCGATCAGATCGAGCACCGGCCGTCCGTAGCGAAAGCTGATGCCCAGGTCCGGGACCTTGAAATGCGGCCATCCGGTCAGCCCGCCGTCAGCATTCTGGGCGAAGCCCACCGGCGAAATGTTGTTCAGCCAGCGCCCGAACTGCACCGGCGCCGGCTGATCCAGTCCGTACAGGCGGTTGTAGTAATCCTCCATCGCCTTCTGGGCCTGCGGCTCCAGATTCTGCCCCTCGACCAGACTCAGCGCGCTGATGCCGCCGGGCGCCGCCGCCATCACGACGAAGACCACCACCGTGATGCCGAGCAGCGTCGGCAGCATCAGCAGCAGGCGGCGGGCGATGTAGGTCAGCATGGGCGGCGCGAGGGCGGTGCAGGCCGGCGGGACCCGCTGTTGCGGACCCGCGCGGGGCAACCGTCGGCACGGCGGCGGCGCAACCGTCCCGCAGCGACGATCCCGTTCAGGTGCACCCGGCCCGGCCGGGTCCTGCGTCCGGTGCTAGCGGCCATAAAGTTGCTGGGCCGCCGGCACGTAGATCTCGATCGGGATTGCGCCGAGGTTCAATCCGAGCTGGGTCTGCTCCAGGCCGTGCACCCGCCGGTCGATGAAGGCCAGCGTCTGGCGCCGCATCAGGAAGGTGTAGGGCTGATCCTCGTACAGGATCCGCTCGGCCTTGCGCCAGAGCGCCATGCGGGCCTCTTCATCGACCTCGCCCCGGGCGGCCTCGATCGCCGCATCGAGTTCCGGGTTGCGGTAGTGGATGAAGTTGTCGCCGCCGGCGACGGTCTGGCTGGAATGGAACATCTGGAAGATGTCGGTCTCCACACCGCTGGTCCAAGCCAGCGTGATGGCATCGAAATCCTTGCGGTTCAGCAACTCCAGCATCACCGACCACTCGGTGGGCCGCGGCAGCAACTGGATGCCGGCACGCGCGTAGATATCCCGCAGGAACAGCACCATGCGTCGGGTGTCCTCGTTGTCCTGGAAGAACACCAGATCGAAGCTGAAGGGCTTGCCCTGGGCGTTCACCAGCACGCCGTCGCGATTGCGTTCGCGATACCCGGCCTCGGCCAGCAGCGCCTGGGCCCGTTCGACGTTGTACTCGATGGGCTCGAGCTCGGAGTTGTGCTGCTGGCTGTTGGGGCTGAAGGGGCTGATCGCCGGGTCGGCATAGCCGAGCATCACCTCCTCGATCACCCGCTGCACATCGGTCAGATGGCTCATCGCCAGACGCACCCGGGGGTCGGCAAAGCGGGTCGGCTCCCCGTCGCGCTCCTGGTTCCAGGCGACGTAGGCGTAGCCGGCGGTCGGGCTCATGTACTCGAAGGTGTCGGCACGCTCGCGCAGCGCCGCATCGTCGCGCAGGCGGGCATATTCGCGTGGCCGCGCGCCGTAGACATCGATCTCGCCGTTGCGAAACGTCGTCAGGCGCGCACTGTCGTTCTGGATCACCCGCCACACCAGGCGCTCGAAGGGCGGGTCCACCGGCCCCCAGTAGCGCGGATTGCGCTCCAGTTCCACGCGCCCGGAGTCGGGGGTCCAACTCAGCGGGTTCGCCAGGCGGTAGGGCCCGGAACCGAGCAGGATCCCGCGCGACTGGTTGAAGGTCTCCGGTTCGTCGAGGTAGCGCGCATAGAAGTGCTCGGGCACCACCTGCAGGCCGCCGGCCAGTTGCAAGGCGTTGAAATACGGCTCGGCAAAGGTGAACACCGCCGTGCGATCGTCCGGCGCCTCGACCTTCTCCAGCTTCTCCAGAAAGGCCCGGCTGCGCGGCGCCGCGATGCGCTCGTCCATCAAAAAGCGGAAGGTGAAGGCGACGTCATGGGCGGTCAGCGCCTCGCCGTCCGAGAAACGCAGACCCGGACGCAGGCGGAAGGTCAGGGTCAGCCCGTCCTCGGAGAAGGCCCAGTCCTCGGCCAGCAGGCCCTCCCATTCGAGGGTCTCCGGATTGCGCTGCAGCAGCGATTCGAGTACATAACCCTGCACCTCGGACGCGTAGGCATCGCTGGAGACGAAGGGGGTCAGGGTCGCCAAGCCGGTGGCAAAGGCCCGGACCAGCCAGTCCCCAGGGGCATAGTCCGGCTGCTCGGTGGCCCGCTGCGCCCGTGCAAAGGCGGTGGGCAGGGTGACGGCGGCGCGCTCCCCCGGGCCCGCCGCGCCCGCGAAGGCCCCGGTGCTCAGATCCCCCTGCAGGCGTTGCACGCTGGTGCGCAAGGTACGCAGGTCCTGGGATTGCTCCCGCATCAGGTCTTCCATGGCGGTCAGGCGTTCCCACTGACGGTCGATCTGTACCATGACCAATAACAGCAGCACGCCCAGCACGAGCAGACTCACGATCCATCCCAGGTGACGCTTCACGAACGCAATCCTCCAAAACCCAAAAATGTGCACAAGAGCCGCAACGGGCCGGGCCCTGCGCGAACCCGCGGACGATCCGACTTCGACGCGCCGCAAAGCCGCGCACACGAATCACCCACCCGGGCCGCTCGCAGTCACTGCCCGGCAGGACCCTCGAAACGTACCCCGTCCGGCGCATGATGCCCAAAACTCAGCCCG
This sequence comes from Thioalkalivibrio sp., assembly GCA_003555285.1. The sequence goes on from PWGH01000270.1 coordinate 3,778, forward strand.
CGTGCCTATCCGCGACCCGCAAGTCCGTCGGCCGCTGCGGCGCAGGAAAACCGGCATGCCTTCCAGGGGCTTCCGGTGGTCGCACACCGGCCACATGGGTATGATCGCACCAAGCCGCGTACGTTCCGATTCCGGCCCGTTGTTTTTGTCGATCTGGACCGCTGGGCCGGTCGTACGGGACGGGATGACGGGGCCAATGAATCCGGGATCTGCGGCCCGCCGCGATCCACCACCGATATCGATATCAGGAGAGATAGATGGGGTTTCTGACAGGCAAGCGCGCACTGATCGTCGGTGTCGCGAGCAACCGTTCCATCGCCTATGGCGTCGCCGAGGCCATGCATCGCGAGGGCGCAGAACTCGCCTTTACCTACCAGAACGAGCGCCTGCGCGAGCGCGTGGAAAAGCTGGTCGCCGCGTTCGACTCCGACATCCTGGTGCCCTGCAATGTCGAGAGCGATCAGGAGATCGAACAGGTGTTCGAGCAACTCGACGATTACTGGGACGGCCTGGACATCCTGGTGCACTCGGTCGCCTTCGCACCGAAGGAGCAGCTCGAAGGGGATTTCCTGGACAAGATCACCCGCGACGGCTTTCGCATGGCGCACGACGTCAGCTCCTACAGCCTGACGGCGCTGGCCAAGGCCGGACGCGGGATGATGAAGGACCGCAATGCCGCTATCCTGACCCTGAGCTATCTGGGTGCGGTGCGCGCGATGCCCAGCTATAACGTGATGGGTCTGGCCAAGGCCAGCCTCGAAGCCAACGTGCGCTATCTGGCCTACACGCTCGGCCCGGAATCGACGCGGGTCAACGCCGTTTCGGCAGGGCCGATCCGCACCCTGGCGGCTGCCGGCATCGGCGATTTCCGCCGCATCCTGGATCATGTGGAAAAGAACGCCCCGCTGCGCCGCAACGTGACCACCGAACAGGTGGGCAATGCCGGTGCGTTCCTGTGCTCGGACCTGGCGTCCGGGATCACCGGAGAAATCACCTACGTCGATTCCGGCTTCAGCATCCTGGGCCTGGGCCCCCACGAGGCCGGCCTACCCTGAACCCGAGCCGCCCTGAGGCCTGCCGGCACCGGAATCGGGGCAGGCCGCCGCACCCGGAAGCCGGCTCCAATCTACCGGCCGAACCGAAGACCGGGCGCGAGGGCACCGCGCCTGCCCCGGCCCGCCCTCGGCCGACACCGCCGGCGGTTACTGCCACGAGCTCCCCGCGACAATACCGGCCGGGGGGGTTATTCCGGGTTCCTTACTCCAGGTTCTCCGGGAAGCGCTCGACCTTCGCCTCGCTCTCCAGCCAGGCCAGGTAGGCCCGCATCTCGGCACCGCTGTAGGCGATTTGCAGATCTTGCGCCACACGACGCAGATCCACGGGCATCTCGGCCAGGCTTACGGTTTCCACCGATTCCAGCAGAATCACCGCATAGTCACCGCCGGCCAGGCGAACCCCGCTGTGCCCGATGCGCGATTCGGCCGGGACCGGCATGCGGAACAGATGCTCCATCAAGGCCGATGGCATCTCGACATCGTTCTGCGGACCGGTGCTGCGGTTCACGGGCACCGACTGGACCCAGGCCTCGGGTGCGGCCGCTGCGAGCTCCGCCACCGTCTGGCGGTGTTCCGCCAAGGCGTCGAGCACGGCCTCGCCCTGCTCGCGGGCGGCCTGTGCGGCGGCGTCCTCGCGCAGGATGTCCCGAATGTCGGCCTCTACCTGGTCCAGCGGCCGCAGGGCCGGTTCCTGGTGCGCGTGCAGGCGCAGCACCACCGTGGTGCCGTCGGGCAGATCCACCGGCTCGCTGTTGCGCTCGTCGAGCCGCACGTCCCGGCTGAAGGCCGCCTCACGCACCGCGCGAACCTGCGCCACCCCGTCCCCGTCGTCGCGGGTGAACCAATCGGTGGTCTGGATCTCCAGCCCCGTCACCCGCGCCGCGGGCTCCAGGCTGCCGGGATTCTCGAAGGTCTGTGCGAGCAGGTCGTCCAGGATCTGGATCTGCCGACGCTCGGCGCGGCGGTCGCGCAGGTCATTTTCGACCTGCTCACGGACCGCCTCGAAGGGCTGCGGCCGCGAACGCTGGATGTCCGTGACCTCAACGATGTGCCAGCCCAGGCGGGTCTGTACCGGCTGGCTGATCAAGCCTTCCGGAAGCGAGAAGATCACCGTTTCGAGGACTCGATCCAGGTCGCCGCGGGCGATCTGCCCCATATTGCCGCCGCGCGGCGCCGACAGCGGATCCTCGGAATAGGCCGTGGCCAGCGCCAAAAAGTCCTCTTGCTGTTCCAGACGCGCACGCAGTTCCCGGGCACGTGCCTCGGGATCATCCTGCATCGCGGTAACCAGGATCTGGCGCACGCGTCGCAGTTCCGGCTCGGCATAGCGCTGGGAGGTGGCCTGGTAGTGTTCGCGAATCTCCTCCTCGGTGAGGTCGATGTCGGCCTCCAGCACCCGCGGGTCGAGCCGCAGGTACTCGATCTGCAGGCGCTCGGGCGTGGTGAAGCGCTCCGGGTTTTCGTTGTAGTAGGCGACGACCGCAGCGTCCTCGACGACCTCGGGACGGTCGAAGTCCGCGGCCCGGAAGATCCCCCAACTGGCCACCCGCACCTGATGCCGCAGGCGCGAATACTCCGCGGCAGCCGCCATGGGCAAATGACCGCTCGCCTCGATCGCCTGCTGAATCTGTGCCAATTTGATGGATTGCGCCACATCCCGCTCGAAGTCGCCAGGCGACATGCGCTGGGCCTCCAGCAGGGTGCGATAGCGCTCCGGGGTGAAACGTCCGTTGTCGTGGAAGGCGGGGATGGCACGAATCTCGCGCACGACAGCCTCGTCGGAGGCGCGGAATCCGGCGTCCTCGGCCGCCTTGCGCAGGAGTTCCCGCTGAATCAGCGACTCCAGCGCGGCGTCTCGAATCGCACGCTCGTCGAAGAGTTCGTCGGGGATCTGCCCACCGAACATGCGCGCCAACTGCTGCCGCTGTTCCCGGGTTTCCTGATGCACCAGGCGCACCGGAATCTCCTGCCCGTTCACCTCGGCCGCCACCAGCGGGCCCGGCGCGCCGAAGTATTCACCGATGCCCCAGAGGGCAAAGGGGATGGCGATCAAGCCAATGATGACGTAGGCAATCCAGCCGGTCGCCTTGTCGCGAATCGATTGCAGCATCCTGTTCCCGCCAAATGAGGTAAAAAGAATAAGACGGCATGATAACAAGAGCCTGCCGACAGGGATATTCAACGGCTTCCGGCACGGACAACTTCACCCCGCCCCGCGCCCAGGACGCGCTTCGAGGCCCGGACTCGATCGCCTGGCCGATGCCACCCGCCGCCATCCCTGCCATACTCAACAGGCACCCGCCAACCTGCACCCGGGAGCCGACGCAGCCCATCGAGCCGGAGGAGTCCATGCGCCAGGCCAGCCAGACCCTGACGATCCACGCCCCGGGCCAGGGGCTCCATGAATGCACCCGCGAGGTCATCGGCTGGGTGCGGACAACCGGCATCACCACCGGACTGCTGACCCTGTTCGTCCAGCACACCTCAGCCAGCCTGCTGATCCAGGAAAATGCGGACCCGGATGTGCTCGCCGATCTGAACGATTTCTTCGCCCACCTCGTACCGGAGGCGATCGCGCGCTATCGTCATCGATCGGAGGGTGCCGACGACATGCCGGCGCATATCCGCAGCGCCCTCACTCAGACCCACCTGAGCATTCCCGTGGCCTCCGGTGTCCCCACGCTGGGCACGTGGCAAGGCATTTACCTCTTCGAACACCGGCGTGCGGCCCACGGCCGCCAACTCGCGCTGCACCTGCTCGGCGATTGAGTCGCGCGATGCGTCCTCCACCGGGCCCGATCGGGGAGCAAAGCTGAACGCCATCCGTCCCTAGGGGGCCCGGGTGCCGCTTGAGGTCCGCAACGGAGGCCCGCACACATGGTGGATGTCGCGCTCGTGGCCTTCACGACCTTCTTCGTGACCGTCGGTCCGGTCGATGTCGCGGTGATCTATGCCGCCTTGAGCGCGAATCACCCGGCAGCGGCCCGACGCACCATGGCCGTGCGGGCGACCCTGATCTCCGCGGTAATTCTGCTGGTCTTCGCGCTGCTGGGCGAAATGCTGCTGTCCTGGCTCGGCATCTCCCTGCCGGCCCTGCGCACCGCGGGCGGGATCCTGCTGTTGCTGATCGGCATCGACATGGTCTTCGCACGGCAGTCGGGCGGTGTCTCCGCCACCGAGAGCGAGACCCGCGAGGCCTCCAGCCGCGAGGATCTCTCGGTCTTTCCGCTGGCGACCCCGATGATCGCCGGTCCCGGTGCGATGAGCGCGGCCATTTTGTTGATGGCAGGCGCACGCGGGGACAGTCTGCACCAGATCACGGTGCTGTCGATGCTGTTGCTGGTGTTGCTGATGACCCTGGTGTGCCTGCTGGTCGCAACCCGAATTCAACGCCTGCTGGGGGTGACGGGCGCGCAGGTGCTGACCCGCATTCTCGGCGTACTGCTCTGCGCCCTGGCGGTGCAACTGATCTTCGACGGCATCGCCGCCAGCGAATTGCTGCCCTGACCCACCCGCGGCGTGCCCGGCGACACTTCACCCGGGCGCCATCCGGGCGGCGGGGGCATCCGGGCTGGGGCCGGCCGGACCCTGTGGCCCCCGGCTACCGAAACCCGGGGCCACTCGGCTCGAGGCTACTGGTTGACCCAGCGGCCCTGGGCATCGCGGCAGGCGACGCCGGTAATGGTCTCGGCCTGGCCGCCGATATCCCCAAAGATCTTGTATTCCCGGCAATCCTGCCCAGCACTCTGGAAGGTCCGGGTCGGCGTCGCCTGGTACTGGGTGCCCGTATTCGGATTGCTCCACGCCACCGCACGACTGTCGGGCGCGGTTTCCAGGGTGCGCTGCACGTGGCGGTGATCGTTGGCATCCATATTGCGGCCGACGGCACCGCCGATCGCGGCGCCAGCCAGGGTTCCGGCGATCACGGCGGCGGTCGTTCCGCGCCCGCTCCCCACCTGGGTACCGAGGAGTCCGCCGAGGACCCCGCCGACCACCGAGCCGGTCTGCTGCTGGGTCGGCTGCGTGGTTGCGCAGGCACTCACACTCAGCGCCAGAACCACCACTGCAACCATCGGAAGGAATTTCATGTCGTCACCTCGTCGTTGAACATACGCTGTCGATCGGATTCCATCGAGCGGATCCGGATCGCATTGAACCCGATTCCGCCGGGCCCGTGGAGCGCCCGGTGTTGCCCGGGTTCGAAATGGGTACCCAGTCGGTCCCATACGGGTTTGTATGATAAACACCCCTTTCTGAACCTGAAATGAAGATCTCCCCGCGGGTGCCATTGCGACGGACGCTGCACCGCCCGGACTGGGGCGCACGGGATGGCTCCGAACGTGCAAAAAAGAAGGGCGCCCTAGGGCGCCCTTCTGACAATTGGCGGAGCGGACGGGACTCGAACCCGCGACCCCCGGCGTGACAGGCCGGTATTCTAACCAACTGAACTACCGCTCCAAAAGACTCATGATTCCTACTGGTGGGTGCTGACGGGATCGAACCGCCGACATTCGCCTTGTAAGGGCGACGCTCTACCATCTGAGCTAAGCACCCTGGAAAGCGGGCTAGTTTACGCGATCCTTCAGCGCTTTGCCAGCCTTGAATGACGGCGTCTTCGACGCGGCAATCTGAATGACTTCGCCCGTCCGTGGATTACGGCCGCTACGCGCCGGCCGCTCGCGGACCAGGAAGGTACCAAAGCCCACCAGGGAGACCTGCTCGCCTTCGGCCAGGGTGTCGCCCACGATCGTGGCCATGGCGTCGATCACTCGGCTTGCCTGCGCCTTCGGCACATCGGCGGTGTCGACAATCGCATCAATCAGTTCGGATTTGTTCATGCACGGATTCCTTGTTGTTCGTGTTTGAAGGACGACATCCGGTGGCCAGGAGAGCCGGCATGGAGCTCGGCACCGTCCTCAATAGCGTGGTGGACCTGCCTATTTTTATATGTCCGCTGTGATGATCGCAAGCGGGTAGCGCGCCACGGACCACAAAATAACATGGCCGCAGGCGGAGAATAGACGCCTGCGGCCAAAAAAGACACGGTATTTGCGGCTTTACTTAATGATGACGGACATTTCTGCGCCGGGACTCGGGAGCGGGCTTCGCGGTTTCGGCGGCCTTTGGCGTCGGTTCGGTACTCGACGGCTCGGGCACCTGGGTCAATGCCAGCGCCAGCACCTCGTCGATCCAGCGTACCGGCCGAATATCGAGCTTGGCCTTGATGTTTTTCGGAATATCGACGAGATCCTTTTCGTTTTCCTCGGGGATCAGCACGGTGCGGATGCCGCCGCGATGTGCCGCCAGCAGCTTTTCCTTCAGGCCGCCGATGGGCAACACCTGTCCGCGCAGGGTGATTTCACCGGTCATCGCGACTTCCGCGCGCACCGGAATTCCGGTCAGCGCCGATACGATCGCCGTGCACATGCCGATCCCGGCACTGGGGCCGTCCTTGGGCGTGGCGCCCTCGGGTACGTGGATATGCAGGTCGCTCTTCTCCTGGAAGTTGTCCGCGAGCCCCAGGGCGGCGGCACGGCTACGCACCACCGTCAGGGCCGCATGCACCGACTCCTGCATCACGTCGCCGAGCTTTCCGGTCTGCTGGATCTTGCCCTTGCCGGGCACCACCGTGGCCTCGATGGTCAGCAGCTCACCGCCGACCTCGGTCCAGGCCAGGCCCGTCACCTGTCCGACCTGATCGTTCTCCTCCGCAAGGCCGAAGCGGAAGCGCCGGACCCCGAGGTAGCGCTCCAGGCTCTTCGAACTGACCTGGGTCGTCTTGGTCTTGTCCTTGCCCAGCAGGCGCTGCTTCACCACCTTGCGGCAGATCTTCGCCAGTTCCCGCTCCAGCGAACGCACGCCCGCCTCCCGGGTGTAATAGCGAACGATGTCGCGAAGCACGGACTCGCTGATCTGGATCTCTTCGGCACTCAGCCCGTTGGCCTCGATCTGCTTGGTCACCAGGTAATTGCGTGCGATGTTGATCTTCTCGTCTTCGGTGTAGCCCGACAGCCGGATCACCTCCATGCGATCGAGCAGCGGCCCCGGGATATTCATGCTGTTGGCGGTAGCCACGAACAGCACCTCGGACAGATCGAAATCGACCTCGAGGTAGTGATCCGAGAAAGTGTGGTTCTGTTCGGGGTCCAGCACCTCGAGCAGCGCCGAGGCGGGATCGCCGCGGAAGTCCATCGCCATCTTGTCGATTTCATCCATAAGGAACAAGGGGTTACGCACCCCGAGCTTCGACAGGTTCTGAACGATCTTGCCCGGCAACGAACCGATATAGGTGCGGCGATGGCCGCGGATCTCGGCCTCGTCGCGCACGCCGCCGAGCGCCATGCGGGTGAATTTCCGATTGGTCGCGCGGGCAATCGACTGCCCCAGCGAAGTCTTGCCGACGCCGGGCGGCCCCACCAGACACAGGATCGGACCCTTCATCTTGCGCACCCGGGACTGCACCGCGAGGTATTCGAGGATGCGCTCCTTCACCTCTTCGAGCCCGTAATGGTCCTCGTTCAGCACCTTCTCGGCCGCGGTCAGATCCTGACTCACCTTGGTGCGCTTCTTCCAGGGCACGTTGACCAGCCATTCGATGTAGCTGCGCACCACGGTCGCCTCGGCCGACATCGGCGACATCATCTTCAACTTGTTCAGCTCGGCCAGGGCCTTTTTCTTTGCGTCGCGCGGCATGCTCGCCTTCTCGATCTTGCGCGCGAGTTCCTCGGCCTCGTTGGGCGCATCTTCGAGGTCGCCGAGCTCCTTCTGGATGGCCTTCATCTGTTCGTTCAGGTAGTACTCGCGCTGCGACTTCTCCATCTGCTGCTTCACGCGCCCGCGAATGCGTTTCTCGACCTGCAGCACGTCCATCTCGCCCTCGATCTGGGCGATCAGATGCTCGAGGCGCGCCTTGACGCTGGTGATCTCCAGGATCTTCTGCTTCTCGTCGAGCTTCAGCGACATGTGCGCGGCAATGGTGTCCGCCAGACGCGAGGCATCGTCGATACCGGCGAGCGAGGTCAGGATTTCCGGCGGCACCTTCTTGTTCAGCTTGATGTATTGCTCGAAGAGATTCAGCGCCGATCGGGCCAGCACCTCCATCTCGCGCTCCTCGGCGCCCATCTCCTCGTCGACCATGCGAATCTGGGCGACGAAGAAGTCGTCCTCCTCGCCCAGATCGATCACCTGCGCGCGCTGCGCGCCCTCGACCAGCACCTTGATGGTGCCATCGGGCAGACGCAGCAACTGGAGGATATTCCCCAGAGTACCGATGCCGTGAAGGTCCTCGGCGCCGGGTTCGTCGATCTCGGCACTCTTCTGGGCCACCAGCAGCACTTGCTTGTTCTCGGCCATCGCCGAATCGAGGGCACGAATCGACTTCTCGCGCCCCACGAACAACGGAATCACCATGTGCGGGTAGACGACCACGTCGCGCAAGGGCAGAACGGCCACCCGCTTCACCGGTGCTTCCACGTCGTTCTGGGAAGATAGCGTCTTCTGATTCATAGGAACCCCTCGAGGATCAGCGGTAGATGAATAAACGAAGGTGGGGACGATTACGCTGTTTTCAATGCCCCCAGCCTCGGGCTCCCTGCTCGTCAACGCGCTTGCCGTGGGCACGCGCCCTGCGAGCCCGGGGTCCACATCCGGGTCGGGGTGGGGTTCCCCGCCATAGGGTGCTTCCAGGCCGGGGTGGGTACCCCGGCCGGCGGCTCAGGATTCGGAGGCCGCCTGCTTGGAGAAGTTGGCGTTCTCGTAGATCAGGTAGGGTTCGGCATCGCCCCGAATCACCGCCTCGTCGATCACCACCTTGCTGACGTTGTCCATCGACGGCAGCTCGTACATGGTGTCGAGCAGGATGTTCTCCAGGATCGAGCGCAGACCGCGGGCCCCGCTCTTGCGCTTCATCGCCTTGCGGGCAATCGCGCTGAGGGCATCCTCGCGAAATTCGAGCTCCACGCCCTCCATTTCGAACAGACGGCCGTACTGCTTGACCAGCGCATTGCGCGGCTGCGTGAGGATGGTCACCAGGGCCTCCTCGTCGAGTTCGCCCAGCGTGGCCTGCACCGGCAGCCGCCCGACAAACTCGGGGATCAGGCCGTAGCGCACCAGGTCCTCGGCCTCCAGACGCTTCAGCCAGGCGGTGCCAGCCGTGTTTTCGTCCTTCGCGTGCACCTTGGCCGAGAAGCCAATCCCGCTCTTCTCGGAGCGCTGCTGAATCACCTTCTCCAGGCCGGAGAACGCGCCGCCGCAGATGAACAGGATGTTGCGGGTGTCCACCTGCAGAAATTCCTGCTGCGGGTGCTTGCGTCCGCCCTGCGGAGGCACCGAGGCCGTGGTGCCCTCGATCAGCTTCAGCAAGGCCTGCTGCACGCCCTCGCCCGACACGTCCCGGGTGATCGAGGGGTTGTCGGACTTGCGCGAGATCTTGTCGATCTCGTCGATGTAGACGATCCCGGTCTCCGCCTTCTCGACGTCGTAATCACTCTTCTGCAGGAGCTTCTGAATGATGTTTTCGACGTCCTCGCCAACATAGCCGGCCTCGGTCAGCGTGGTCGCATCGGCGATGGTGAAGGGCACGTTCAGGACCCGCGCCAGGGTCTCGGCGAGCAGGGTCTTGCCCGAACCGGTCGGTCCGATCAGCAGGATGTTGGACTTCGACAGCTCGACGTCGTCCTTGCCGGATTTCGCCTCCAGACGCTTGTAGTGGTTGTACACCGCCACCGACAGGATCTTCTTGGCCGAATCCTGCCCGATCACGTATTCGTCCAGGATCGAGCGGATTTCACGCGGCTTGGGCAAGGAGTCCCGCTCTGCCTGGCCGGCCTCCTGCATCTCTTCGCGGATGATGTCGTTGCACAATTCGACGCATTCATCGCAGATGAACACGGAAGGCCCGGCAATGAGCTTGCGGACCTCATGCTGGCTCTTGCCGCAAAAGGAGCAATACAGCAGCTTGCCGTCATTGCGAGGGGATTTTTCGTCACTCATCCGTATGCCTCGGTTTGCAAATCAACTTGCAATTCCACGATGCCGCGTTTACCCGCGGGTTGCAAGCGCACCGGCCGTCCATCCGGTTACCCGGCTCAGGTCGCCGCCTTGATCTCGCGCTTGTCCAGCACATGGTCGATCAGACCGTACTCCTTCGCCTCGGGCGAGGTCATGAAGCGGTCGCGTTCGGTGTCGGCCCGGATCGTCTCCACCGACTGACCGGAATGCCGGGCCAGGAGCTGGTTCAACTCCTCACGAATCTTCAGGATCTCGCGGGCGTGGATGTCGATGTCGCTGGCCTGACCGTGATAGCCACCCAGCGGTTGATGGATCATCACCCGCGAATGCTGCAGGCAGTAGCGCTTGCCCGGCGCCCCGCCGGCCAGCAGCACCGCACCCATGCTTGCCGCCTGGCCCACGCACAGGGTGCTGACCTGCGGCTTGATGAACTGCATGGTGTCGTAGATCGCCATGCCGGCGGTCACCGCACCCCCGGGCGAGTTGATGTAGAGGCTGATCTCCTTCTCCGGGTTTTCCGACTCGAGGAACAGCAACTGGGCCACGATCACGTTGGCCATGTAGTCCTCGACCGGCCCGACGCAGAAGATCACGCGGTCCTTCAGCAGCCGGGAATAGATGTCGTAGGCGCGCTCGCCGCGGGCGGTCTGCTCGACGACCATTGGAACGAGGTTCAGGGCCTGCGTGTGCTGCGCCCCCTGACCCGTAAGGGACGATCCCGTGGGCGACGACGCTCCCATCGGTGAATGGATCATTGAGCGATCTCCTTTTTCGGGTTCATCAGGGCCTGGAAGCTGCTCTCCTGATCGGTGAGGCGGGCCTGCACGAGCACCCAATCGACGACCTGATCCTCGAGCACCATGGATTCAAGATTGGCCAACGCCTGCGGCTGCGAACGGTAATACCGCTTCACCTCCTCGGGTTCGTCGTAGGTCTGGGCCAGCGTGTCGAGTTCGGCATTCAAGCGCTCGGTATCGACCTCGATCTTCTCGCGATCGATGATCGCCCGTACCACCAGGCCGAGCCGGACCCGACGCCGCGCCTCCTCCTCGAACAGGTTATCGGGCAGCGGCTGCGTCTTTTCGGCACCGCCCAGACGCGTCTCCATCTCCGTGCGCAGGCGGTCGATCTCGCCCTTCACCAGACTCTGCGGCAGATCGAAGGGGTGCTTCTCGACCAGTGCGTCCATCACCTGCTTCTTGATCCGGCCCTTGATGTTCTGCGCCAGCTCCCGGCCCATATTGGCCTGAACCTCCTCACGCAGCTTGTCCACGTCGCCGTCGGCGATGCCGAAGGTCCGGGCGAACTCGGCGTCCACCTCCGGCAGCCGCGGCTCCTCGACCTTGTGCACCTTCAGTGCAAATTGCACCGTCCGCCCCTTCAGGGGCTCGGCCGGGTAATCGTCGGGAAAGGTCACATCGATGGTGGTCTCGGCACCAGGCTCGAGGCCCACCAATTGGGATTCGAAGTCCGGCAGCAGGCGCCCAGCGCCGATCTCTACCGCCACGCCTTCGGCCTTGCCGCCCTCGAAGGGCTCGCCATCGATCGAGCCCAGAAAGTCGAGCGTGACCTGGTCGCCCTCGGCCGCCGGACGTTGCACCTCGCCCCAGCTGCGCTGCTGGGTCCGCAGGGACTCGATGACCTGATCGATGTCCGCGGCGCCGACCGTCGCGACCGGACGCTCGATCTCGATGTCGGACAACTCGGCCACCTCCACGTCCGGGAAGACCTGAAAGGACGCAACGTATTCCACCGGCTTGCCCGGCTCCATCAGCTTGGGTTCGATCTGCGGGCCGCCCGCCGGCAGCAGGCCCTCCTGGTCGATCGCCTCGCGGTAGCTCTGCTGCAGCACCTCACTCAACACCTCCTGATAGACGCCGGCGCCGTAGCGCTGCTGCACGACCTTCAGGGGCACCTTGCCCGGACGAAAGCCATCGATCCGCACCTTCTTGATCAATGCCCTCAAGCGCTTCTCCACCTCGGAATCGATCCGCTCCGGCGGCAGTTGCACCGTCATCCTGCGGTCCAGGCCGCCGGTGGCTTCAACAGAAACTTGCATCAAATGGCCTCGTGAAATCAAAAAAGTGAAATGGTGCGAAAGGAGAGACTCGAACTCTCACGGGTTACCCCACTGGAACCTAAATCCAGCGCGTCTACCAGTTCCGCCACTTTCGCCCGGTAATCCTAGGCATGACCGCTCAGTTTAGCGCGTTGACCGTACCGCGTCACGAATCAACCCCACGCGAGGCTCGCGACACCCCATGGAACACCCATTCGCAGGGTGAGCCACGCAAGGGTGGGCCAAGCGCACCACCATGGCCCGTGTCGCTCCCGCTGGATCCGTGCCCGAGCCGTGCGGGGTGCGCCCGGTACCCGGAGGGTTTCAGGGATCCTCGGTTTCCGTGATCTGGGCTGGCACATCGCAATACGCTGCTTGCGGTCCGACGCGCAGGGCGTCCGGGTCCTCGGCCAAGCCGGCCTCGCGCAGCAGACCGGGCAGCGAGCGTTCGGGCAGGTTCAGACGCAGCAGGATGCCGCCCTCGGGATCGGTCTGCTCCGCCTCGACGGCCTTTTCCGCAAACAACCGGCTGCGCAGCCTTCCGGCCGCCGCCGGAAGGCGCACCCAGCCATGGAACATCGTCTCGGTGAAATGCCGCGCCAACTGCATCTGCAGGGCCTCGACACCGGCTCCGGTCACGGCCGAAAGCCATAGGGCATCGCCCCCCTCGAAGCGGTGCGGATGGTCGGTCGACCCTTCCGGCAACTGGTCGATCTTGTTGTAGACGCGCCAAATCGGCACCTCGCCGGCCCCGATCTCTTCCAGCACCGCCTCGACCTGTTCGATCTGGGCGTCACGTTCCGGATCCGCGGCATCGATCACATGCAGCAGCAAGGACGCCTCGCGGGTTTCGGTCAGGGTGGCCTTGAAGGCGGCGATGAGTTCGTGGGGCAGATCCCGCACGAAGCCCACGGTATCGGCCAGGATCACCGATTGATGCGGAGCGAGATCAAGGCGTCGCAGGGTGGGATCCAGGGTTGCGAAGAGTTGGTCGGCGACATAGACCTGCGCGTGCGTCAGCTGGTTGAACAGCGTGGATTTGCCCGCGTTGGTATACCCCACCAGGGCCACGGTCGGGGTTTCGCGGCGCCGGCGGGCCTGGCGGCCCTGTTCCCGCGCCCGCTGGACCTTGTCCAGGCGCCGTTCGATGTGCTTGATGCGCCCAGCCAGCAAGCGGCGGTCGGTCTCAAGCTGGGTTTCCCCCGGACCGCGCAGGCCGATACCGCCCTTCTGTCGCTCGAGGTGACTCCAGCCGCGCACCAGGCGGGTAGCCATGTGGCGAAGCTGCGCCAGCTCGACCTGGAGCTTGCCCTCGTGGGAACGGGCTCGCTGGGCGAAAATGTCCAGAATCAGCCCGGAACGGTCCAGGACCCGGCACTGCAGGTGCCGTTCCAGGTTGCGTTCCTGACTGGGCGACAGGGGGTGATTGAAGATCACCACGTCGGCCTCGGTGGTCTGCACCGCGGCCGCCACTTCGTCGGCCTTGCCCGAACCGACGAAGTACCGCGAATCGGGCTGACGCCGGGTTCCGGCAATGGTACCGACGACGGTCGCGCCGGCCGACTCGGCGAGCTCCTGGAACTCCCGGGTCTGGGACGCGAGATCAGTGACGTCACCGACGGCCAGGGCCACCAGCAGGGCGCGGTTACCGCTATCCGGACGCTCAAACAAGGGATTGCATCTCTAATTGGGAATCAGGAATCGTGTTCGTCCTCCTTGGGTTCTTCGCTTTCCGCCTGCAAGCGCACCTGCCGTGCCGGAACGATGGTGGAGATCGCATGCTTGTAGACCATTTGCGACACGGCGCTCTTCAGCAACACGACGAACTGGTCGAAGGATTCGATCTGCCCCTGCAACTTGATCCCGTTGACCAGGTACACCGAAACCGGAATCCGATCCCTGCGCAGCGCGTTGAGGAAGGGTTCTTGTAGCATCTGCCCTTTCGACATGAGTTGACATCCTTTGTTTCATGTATTTGGGGCGCGGACGGGATCACCGCGCGGGGGGAAAACGACAGCATCATCGCATCCTTCCTCTCTGTTCCAAAATGCGGCCGATCGTTCCCGGCGCCGGGGATTTTTTCCGGCTCCGCTTCCGACGACGCCGAGGACCTCCGTCAGCGATCATTGCAGCAGATCCTGCACCCGCAGGCCTTCGACGGATCGGTACTCGAGATCCGGCAGACCGCGCAGCCAGGTCAGCTGGCGCTTGGCCAACTGCCGGGTGGCGGTGATCGCGCGTTCCCGCAGACCTGCGGTATCGATTTCGCCCGACAACCATTGCCACCCCTGACGATAGCCGACGGCCCGCTGCGAGGGGTGTTCGGCGGTCAGTCCGGGACGCGCGTGCAGACGCCGCAATTCATCCAGAAAGCCCGCGGCGAGCATCGCATCGAAGCGCTGGGCGATGCGTTCGCGCAGGCCGGCGCGATCCTCCGGCCACAAGGCCACACAGCGCCACGATACAGGCACCGTTTGGATCGGTCCGACCCGATCCGATTCAACCCCATCCGACCCAATCCCGCTCCGCCCGCCCCCGCCCGGACCGACTCGGCCCGCCCCACAGGGACTCGAGGCGCCCGATGCCCGCGTTTGGAACGACGACAACGTCGCCCCGGTGCTGTGAAAGACCTCCAGAGCGCGCAGGATGCGTTGCGGGTCGTTCGGATGGATCCGCTTCGCAGCGGCCGGATCGATCGCCTGCAGTTCCCGGTGCAAGGCGGCCGCGCCGTCCATCGGCAGGCGGGCCCGCAGCGCCCGGCGGACTTCCGGGTCGATCGCGGGCATCGCATCCAGGCCCTGCAGCAGGGCCCGGAAATAGAGCATCGTGCCGCCCACCAGCAGGGGCGTATGTCCGCGCGCCCGGATGTCCGCGATCAGACCCTGCGCGTGCGTCACGAAATCGGCCGCTGACCACGCCGCCTCCGGCTCCCGGATGTCGATCAGGTGGTGCGGGACCCGGCTGCGCTCCTCAAGAGTTGGCTTCGCGGTCCCGATGTCCATGCCGCGGTAGACCAGGGCCGAATCGACGCTGATGATCTCGCCATCGATCCGCTCGGCCCAGTCCAGGGCCAGCGCGGTCTTGCCGGCGGCGGTCGGCCCCATCAACAGGATCACCGAATCACGCATGCCTCAGCGACCGCGCAGAAACAGCAGATCCAGGGCCTGGCGGTCCATCTCGACATAGGTCGGTCGACCGTGGTTGCATTGCCCACTGCGCTCGGTGGTTTCCATGTCCCGCAGCAGGCGGTTCATCTCCGGCACGGTGAGGCGGCGTCCGGCCCGCACCGACCCGTGGCAGGCCATGGTACTGAGCACCGCATCCACCGCCGCCTCGGCCCCTTCGGCATGGCCCAACTGGTGCAGGTCGGCCAGCAGGTCGCGCACCAGCCGGGCCAGATTCCGATTGCCCAACAGGGCCGGCGCGGCGCGCAGGGTCACCGTCTCCGGACCCGCGCGGTCCAGTTCGAAGCCAAGACCGCGCAGCAACGCCTCCGAGGTCTCCGCCAGATCGGCCTCGGTCCGGGTGACTGCGACCGACTCGGGGACCAGCAGCGGCTGGCAAGTCACCCGCGCCTCGCGCCATTCGCCTTTCAGCCGCTCATAGGTGATGCGCTCGTGCGCGGCGTGCATATCCACAACGACCAGGCCCTGGGCGTTCTCGGCCAGGATGAAGGTCTCGGCGATCTGGCCAAGCGCAAAACCGAGCGGCGGGACTCCACCGGGCGTCCCCGACGACTGCAAGCCCCCTGAGGCAAACCCGCTCGGGACGCCGCCGCCCGGGACACCGCCGTCGGCGATGACGCCATCAGGGTCCGCGCCATCGGAAGCAACACCATCGGCGGCGATGCCATCGAGCGCCGGTTCACGCCAGCGCGATTCGCCCCGTGCGGATGCAGCCGCGAGGGGCGCCGTCGAATCAGGATGCGCACCGACACCGGAGTCTGCGCTCGGGCGGGTGTAGCCCTGGGCGGGCTCGGTGACCGCCGGCAGCGGCAGCTCCCAATGGGTGTCCCGATAAGACCCTGCGGGGGGCCGCCCCGACGGGCCGACACCGCGGCCTTCACCAAGGCCCGGGTAGCCCCCCTGCAAACGGGGGGCGAACCCGCGATTTGGAGTTACGGACGATTCCGGGTCCGTTGATTCCGGGTCCGTTGATTCTGGGCGACCCGATGTGGGCCCATTCGGTCCCGGCCCACTCGATCTGGTTTCGCTCGCCCCGGCCGCCACGCCCCGATCGGCCGGCCCGGCATCACCCGGCCGCACCTCGGCCACGGCCCGATGCAGCGCGTGGAAAATGAAGTCGTGCACGATGCGCCCGTCGCGAAACCGCACCTCCTGCTTGGAGGGATGAGCATTGACGTCGACGCTGCCCGGATCCAGATCCAGAAACAGCACGAAAATCGGGTGCCGGCCGTGGTACAGCACGTCGCGATAGCCTCGGCGAACGGCGGCGGTCAGCACCCGATCCCGAATCGGACGGCCGTTGACGAAGAAATACTGCTGATCGGCCTGGGAACGCGAACGGGTCGGCGCGCCCAGCCAGCCGCACAGGCGCAGCCCCGAGCCTTCTTCCTCGAGCTCCAGCGCATGGTCCAGAAAGTCTTCGCCCAGCAGGGCCGTCACCCGCCGTACCGCCCCGGTCACGCCCACCGCAGGCAGATCCAGTGTCACCCGGCCATTGTGGCGCAACTCGAAGCCGATCTCCGGGCGCACCGCCGCATGGGTCCGGATCACGTCCTCGCAATGCAGGTACTCGGTGCGCTCGGTGCGCACGAACTTGCGGCGCGCCGGAACGTTGAAGAACAGGTCACGCACCTCGATGGTGGTGCCGGTGGGGTGCGCGGCCGGTACCGGCTCGACGAAGGCATCCGAGCCGTCACCGCCGAGGCACCACCCGTTGCGCGCGCCGGCGACCGCCGAGATCAGCGACAGGCGCGACACCGACGCGATCGACGGCAATGCCTCGCCGCGAAAGCCGAGTGTGCGCAGGGATTCCAGATCCGGCAACGTGGCGACCTTGCTCGTCGCGTGCCGGGACAGCGCGAGGGCGAGTTCCGCCTGCGCGATGCCGCTGCCGTCATCGACGATGCGGATCAGCCGCACGCCCCCCTGCTCGAGCGCCACCTGGATCCGTCGGGCCCCGGCATCGATGCTGTTCTCGATCAACTCCTTGACCACGGAGGCGGGGCGTTCGACCACCTCGCCGGCGGCGATCTGGCTGATCAGTTGGGGTGGGAGCTTTTGTATCGGCACGTGGAACCCGGGCAGCAAAGGCCCAGACTAGCCCAGAACCCCGAGCCGCAAAAGAACCCTGTACCGTGACCCGATCTCAAGGCCCCCCCGGTGGGCCCGCTGCGCTTGGCCCACCCTTACGGGGCCTACCCTGCGGGTCAGCTGCCGCGTGGGGGGATCTGCAGGATCTGACCGGCGTAGATGCGGTCGGTCTGCAGATCGTTCACCGCGCGCAGATCGGCCACCGACAGCCGGTAGCGATCGGCAATCACCGACAGGGTCTCGCCGGATCGGATGATATGGCGGTCCTGGCGGCCATCGGCGATCAACGTGCCGGGGGGGGCGTGCGTGGCGAAGTAGGCACGCAACCCGGTCAACAGCGCGTCGGCCAGCGAGTTCTGGAAGGCCTCGGTGCGCAGGATGCGTTCCTCGGAGGGGTTCGAGATGAAGGCGGCCTCGACCAGCACCGACGGCACATCCGGCGAGCGTAGCACCGCGAAGTTCGCGCGCTCGACCTGCGCCTTGCGCACCTTGCCGACCCGGTGCATCTCGGAGATCAGCCGGGTGGCGAGGGCGTGGCTGGCCTCGAGACTGCCGCTCTGGGCGAGGTCCAGCAGCACGCTGGTCAGGGAGTCGTCCTGGCTTTCGATGGGCACCCCACCCAGGCGCAGATCGGCGCTGTTCTCCCGCTGTGCGAGAAAGCGTGCCGCCTCGCTGGAGGCCCCGCGATCGGAGAGGATATACACGGAGGAACCCTGGACCCGACGATCCTGAATCGCATCGGCATGAATCGACAGGAAGACATCGGCATCCGCGGCACGGGCCCGGTTGATGCGTTCACGCAAGGGCAGAAAATAATCGCCCGTGCGGATCAGCACCGGACGCATGCCCGGTTCGCGCTCCAGGCGCTGGGCCAGCCGCTTGGCGATCTGCAGCACCACCTCTTTTTCCCGGGTTCCCCCTGGACCGATCGCCCCCGGGTCGTGCCCGCCATGACCCGGGTCGATCGCGACAACGACCTCGCGCAGGGGCGTGCGGTTGCGCACCGTCGGCGTGCCGATCGCCGGGGTGGCCGGCATCGCAAGCGCCGGAGCCGCGCCGGCACGTTCGGTCAGATCCAGGACCAACCGGTGCGGCGAGCCCTGGGCCGGCAACAGCACGAAGCTGTTCGGATCGCCGGCGGCGCGCAGGTCCAGGACCACGCGCAGATCGCGCCCATTGCGCGGGGCGTGGCGAACGCCCTGGACCAAAGACAGCGGATTGGAGACCACATCCAGCGCACCCTGGGCGCGGGCGCCGGCCAGGTCGACGACCACCCGATCCGGCGCTTCCAAGGTGAAGACGGTGTAATCCGCCGGCCCGTCCATGTCGAACACCAGCCGAGTGGTCTGGCCGTCCACGGACATCCGCAACCGCTGCACCGCCGAGGCCGCCCACAACGGCCCGTGCGCCATGCCGAGGCCCATGCCCGCCAGCCCGCATAGGAAAAGGCGGCGGCGTCGATCCGGTCGATGTGCGTTATCCACAGACAATCCCTTTATGATCAGGGTCCCCACATATATTGTGGACCTTGTCTATGAAAATGCAAGTAGGAAAACGTTTCTTTTGAGTGAGATACCTGAATCTCTGACGGCAACCTCACAAGTCCTTCATTTGCTTGACCATGCCCTCCGACGCCGGCCCCGACAGCCTCAGGCGCCGCCCCTCCCCCTCGTGCAGCAGCGTCACGACCAGATCAGGCGGCGACAACCAGCCTTGGCCCTGTTCCGGCCATTCCACCAGCCACAAGGTCCGCGCGTCGCTCTGCTCGCGCACGCCCAGGTATTCGAGCTCCTCGGGGTCCGCAACCCGGTACAGATCGAAGTGCAACACCGTGCGGTCCGGGAACTCATAGGATTCGAGCAGGGTGTAGGTGGGGCTACGCACCGAACCGCGATGCCCGAGGGCGCGCAAGAAGCCGCGCACCAGCGTGGTCTTGCCGGCACCGAGATCCCCGTACAGATGGATCTGCTGCAGACCGGCCAAGGCTGCGGTACCAGCCAACGCGGCACCGGCGCGTTCGGTGGCCTCGGCGTCGACCAGATAAAAACCGGCGTCCGTCATGTGCGCGCCCTGAAGCGATCCCGCCCACCGGCTTTCAACCCCTCTGCATCCAATCCACCTGGGGCCAACCCACTCGGAGCCGGCCCGGCTGGATCCACCCGATCCCCGTCCGGCGAACCCCCGGCGCCGGCGGCCGGCAGCGCTTCGATCAGATCGCCGGCCAACATGCCGCGCTGGCCACCGATGCGGCGCGCCGCCTCCAGGGCCGCAGCGACATGCCAGGCCGCACCGGTTACCGCGGCCGAATCCAGGGTCAAGCCCTGCGCGCACAAGGCCCCGATGACGCCAGTCAGCACGTCCCCGGTTCCGGCCGTGGCCATCCCCGGATGCCCGCCGGTCATGCAGACGGGGATGCCCGCCGCTGCAGGAGCCACCAAGGTGCCCGCGCCTTTCAACAGGATCACCCCTCCAAAGCGGGCCGCCAGCGCCTGTGTCGCAGCCAGCCGGTCCTGATTCACGGCCTTGGCCGAGCTGCCGAGCAGGCGTCCGGCCTCGCCCGGGTGCGGGGTCAACACCCAATCGGCGCGTCGGCGCGGTGCCTCGGCCAGCAGGTTCAGCCCATCGGCATCGACCACCAGCGGACCCGGCCAGTCGGCGACCACCGTCCACAAGGCGCGTCCCCACGCCTGCTGCCCGAGACCCGGACCGATCGCAACGGCATCGGCCCGCTGCAGCAACGCGCGCAGATCACGCGCATTCGCAGCCGGCTGCACCATGAGTTCCGGGCGATCGAGATTGGCGAAGGCGGCATGGTCGGGATGGGTGACCAACGTCACCCGCCCGGCACCGGCGCGCAGCGCCGCGGCCGCAGTCAGCCGTGCGGCGCCGGAATAACCCGGGGCCCCGCCGATCACCAGCAGGTGACCGAAATCGCCCTTGTGCGCGCCCGCACGCCGGACCGGCAGCCGTTGCGGCACTTGCTCCGGCGTGATGCGCGTGGCCAGCCAGCGCACATCGGCGTACAGCGACCCCGGCAGGCCCAGGCGCGCCACTCGGACCGCGCCGGCATGATCGACGCCGGCCCCGGTCCACAAACCCAGCTTGTCGGCCAGCATGGTCACGGTGCGCCACGCGCGCACGGCGATGCCCTGCACCGCCCCGGTATCGATCGCAATGCCCGAGGGCACGTCCGCCGCGAGCACCGGCAGTCCGGAGGCGTTCAGCGTCTCGATCAGCGCGGCGTAGGGATCGGTCAACGGACGTTGCAAGCCGATGCCGAACAGGCAATCGGCCCAGACCTCGGCCCGGTCCGGCGTGAAGGCCGCGAAGGGCTCGATCGTGCCGCCGCCGTCGGTCCAGGCGCGGTGAGCCCGGGCGCCGTCGGAGTCCCCCCGTGCGTCCGGGTGGTCGGCATGGACGGTCACGGACCAACCGGCACCCGCGGCGAGCCGGGCCAGCACGAAGCCGTCGCCACCGTTGTTTCCCGGACCACAGAGGATCCCCAGACGGGTCGGTGCGAAGCCCTCGCTCAGCGCCGCGAGCAGCGCCGCCCCCGCGCGTTCCATCAACACGCCCCCCCCCATGCCGGGCTGGTCCAGCGCGCGCCGATCCAGTTCGCGCATTCCACCCTCGCCATAAAGGCGGTTGGCCATCGGCACGGTCATCGCGTCATCATGCATGGTGGACAGCACCCCTTGCGTGTGCAGGTTGGTGTGGGCAGATTCGGTATGGGCCGATCGCTGTAGGCAGATCGGTGTAGGCAGATCGGTGTAGGCAGATCGGTGTGCGCCGCAACGGGTGTGCAGGTCAACGGGTTCAGGGGTGTTCGGATTGCCGCCTGAACGGGTCATCCATTCAACCAGGATCCTTTCTCCGAATCGTGCCGCAATCGCTCTCGCAACGCCAATGCCGCGAACTCGCCACCCGCATCCGCGACTGGGGGCGCGAACTCGGCTTTCAGGCCGTCGGCATCGGACCTGCCGACGTCGGCGCGCATGCCGAACGCCTGGATACCTGGCTGGCCCTGGATTCCCACGGCGACATGGACTGGATGGCGCACCGTGCCGCGCTGCGCCGCGCCCCCGAGGCGCTGGTCCCGGGGGTTCAACGCATCATCAGCCTGCGCATGGACTACCTGCCGCCGGCCACCGCGCGGCCCGCGGCGATCCTCGCCGATCCGACCCGGGCCTATGTGTCCCGATATGCGCTGGGCCGGGACTACCACAAGCTGTTGCGCCGACGCATCCAGCAACTCGCCGACCGCATCGAGGCCGCGATCGGTCCGTTCGGCTACCGCGCCTTCAGCGACAGCGCGCCGGTGCTGGAAAAGGCCCTGGCCGAACAGGCGGGGCTGGGCTGGATCGGCAAGCACACCAACCTGCTCTCCCGCGAGACCGGATCCTGGTTCTTTCTGGGCGAGCTGTTCACCGACCTGCCGCTGCCGCTGGACACCCCGGTCGAGGCCCATTGCGGCCGCTGCACCGCCTGCCTGGACATTTGCCCGACCCAGGCCTTTCGCGGCCCGTACGACCTGGATGCGCGCCGCTGCATTTCCTACCTGACGATCGAGCACGCGGGGTCGATTCCCGAGGCCCTGCGCCCGTTGCTCGGCAACCGCATCTACGGCTGCGACGACTGCCAGCTGGTGTGCCCCTGGAACCGCTTCGCCGAGGTGAGCGTGGAACCCGATTTCGCGGCCCGGCATGGGCTGGATGCGGCCGGCCTGGTCGCGCTGTTCGGCTGGGACGAGGCGAGCTTTCTGGACCGGACCGCGGGCATGGCGATCCGCCGCATCGGCCACGACCGCTGGTTGCGCAACATCGCGGTGGCTCTCGGTAACGGACCCGCAACCCCCGAGGCGATCGCGGCGCTGGAGCAGCGTGCCCAGCATCGGTCGACACTGGTCCGGGAACACGTGGCCTGGGCGCTGGCCCGACTGCGTGCGGGCGGGGGATAGGCGGGGATCAGACCTCGGCCAGGTGGCCCTTGATCTCGAGCCACTGTTTGCGGTCGCCGGCGCGCTTCTTGGCCAGCAGCATGTCGAGCAGACCGGCGGTGTCGTCGCCGGCCTCCAGCGTCAGGCGAACCAGGCGACGGGTATCCGGGTTCATCGTCGTCTCGCGCAGTTGCAGCGGATTCATCTCACCCAGGCCCTTGAACCGGGTCACCATCACCTTGCCGCGGCGCTTTTCGGCGGCGATGCGATCGAGGATGCCCAGGCGTTCGGCGTCATCCAGCGCGTACAGCACCTCCTTGCCGATGTCGATGCGAAACAGCGGCGGCATCGCGACGAACACATGCCCGCCTTCGACCAGCGGCCGAAAGTGGCGCAGGAACAACGCGCACAGCAAGGTGGCGATGTGGGCGCCGTCGGAATCGGCATCGGCGAGGATGCAGATCTTGCCGTAGCGCAGGCCGTTCAGATCGGTGCCCCCGGGATCGACCCCCACCGCGACGCTGATGTCGTGGATCTCCTGGGATCCCAACACCTGATCGGACTCCACCTCCCAGGCGTTCAGGATCTTGCCCCGCAGCGGCATGATCGCCTGGAACTCGCGGTCCCGCGCC
Organism: Thioalkalivibrio sp.; assembly: GCA_003555285.1. The sequence continues at coordinate 26,745 of PWGH01000270.1, forward strand.
TGTTTCGCCGACCCCCCGGCGGAATCGCCTTCGACCAGGAAGAGTTCGGTGCGGGAGAGATCCTGGCTGGCGCAGTCGGCCAGCTTGCCCGGCAACGTCGGACCCTGGGTGAGCCGCTTGCGCACCACCTTGCGACCCGCGCGCTGGCGGCGCTGGGCGCTCTGGATCGCCAGTTCGGCGATGCGCTCGCCGATCGCCGGGTGCTGGTTCAGCCACAGGCTGAAGCTGTCCTTGACCACGCCGGCGACAAAGGGTGCGGCCTCCCGCGACGACAGCCGCTCCTTGATCTGGCCGGCGAATTGCGGGTCCTGCAGCTTGAAGGACACCACGTAGGCAACGCGTTCCCAAACGTCGTCCGGCGCCAGCTTCACGCCGCGCGGCATCAGGTTGCGGAACTCGCAGAACTCGCGCACCGCCTCGGTCAGGCCGGTGCGCAGGCCGTTCACGTGGGTGCCGCCCTGCGGGGTGGGAATCAGGTTCACGTAGCTCTCGGCCACCGACTCCCCGCCCTCGGGCAACCACAGCACCGCCCAGGCGACCGCCTCCTTCGGGCCCGACACATCGCCCATGAAGGGCTCGTCGGGCAGGCATTCGACCCCTTCCAGCGCCTCGATCAGGTAATCCTTCAGGCCGTCGGCATAGCACCAGCGACAGCGCTCGCCGGTGACCTCGTCGGCGAAACTGACCTCCAGCCCCGGACACAGCACCGCCTTGGCGCGCAGCACATGCTTCAGACGCGGCACCGAGAAACGCGGGCTGTCGAAATACTGCGGATCCGGCCAGAACTGCAAGCGGGTGCCGGTACTGCGCCGGGGGACCGTCCCCACCACCTCGAGCTCGCTGACCTTGTGGCCGCCGGCAAAGGCCATGTGGTACTCCTGGCCGTCGCGACGAATCCAGACCTCGAGCTGATGCGACAACGCGTTCACCACCGACACACCGACACCGTGGAGGCCGCCGGAAAATTGGTAGTTCTTGTCCGAAAACTTGCCGCCCGCGTGCAGGCGGCCGAGAATGACCTCGATACCCGGGCATTTCTCTACCGGGTGCTCGTCGACCGGCATGCCACGTCCGTCATCGCTGACCGACAACGAGCCGTCCGGAAACAGGATCACGTCGATGTGCTGGGCGAAACCGCTGATTGCCTCGTCCACCGAATTGTCGACGACCTCCTGCGCCAGGTGGTTCGGACGCGAGGTATCGGTGTACATGCCCGGGCGTTTGCGAACCGGGTCCAGACCCTCGAGCACTTCGATATCGGATGCGGAATAACTCACCGGCGACCTTCCCCTGTAGAACGGCAGGCCGTAGTGTAGCGCACGACCTCGCGCCGCCCAGCCCGAACGGCCCGTTGGAAAGCGTCCGCTTGAATGGGCCGCGCCAAACCCGACAATGTGCACACACTCAGACCCCGGAGTCTTTCATGGTAGAAGCCAGCCACGACCTGCTCGATGTGACCGACGCCAATTTCGAAGCGGCGGTGGTCCAGGAATCCTTCCGCCGCCCGGTACTGGTCGATTTCTGGGCGGACTGGTGTGGCCCCTGCCAGACCCTGATGCCGGTCCTGGCCAAACTGGTGGACGAATACGCCGGCAAGCTGCGGGTCGCCAAGGTCAACAGCGATCAACAACAGGCACTGGCCAGCCAATTCGGTGTGCGTAGCCTGCCGACCGTGCTGTGTTTTCGCAACGGCCAGCCGGTCGACCAGTTCATGGGGGTCCAACCCGAATCGGTGATCCGCCAGATCATCGACAAGTACGTCGAACGCCCCTCCGACCGGATCCGCGAACGCGCGCTGCAGAAGCTCGAGGTCGGGGAAATCGAGGACGCCATCGGCGACCTGCGCGAGGCCGTGCTGAGCGATCCCGACCATCACGTACTGAAGATCGACCTCGCCCAGGCCCTGCTGGAGGCCGGCGATGCCGAGGGTGCGGAGGCCCAGCTCAATGTGCTGCCGATGCACGTGCATGAGCAGGACGCGGTGAAGGCCTTGCGCGCCCGACTGGTCTTCGCCAAGGTCGTGGACGATACCGATCTCGCCGCGCTGGAACGGGCGGTGCAGGACGACCCGCAGAATCCGGAGGCGCTGGAGCGGCTGGCCGCGGCCAACATGGTGGCCGGACGCCACCGGGAAGCGCTGGATCTGTACCTGCAATTGATGAAGCAGCACCGCAGTTACAAGGACAACGCCGGGCACCGCGGTCTGCTGGCCGCCTTTGAGGTGCTGGGCCCCCGGCATGAACTGGTCGCCGAATACCGTCGGAAGATGGTGTCGTTGCTTTATTGAAACGGCGATTGGGCGGTGGCCCTGGGCTGGCCGCCAGCCCAGGGCCGATCGGCCAGGGGCTGGCCTCCTACAGCGCGAATCATTGCCCGCGCAGTGCCTGGATCATTTCGACGGCTGGGCGATAGCCGGAGATCAGCTGGCCGTCGCCGGTGACGGTGGCCGGGGTGCCGTTGATGCCCAGTTCACGCCCCAGACTCAGGTGCTGGTCGGCCGGGGTGGCGCACTGCGCGGTGGGCACGCTCTGGCCGCTCTTCGCCCGGTCCATGGCGTCGGTCCGGCTATCGCTGCACCAGACGTTGCGCATCACATCCGGCGAGTCCCGGCCCAACACCGGATACATGAAATAGCGGACCTCGACGCCGGCCTCCAGGTAGATGGGAACCTCATCGTGAAACTGCCGGCAAAACGGGCAGTTCGGATCGGTGAAGACATTGATGGTATGCCGTACCGGACCCTCGGGGCGATACACCGTCAGGGTGTCATTGGCGATCTCGGCAAACATGGCCGCACGCACGCCGCGCAGCGCACGCTCGGTCAGGTTCTCCCGGGACTCCAGGTCGATCAGACTGCCCTGGATCAGGTAGCGTCCATCCTCGGAGACATAAAAGAGGTCGGTGCCGTAACGCACTTCGAACAGACCGTCGACGGCCGCAGGCTCAATGGCGTCCGGCGTGAGGCCCGGCACGACCTCGGCCATGCGCTTCTCGACAGCCTCGCTGGCCAGGGCCGGCGACACCGCCCACAGGGCCAGCAAAGGCACCAAAATCTTTCGCATCTTCAGCATATGTCCATCTCGTCGGGTTTGAAGGGTCGGCCGGAGTGTACTAAGGGCAACACGGATAACGCCACCACCGAAGCTGCCGGAGATCCTGCACCATCCCGATTTGCAACCGGCGGCAGGACTGACACCACCCCGAAACCGAATTCATCGGGGTGCCCAGTCACCGACGCTTCGACTGACCCGCGCGGCCAAAAGTTGCACGGCCCCAACGGAAGCTGGAGCCGCGGCTTGGTGGGCCCGCCATTGATCTTGACTTTGGGGCTCCCAAACGCTGGAGAGCCGTGTGGGGTGCGTGCGGTCCGGACGCACTCCGTACGGCTCGGGCACCAGGGGCAGCGCTAGCCGCGCGGATGGTGCTCGGCGTGCAGGGCCTGCAGGCGGGCTCGGGCGACGTGGGTGTAGATCTGCGTCGTCGACAGACTGCTATGACCGAGGAGCATCTGGACCACGCGCAGGTCGGCGCCATGGTCCAGCAAATGGGTGGCAAAGGCATGGCGCAAGGTGTGCGGCGACAGCGGCACCCGGATTCCCGCGGCGGCGGCATAGGCCTTGATCCGATACCAGAAGGCCTGGCGGGTCATGCCGGCACCGCGCCGGGTCACGAAGACCGCCTCGGTCGGGGGATGTCCCTGCATCAATTCCGGCCGCGACTGCTCCAAATAAATCTGCACCCTATCGCCGGCTTCCTCGCCGAGCGGCACCAGGCGTTCCCGGGAACCCTTCCCGGTAACCCGCAACACGCCCTGACGGGTATTGATCTGGGAATGCTCGAGCGCCACGAGCTCCGAGACCCGCAACCCGGTTGCATACAGCACCTCGAGCATCGCGCGATCGCGCAGTCCCAGCGCCGTCATCGGATCCGGTGCCGCCAGCAACGCCTCGACCTGGGCCTCGGACAGACTGTCCGGCAACGGGCTGCCCGGACGCGGGGCCTCGATCCGCACCGAGGGGTCGTCCGTTCGCAAGCCGGTCCCGGCCAGGAATCGATAGAACCGGCGCAGGCTGGACAGCCAACGCGCCGCCGAACGCGGCCGCGCACCGGCCTGCATCCGTGCTCCGAGAAAACCCAGCAGATCGGCGCGGCCGGCATCGGCCAATGGCACACCACGCGTCGCCAGCCAGTGTTGCAGCGCGAGCAAATCCCGTCGATAGGCCTCCAGCGTCAAGGAGGCCAGTCCGTCGACCGCCCACAGCTCCTCGAGAAAGCGCTCCAGAAGAGGGTCCGGGGCTGACGGCCCCGGTGCCGCACGGGCGCCGCCGGCATCGTACGTATCGGCGTCGCACGCGCCGGCGCCGGACTGATCGGCGCCAAGGCGGTCGAGGCCGAAGGTGTCGGGGTCGAATCCATCGGGAGCCGCCGAGACAGGGGCAATGGAATCGGGATCAATCACGTCCGGACCCGCGGCTCCCGAAGAAAGTCAGCTGGCCGGGCCGCCTGCGGTCGGGCCCCCGGAGCCCGGGCCACCCGCGGCCGTGTCATGCGCGCCGAACTTGCCGGCCAGGGCGTCGAAGACCTTGGTGAGTTCCAGCGGCAGCGGGAAGAAGATGGTATTGGCCTGACTGCTGTTGGACATGTCGGCCATGGTCTGCAGATAGCGCAACTGCAGGGCCGCCGGGTTCCGGCTGATGATATCGGCGGCCTGGGCGAGTTTCTCCGACGCCTGCAGTTCACCCTCGGCATGGATGACCTTGGCGCGCCGCTCACGCTCGGCCTCCGCCTGTCGTGCGATTGCGCGGATCATGCTTTCGTTCAAGTCCACATGCTTGATCTCGACATTGGTGACCTTGATGCCCCAGGCATCGGTCTGGGAATCGAGGATCTCCTGGATATCCGCGTTCAGCTTGTCGCGTTCGGACAGCATTTCGTCGAGATCATGCTTGCCGAGCACCGAGCGCAGCGTCGTCTGCGCCAGCTGGCTGGTCGCCGAGAAATAATCCTCCACCTGAATCACCGACTTGGCCGAGTCCACCACCCGGAAGTACAGCACGGCGTTCACCCGTACCGTCACGTTGTCCTGCGAGATCACGTCCTGGCTCGGCACATCGAGGGTGATGATGCGCAGGTCGACCCGCACCATCTGCTGAATCCCGGGAATGATGATGATCAGGCCCGGCCCCTTCACCGATTGGAACCGGCCCAGGAAGAAGACCACGCCGCGCTCGTATTCGCGCAACACCTTGATGGACATCGCGATCAACGCGACGATCACCACGATCGGTAACAGATAGGTCGCTAGCATGACGTGTTCTCCTTGCACTTGAGGGTTATAGGCCGGTCAGTCCGTGTTGTACCCGGATGGTACTAAGGGCGACCCGAACAAAGCCACCCACCGATGGAACCCGCGACACGGGCGTGGAATGCAAGATCTGGCCGAACCGTCGACATCGTGGCCAAGCCCTTTGACCACGGCGCGCAGGTCGATGGGACCCGTGTCCAGTCAGCGGGGCTCAGGAACGGGATTCGGCCGCGCCCTCGTCTTCCGCGTCCTCCACCGGCTCCACCCGCAGCCGCAAGCCCTCGACCGAAACCACACGCACCTTCTGCCCCATCTCCACCGGCGCGGTGGTCTCGGCGGTCCACAACTCGCTGCGCACATAGACGCGCCCTTGATGATCGAAATCCTGGCGCGCCTCGCCGATCGCGCCGATCATCTCCCGACGCCCGATGGTCGGCTCCACCCGGCGCAATTGGAACAGACGCCCCAGCACCCAGATGGTAAAGACCGAGACCACCAAGGCGGTCCCGATGATCAACGGCAGTGATATTTCCAAGGTTGGATCATCCCATAACATGATTGAACCGGCGACAAAGGCGACGACGCCGCCGATGCCCAGAATTCCGAAGCTCGGGAGAAACGCCTCCCCGACCATGAACGCCAGCCCCAGTAGAATCAAGGCCAGCCCGGCGTAGTTCACCGGCATCACCTGCAGTGCATAGAACGCCAGCAGCAGGGAGATCGCACCGATCACGCCGGGAATGATCGCACCCGGGTTCGAGAGTTCGAAGATCAGGCCATAGATGCCGATCAGCATCAGGATATAGGCGATGTTCGGGCTCGCGATCACCGACAGCAAGCGGGTTCGCCAGTCCGGATCGACCGCAACCACGTCGATGTTCTCGGTATCGAGCACCTGTTCGCCCCAGGGCATCGGGACCGCATGGCCATGCAACTGCGCCAGCAGATCATCCAGATCATCCGCGACGAAATCGATCACATTCTGCTGCAGCGCTTCGGGGGCGGTCAGGGTCACGCCCTCGCGCACCGCACGCTCGGCCCAGTCGGCGTTGCGATCGAAGCGTTCGGCCAACCCGCGGATATAGGCCACCGCATCCTCCAGGACCTTGCGCTCCATCGCCGTCTCGCCGCGCCGGGGTTCGTCCTCCTCGACCCCGTTCTCCTGAGCCCCGTTCTCCTGAGCCCCATTCTGTTCAGCCCCGTTCTCTTCGGTCAACGCGTCGTTGATCGCTTCGCCATCGGCCTCGGATGGAGCGTCTTCGCGTGTCGGGGCCCCCGCGTCACCGAGGTCCATGGCAAAGAGGCCGTCACCGCCGCCGAGCTGGACCGGCGTGGCGGCTCCGAGGTGGGTTGCCGGGGTCATCGCGGCCACATGCGAACCGTAGAGCATGTAGGTTCCGGCACTGGCGGCCCGGGCGCCCGCCGGGTGCACGTAGGTCGCCACCGGCACCGCCGAGCCCAACTGGGCCTCGATGATGTCGCGCATGCTGGAATCCAGGCCACCGGGGGTATTCAGCTTCAGGACCACCAATTCGGCCCCGTCGCGTTCGGCGCGCGCGATGCCGCGGATGATGTAGTCCGCGGTGGCCGGTCCGATGGCGTCGGCCACCGTCAGCAACAGGACCTGTTTGCGCTCCGTCTCTGCGGAGACCGCCAGCAGGGAAACCGCCCCGAGCAGTACCAGGGCGGCCCAGAACCCGCGGCGAAGGATCGATTGCATGGTTTTCAGGCGCATGTCGACATCCCTAGGGTTGGTCACGGTTTCCACGCGGTGCCGCACCGACCGGCGTGGGCACCCGCTCATCCTACACCCTGTCCCGCCTCGGAATCCCATTGGCACGCCCTGCGCCGTGAATCGGCCGGCACACGGATCGCGCCGCACGCGGATGCCATCGGGACGCGGCTCCGGTATCCTCCGGGAACCGGCAGGCCTCACCCAGGCCGGCCCCCGGAAGACGAAGCCGCTGATGCCCCGACTCGACAGCCCGATCCCCCTGATTGGCTTCGCCGCCTGGAGCGGCGCCGGCAAGACCACCCTGCTGGCCCGACTGCTGCCGGTACTGCGGGACAGCGGCCTCGAGGTCGCAGTGATCAAGCATGCCCACCACCACTTCGACGTCGACCAGCCCGGCAAGGACAGCCATGTGTTGCGCCAGGCCGGAGCGGGGCAGATGCTGATCGCCTCCAGCCGACGGATGGCGCTGATGGTGGAAAACCCGGCCGGCCAGGACAGCGAACCGGTACTGGCCGAACTGATCGGCCGGATCGACCCACACCGGGCGGACCTGATCCTGGTCGAGGGCTTCAAGCGCGAGCCGATCCCGAAGATCGAGATCCACCGACCGCGGCTCGGCAAGCCCCTGCTGTGCACCGGGGATCCGAACATCATCGCAGTGGCAACCGACCAGCCCGAGGTGGTTCCCGCCGGGACTCCCACCCTGCCCCTGGATGACATCCCCGCGATCGCCGGGTTCATCGGTGCCTATCTCGAGCTCGCGGGACTGTCCAACGAGCCCGCGCGATGAACCCGAAGGCCACCTGCATGGATGAATCCGACCCCCAGGCGCTGACCGTGGAACAGGCGCTGGAACGTATCCTCGCGGCCTGCGGACCGGTCGCGGGCACACAGTCGCTCGCACTCGCCGAGGCCCTGGACCGGGTCTTGGCCACCCCGGTGACTGCTCGCATCGACGTACCCCCGGCGCGCAACGCGGCGATGGACGGCTACGCATTGCGTGCCGCCGAGGGCCAGACCGGCGCCCGGCTGCGGATCGTCGGCGTATCCGCCGCCGGTCATCCCTGGGCGGGCCAACTTCAACCGGGACAGTGCGTGCGCATTCTCACCGGCGCGGTGGTGCCCGAATCCGCTGACACAGTAATCATGCAGGAGCAGGTCGAGGCAGAACACGAACACGTCACGCTGCAGCGCGAGGCCGCAGCCAACGCGCACATTCGCCAGGCAGGTGAGGACACCCGTGGCGGGGAGGTGATCCTCGAAACCGGCCGGCAACTCACACCGGCCGATCTCGGGCTGCTGGCCTCTCAGGGGATCGGCGAAGTGACCGTGGTGCGCCGGCCGCGGGTGGTATTCTTCACCACCGGCGACGAATTGGTCCCGGTCGGACAGCCATTGCAGCCGGGCCAGATCCACGACAGCAACCGCTACACGCTGCGCGCCCTGCTCAGCCGCTACCCGGTGGACTTTCTGGATTACGGCGTGATCGCCGACACCGAAGACGCCGTGCGCACCGCACTGAATCAGGCCGGCGCCCATGCCGATCTGATCCTGACCACCGGCGGGGTCTCGGTGGGCGATGCCGATTTCGTCAGCCGCCTGCTGCAGCGCGAAGGTAACGTCGGCTTCTGGAAGGTCGCAATGAAGCCTGGGCGGCCGCTCGCCTTCGGCCACTTCGGCCGAGCCCGGTTTCTCGGCCTGCCGGGCAATCCGGTTTCGGTGATGGCCACCTTTTCGCTGTTCGTGCGGCCGGCCCTCCTGCGCTTGTGCGGAACCACCCCCGAGCCCCCGTGGACCCTGCACGCACGTCTGGTCGAGGACCTGCGCAAGAACCCCGGACGCACCGAGTTCCAACGCGGCATCCTCGCGCAGGAAAATGGCGAATGGACGGTACGTTCCACCGGCGGCCAGGGCTCGCATCAGCTGCGCTCGATGAGCCTGGCCAATGCCTACATCGTGCTCCCCCGGGACAGCCGCGGTGCCACGGCCGGCGAGACGGTGGAGGTCATCCCCTTCCAGTCGGTGTTCTAACGATGTCAGGGAGCACGAATTGATGCCCGTCAGCCTGCTGCGGCGCATGGCCGCGATGCTCTACGACGGCCTGCTCGTCCTGGCGTTGTGGATGGTGCTCGGTCTGGTCTTCGTGCTGCTCGGCCAGTGGACCGGGCAGCCGCTGACCTCGGTGCAGCTGGTGGTCAATCTGCTGGCGGCCTGGCTTTTCTTCACCTGGTTCTGGACCCGCAACGGGCAAACCCTCGGCATGCAGGCCTGGTCCCTGCGGCTGAGCAGCGAGGGGGACCGCCCGGTCCACCCCTGGCAGGCCACGTTGCGCTACCTGGTGGCCCTGGCGCAGTGGGTGCTTGTGCTGTTGGCGATCTACCTGTGGCGCGAACACGGGCCGATCGCCGGTCTTGTGATCACCGCTGCACTGCTGGTGGGGCTCGGCCTCAGCCAACGGCACCCGCAGCGCCTGATGCTGCACGACTGGCTGTCCGGAACCGTACTGGTTCGGGCGCCCCGCCAGCCCCGGTCGCCCGTTCCACCTGCCGATCCGAACGCCTGAACCCGCAGCCATTACCTGAGTCATTATCTGGGCCATGACCGGACCCATCGACTGGATTGGTGCCTGAGCCAGCCGCCCCGGCGTTTGCGCTTGAACTTCGGGTTGCCGATCATGGGCCGTCTTTCCCCCGTTCGGTGCCCGGCACCGACGCCCTCCCCTCGACCCCAAGGGCCGCATGTACGAACAAGTCTCCCATTCGCTGCTGAACGAGATCCTCGATGAACTGAAGCCGGAGATCCGGCGTCAGGACCTGCGGCACTTCTACACCCGCCTGGGTGCGAACTTCTACGCGATCCATTCGCTGTTCCATGCGCTGTACGGCGCGCGCGAGGACTTCCGCGACAAGAGCATCAAGCTGGTCGAGGTGATGGCCGCCCGCTACATCGAGCGCTCCAATGCCCTGGAGGCGCAGGACAAGGCGCGCGAGCACGATCACAACTGGTTTCTGAGCTCGGAATGGGTCGCGATGGCGTTGTACGCCGACGGCTTTGCGAAGAACCTGGACGGCGTCTGCAGCCGGGTGTCCTACCTGCAGGAACTGGGCGTCAACATGCTGCACATCATGCCGATGCTGGTGTGTCCGGAGAACGCCAGCGACGGCGGCTATGCGATCAGCGACTTTCGCCGCATCGACCCGCGGGTGGGCACGCTGGAGCAACTGCAACACCTGTCGGATACCCTGCGCAAGCGCGGCATGCTGCTGACGCTGGACGTGGTGGTGAACCACACCTCCGACGAACACGCCTGGGCACGCAAGGCGCGCGCCGGCGACAAGAAATACCAGGACTACTACTACATCTTCCCCGACCGCGACATCCCCGACATGTTCGAGGAGACGATGCCCGAGATCTTCCCGGAGACCTCGCCCGGCAACTTCACCTGGGATCCGGAGATGAACCAGTGGGTGATGACGGTCTTCAACTCCTACCAGTGGGACCTGAACTACTCCAATCCCGACGTCTTCATCGAGATGCTCGACGTGATCCTGTTCTGGGCCAACCAGGGCGCGGACATCGTGCGCCTCGATGCCGTCGCGTTTTTATGGAAGAAGATCGGCACCACCTGCCAGAACGAGCGCGAGGCGCACCTGATCCTGCAGCTGATGAAGGACTGCTGCCAGGTCACCGCGCCGGGGGTGCTGTTCATCGCCGAGGCGATCGTCGCGCCGCTCGAGATCATCAAGTACTTCGGCGAGGACGCGGTGATCGCAAAGGAATGCGAGATTGCCTACAACGCGACCTTCATGGCGCTGCTCTGGGACGGCATGGCGACGCGCAACGCGCGGCTGCTGAACCTCGGGATCCAGAACCTCCCGAACAAGCTCGACCGCGCAACCTGGCTGAACTACGTACGCTGTCACGACGACATCGGCCTGGGCTTTGACGACCGCGACATCGCGACCGCCGGGTACCAGCCGAAGGCGCACCGGCAGTTCCTGGTCGACTACTTCACCGGGGCGTATCCGGGCTCGGATGCCCGGGGCCAGCCGTTCGGGCGCAACGAGAAGACCGGCGACGCCCGGATCTCGGGCTCGCTCGCCTCGCTGGCCGGCCTGGAAAACGCGCTCGAGGACGGCGACCCAAAGGCGATCGACCGGGCGATCCAGCGCATCCTGTTGCTGCACGGCATGATCATGGCCTTCGGCGGCATCCCCCTGCTCTATTACGGCGACGAGATCGGCACCCTGAGCAACTACGGCTATCTCGAGGACCCGAACAAGGCGAGCGACAACCGCTGGATGAACCGCCCGCGCATCGACTGGGAGAAGGCCGAGCAACGCCACCAGCACGGCAGCGTGGAACAGCGCATCTTCGACGGCCTGAAGCGGATGATCGCCGCGCGCAAGGGCATTCCCGCGTTCTCCGACTACAACAACCGCGAACTGGTGGCGCTGGAGAATCCGCACCTGTTCGCCTTTTTGCGCAGCCACCCGGATCAGCAGCAGGCCGGCGCGGTGCTGGTGGTCGCGAACTTCGACGCCAATCCACAGTACCTGGAACTGAATAACCTGCGCCACCGCAACCTGTACCTGCGCGGCACCCTCCAGGACCTGCACACCGGCGAGATCCCCCGGCTGTTCAACGACCGCCTGGTGATCCCGCCGTATCGCTTCTACTGGCTCGGCAACATGCGCTGAGCCTGGCGGCCGAGTTGTTGGTGGGCCCGCAGCGGTCCTGGCACACCGTGTAGGGTGGGCCAAGCGCAGCGGGCCCACCAGACCAGCGGCCGCCTCCTCACCGCAACCGGGTCGGCTGCTACGCCGGTGGCTCCGAACGCCGGGAAGGTCCGCAACGCTC
>PWGH01000247.1 GCA_003555285.1 Thioalkalivibrio sp.
CCACCGCGCCAGTAATCGCCTCCAGGGAGTCGCCGGCCCGGCTCGCCTGCGCGACGCTCTCGCGGCCCTGTACACGCCCCTTCTCCATCGCCGCCACCGCATTGCCGGCATTGCCCTGGAGCCGTTCGATCATCTTCTGGATCTCCTCGGTCGAGCTCTGCGTGCGCGACGCCAGCGTCCGAACCTCGTCGGCGACCACCGCAAAGCCGCGACCCTGTTCCCCGGCCCGCGCGGCCTCAATCGCCGCATTCAACGCCAGCAGATTGGTCTGATCGGCGATGCTGCGGATTACATCGAGGACCTGACCGATCTCCGCACTGTCGGCGGACAGGCGCTCGATCACCGCCGCGCCATCCTCGACCCCCGCGGCCAGCGACTGGATCGAGGCAATGGTCTGGCGCACCACCTCGCGCCCGGCGCTCGCCTCCTCGTCGGTCTGCTGGGCCGAACGCGCGGCCTCGTTGGCGTTCCGCGCCACCTCCTGCACGGTCGCGGTCATCTCGTTCATCGCCGTCGCGACCTGATCGGTCTCGCTCTGCTGGCTCAGCACCTGCTGCGAGGTCTCCCCGCTGGTGATCGAGAGCTGATTCGAGGCCGCGGCCAGTTGCTCGGTCGCGGCGCCCACCTGCCGCACCAGGTCCTGCATGCGTTCGACAAAGGCGTTGAAGGCCGTCGCCAATTGCGCCATTTCGTCCTGACCCTGCACCGGCAGGCGTTGCGTCAGGTCCCCCTCGCCCAGGGCAATGCCATTCACCCGGGCGATGCTGTCGTTCAGCGGCCCCACGATGCCGCGGGCGATGAACCAGAAGCCGCCCACCCCCAGGACCAGCACCAGAAGCCCGACGCCCAGGATCGACACCAGGGCCTGTCGATAGTCGCTCGCATACCCGCTGCGATCCATCACCAGTTCCAACACCCCGACGGGCTGGCCGGCGGCATCGTTGAACACCCGTCCGTAGGTCGCCAGGGCCACACCGCCCTCGGACCCCCGACGCAGCAACACCTCGCCCGCCATCACCCGATCCAGGTCCTCGCGAACAAAGCCGCTGTCGCCTTCCAGGGTTCCGACCCCGGTCTCGAAGGCCCGGCCGGCGGCACGATGCAAAGTCGCCTGAACCGCATACTGCTCGGTGAATTGCCGGAACACCGGTGCCGGGTTCTGATGGTTCGGCGGGCGGGAGTTCGCATCCGCCTCGCTCGCTGGCGCGGATTCGGCCAGCCCGGCCTGCAGCATCAAGAACAGGTCCTGCAGTTGCCGTGTCTCCGCGCGCTGACTCTGTTGGGTCAGGTGGGCCAGGGTCACCGTCAGGAACAGACCCAGGGTGAAGACCAGCAGCAGGGCGGTCGCCCCAAGCAGGCGGGTGGGGATCGTGAATCGATTGAGCATGGTTATCCAATGTCCTTCTTCTGTGCCCAGGATAGCGGCGGAGAATGTCGAGGCTTGAGGTTTCATCGCCGGGTCGGCCCTCTGCCAAGACCCCGCGCAATCGGAATCATACCTGCGATCGGCGCCCCACGGCCGGAGTCACCGGTCGAAACGCCACGCCGACCCCGCCATACCCACGAACGTCAACGCACCGCGCGTTCAGGCGTAGTAATCGACCAGGCCCTCGCCCGAGCGACCACCCGTTCCGGGTGCCATGGGCTCCCCGCCATCGCCGGCCTGCCCGCGCTCGCCGCCACCGGCCTCACCCTCCGCATCCCCGCCGCCGGCCTCTCCCTCACCCGCACCCTGATGCGAGACGGTCACATCCCCCAGGCTCAGCCCCCCCTCCGCGAACATCTCGCGCAACCGCGGCAGTGCGGCATCCACCGCGTCGCGCACCGCGGCCTGCGGCGTCACGAAGTTGATGTGGGTGCGATCGCCATCCATCTGCAGCCGCACCTCCAGCGGCCCCAGGTTCGGCGGATTCAGTCGCAGTTCGGCCACCTGGATGTTCTGGTTCACCATCCACTGCACCCGGTTGCCCAACGCGCGGTCCCATCCGGGCTGGTGCAGGGGGACATCGAGGTTGAACAGCTTCGGTAGCCCCGCCTGGGTGAGCGTCGCGGCCGAATTCAACAGGGTGCTGCTGCCCTCGCCTCCCGCGGTGGTCAACGGGGTCGCGATCAGGGTTTGAAACGCAGGCGCCTCTGCAGCACGCGCCCCGAGGCCCGCCAGTTCCAGCAGTCCCCCCGGCGGCAACCCGGGTCGGGTCCCGGGTGCCGCCGCTTCGCCGTTGGCCGCCGCATGCACGGCCGCCGCCAGCAGCTGCTCCCGAAGCTGCGGAAGATTGGGCGCCGCAGGCCGGCTGCCCTCGAGCCCGGGCGGCATCGGCAGATCCTTGCCGGCCTGCGGCAGCGGCTCGCCGCCGAGCGCCGCCGCGAGCCAGGCCGCAAGGTCCGCGGGATCCAGGTCCTCGGGCAGCTCGGCCCCGAAACCCAGACCGAGGCCATCGCCCGAGCCATTGGTCAGGGCCTCCAGGCGTTCGGCGAGCTCAGTCCAGAGCGGATGGCCCTCCGCGCCCTCGGTCCCGGGCTCCAACACATTCAGGGCCTTCAGGACCGGGGCCGGCAGGTTCAGTGAAAAGGCAGCAGTCTGCATGATGAAGGTTCCGTCTCGCGGGGCACGCGGGCCCCCTGATGATTCCGGTCCCAGGGTCATCCCCAGGCGTCTGAATACAATCCATACACATCACGTGCCAACGCGGACACCACGGCATTCCATACGACCACCGGCGACCGGTCCGGCCAACCCCGCCCGGATCGACCCGGCAAGCCCGGCGCACTTCCCTTCCGCCGCGATCCGGATCCGGGATCCGACTCAGGGCTGTCGGCGTCGGGGGCGTTGGCCGACCTCGTCGTTCTCCATGCGTTCACGCTGCGCGGCCTCCTGGCGCTCCTCGGCCTGCATGCGATCGATCACCTTCAGCACCGCGTCGTTGTGCACCCGAGTCTGCAACCACGCGTTGCGACTCAGTTCGAGCGCGTGTTCGGCCTGTTCCACCCGGCGTCGCTGTTCGTCGATCGCCTGGTTCAGCCGAGACAAGAACAGGCGGTATTCCCGCACATTCAGCCCCAACATTCCCGTGCTGCCGGTTTCGAAGCGCCCGGCGTACTCGTCCCGGTAGCTACACAATTCCTCGAGCTGGCGCACCTGATCGTCCCGGGCGCGCTGACACGCGCCCATCTGGCGCGCGGCCTCGTGCTGGCGCGTTTGCGCCACATGCGCCACCGGCTGCATGCGGGTCGATCGGCTCATCGCCGGTCGCTCCCGCGCGCATCGGCTGCGGACCCCGCAACACCGCGCACACCGGGCCCGGGCGTCCCGGATCCCGGATCACTGACGGGGTGCCGGCTCCACCTCACGGTACCGCCTTGCGGGGTGCCTGCGCCCCGGTCAGCGCATCGAGCGCCTTCAGGCTGTCCTTGAAGTTCGTCGGCTGGCGCATGTCCTGTTGCAGGTAGCCCTCCAGGCGGGGGAAAAAATCGATGGCGGCATCGATCCGAGGATCGGCGCCCTTGTGATAGGCACCGACACTGATCAGGTCGCGGTTCTGCTGATAGGTACTGTAGTGCTGCTTGAAGTCGCGTGCCGCCTGGATCTGGCCGGGGTCGGCGATCTCGTTCATCAGACGGCTCACCGAGGCCTCGACATCGATGGCCGGATAGCGCCCGCCATCGGCAATGCTGCGCGACAACACCACATGCCCGTCCAGGATCGCCCGCGCCGCGTCGGCGATCGGGTCGTTCTGGTCGTCGCCTTCGGTCAGCACGGTGTAGAAGGCGGTGATCGAGCCCTCGCCGCGGTCGCCATTGCCGGCGCGTTCCACCAATTGCGGCAGCCGGGCGAACACCGACGGCGTGTAGCCCTTGGTCGCCGGCGGCTCGCCGATCGCGAGCGAAATCTCCCGCTGCGCCTGCGCGAAGCGGGTCAGCGAATCCATCAGCAGCAGCACGTTCAGCCCCTGGTCGCGAAAGTATTCGGCGATCGCGGTCGCGAGCATCGCCCCGTGCAGGCGCATCAAGGGTGAGTGGTCGGCCGGGACCGCCACCACCACCGCGCGGGCCATGCCCTCCGGCCCGAGAATGTTCTGCACGAACTCGTTGACCTCCCGGCCGCGCTCGCCGATCAGGCCGACCACGGTGATGTCCGCCGCGGTGTAACGCGTCATCATCCCGAGCAGCACGCTCTTGCCAACGCCGCTGCCGGCAAACAGCCCCATGCGCTGGCCGCGGCCGACGGTGAGCAGGCCGTTGATCGCGCGCACGCCGACATCGAGCGGCTCCCGGATCGGGTGACGCGCCAGGGGGTTGATCGGGCGGCCGTCGAGCGAGATCCGGTCCTCGCAGCGCAACGGCCCGAGCGCGTCCAGCGGCCGGCCGGTGCCGTCGAGCACCCGGCCGAGCAGGCCGCGCCCGACCCGGGCCTCGCGCCGATGCTGGGTCGGGATCACCCGTGCGTTGGGCGTGAGGCCGGTCAGCTCGCCGACCAGCATCAGAAACACCCGCGCGCCGGAAAAACCGACGACCTCGGCATCACCCTGGGCGCCGTGCGCGCCGATCACCCGGCAGCGCCCGCCGACCGGCACCAGCACACCTTCGGCCTCCAGCGTCAGCCCGACCATCCGCACCAGCCGGCCCTCGGCGATCAGCGGCGTGGCCTGTTCGGCCCGGCGGCGATAGTGCGCCAGCGCCGCGCACAAGTCGGCCGTGCGCTGCTCGGGCTCCAGGGCCTGCGGCAGGCTCATTGCGAAATCCCGGACCCGGTCGGCCGCACCCCGCGACCTTCGCCCGTGTCGCCAGCCGGGTCGCCCCGCGTGTCCTCGTCGTCCTCGCGGCGATCACCGCCCCAGAGTTCGGCGATCACCGCGTTCAGTCGGCTTTCCACCGTGGCATCGACGCGACAGGTGTCGGTCTCCACCCGCCCACCGCCCCGGGAGAAGGTCGGATCCTCGATCATCTGCCACGGCTGCTCCAGCTCTGACAGGTGCAGGGCCTCGCGCACGATGCGCGCGTCCTCCGGATGCAGGTGCAGGCGGATCTTCCGATCGGTCGAAGGCAGCGTGTCGACCGCGGCGCGCACCGCCGCAACCACCTGCCCCGGGTCCACGCGCAGTTCCCGGCGCACCAATTGGCGCGCCACGGTGATCGCCAGGCTCACTAACTCCTGTTCCACCTGCTGATCCAATCCGTCCACCGACGGAATCAGCGACTGCAGCACCCGCTGCAGTGCATCGGCCTGGGCACGCACCGCCTTCGCGCCGCTCTTGCGCCCCTCCGCCTCGCCCTGCCGGAAGCCCTCCTCCCGGGCCTCGTTCTGGATGCGCTCGATCTGCTGCACCGTCAGCGGCGAACGCGCGGCCGGCGGCGCCTCGGCGGTGGCCGCGGCGTTTTTGCCGGCGGCACCCGCGTTGGCTGACCCCGCGCTGGCTGAACCCGGGCCCGATGAACCCGGACCCGCGGCACCCGAGGATCGGCCGCCCGGACCCGGGCGCGCCGGGGCATGCACATCCGGCGCCTCCCAACGCTGCACCGCGTGATCCGGACCCTCGGTGAAGATCCGTGGCCCCGTGCGCGTGCCGGCCGGGCCCTCAGACATACTCCTCGCCCCCCTTGCCGCCCAGACTGATCTCGCCGCTCTCGGCCATGCGCCGGGCTACCGTCAGGATTTCCTTCTGCGCACTCTCCACCTCGCTCAGGCGCACCGGCCCGCGGGCTTCCAGGTCGTCGCGCAGCATCTCCGCGGCGCGTTTGGACATGTTCTTGAAGATCTTCTCCTTCAGCACGTCGTCCGCCCCCTTCATCGCCAGCACCAACGAATCGGTGGAGATCTCCCGTAGCAACGCCTGGATCCCACGGTCGTCCACTTCCGCCAGATTGTCGAAGACGAACATCAGGTCCTCGATCTTCTGGGCCAGGTCCTGGTCGGTCTCGCGGATCTGATCGCTGATCGCGGCCTCGCGCGCAGGCTCCATGAAATTCAATATGTTCGCAGCGTTTTTTACACCGCCTACTGAGGATGCCTGCATGCTGTTGTTGCCGGCAAACTGCTGTTCCAGGATGTCGTCCAACTCCTGCAGTGCCGACGGCTGAATGCCATCCAGACTCGCCACCCGCATCAGAATGTCCGGCTGCGCCCGGTCCGGCAGGAAGCTGAGCACCTCAGCGGCGTGGTCGGGATCCAGGTACGAGAGCACGATCGCGACGATCTGCGGGTGCTCCAGACGAATGACCTCCGCGACCGCCCGGGGCTCCATCCATTTCAGCGCCTCCAGGCCCTTGGAGTTGCGCCCGAGCAGGATCCGGTTGATCAGGCCGCCGGCCTTGTCCTCGCCGAGCGCCGAGGTCAGCACCTTGCGGATGTACTCGTCCGAGCCCACCCCGAGCGCGGTCTGCTCCTGCACCGTCTGGATGAAGTCATCGAGCACCACGCTGACCTCGGTCTTCGAGATGTTGCTCAGGTTGGCCATCGCGGTGCCCAGACGCTGCACCTCCTTCGGGCCCATGTGGCGCAGGACCTCGGCGGCGATGTCCTCGCCGAGGCTCATCAGGAACACCGCGGCGCGTTCGGCCCCGGTGTGTTCGCTCTTCTCAACCGGCTGCGCCATCGCTTGCAATCCAGGTCTTCATCAGTTGTGCCACCCGCTTGGGGTCCTCGCGTACCATGTCGCGCGCGGTGTCCAGGCTGTCCTCGTAGCTGCGCGCAGCGGTCCCCGGACCGGCCAGCGCCGGCGTCCGTCCATCATGCCCGATCTGCATCGTGCCTGCCGCACCGCCGGGCGCCGCCAGCGCCGCCTGGTTGCGCCGGGCGGTGCGACCGCCGGCCGCGAGGCTGCGCAACAGCGGACGCACCACGGTCAGCGCGACGATCAGCACCAGAATCGCGGCCAGCACGGTCTTCGCCAGATCCATCACCCACGGCGCCTCCCACAGCGGCGGCTCGGGCAGCGGCAGCGGCGGCTCGACCGCGCGGAACGAGGCGTTGATCACGTTCACGCTGTCCCCGCGTTCGCCATTGAAGCCCACCGCTTCGCGCACCAGCGTGGTGATCCGCTCCATCGTGGCCTCGTCCAGCGGCAGGCGTTCGAGCACGCCGTCGGCGTTCATCTGCTCCTGATGATCCAGCACCACCGCCACCGACAGGCGCCGCAGCCCGCCGGGTGCCTCGCGAATGTGGCTGATCGTGCGGTCGACCTCGAAATTGCGCACCGTGCGCCGGCTGACCGACGTCGGGGTGCCGCGCCCGTCCTGCGCGAAGGGATCGAGCGGGTTCAGCGGATCAAAGATCACGCCGGCCTCCGGCGGCTGGTTGGTCAACGCCCCCGGCACGCCGCCGGGCCCGCCCCGGTAACTGCTGTCTTCGGAAATCTGCTCGCTGCGCACGGTGGTGGCCGTTGGATCGTAGGCCTCGGTGGTGCGTTCGATGCGCGCGAAGTCCACGTCCGCGACCACCTGCGCCCGGATCGCATCCGGCCCCACGATCGGGCTGATCATCTCGAGCACCCGGCGCGCGTAGCTTTCCTCCAGCCGGCGTGCGAAGTCCAGTTGCTGCCCGGAGGCGGCCAGGCCGTTCAATCCGCCGGAGGGCTGCGTCAGCAGGCGCCCGCGCTGGTCCACGACCGTCACGTGTTCCGGGTCCAGCTCCGGAATGCTCGCGGAGACCAGATGCACGATCCCGGCGATCCGCCCTTCATCGAGCGTGCGCCCGGCATACAGGTTGATCAGCACCGAGGCGCTCGGCCGGATGCGGTCGCGCACGAACACCGACTGGCGCGGCAACGCCAGGTGCACCCGGGCGCTCTCGACACTCTCCAGCGTGGTGATCGACCGGGCCAGTTCGCCCTCGAGCGCGCGGTGCTGACGCGCATCCTGGATCATCCGGCTGGTGCCCAGCCCCTGATCCTGTTCCAGCAACTCGAAGCCGAACCCGGCGGTTTTGGGCAGGCCTTCGGTCGCGAGTTTCAGACGCGCCTCGTGCAACTGCGCCGCCGGCACCTGCACCGCGCCGGACGCCGGCTCCAGCCGATAGGGCACGCCATGGCGCCCCAGCGCCTCGACCACCTGTCCGCTCTCGTGGTCCGAAAGCGACGGGTACAGCACCATGTAGCTCGGCCGGGTGAGCCACAGCACCACACTCACCATCAAGGTGATCGCCGCCGCCGCCGCCAGCAGCAGGCCGACTTGGCGCTCCAGCGGCAGGCTGGTGAGCCCACGCAGTTGGTCGTTCAGGGTGACCATTGAATTTGCCATGAAGAGAATCCCGCGCCGGTCAGACCGGCATGCTCATGATGTCCTGATACGCCGAGAGCAGGCGATTGCGCACCTGGTTCACCGCCTCGAAGGAAACGCTGGCCTTCTGCATGCCGACCATCACTTCGGCCAGGCTCACATTCGGATCGCCCTGCTCGAAGGCCGTGGACAGCGTACGCGAGACCTGCTGGGTCGCGTTCACCTGATCCAGGCTCTGCTTGAGCAGCTGCGCGAAGTCCGCCGACCCCGCCCCCGGCGCCGCCCGCTCGGTGACGCCTGCGTCCTGGGCCAACGCCCGCATCTGCGCCAGCACCTGACTGATCTGCATATCACTCATCGTTCATTCCTCCGCTCGTGCTCTGTACCCGGTCAACGTCGGTTGCGTCGGTTTGCGGTGCGGCGATCATGGAATCACCACGCCGGCATCACGCAGACGCGCGAGTTTGTAGCGCAGGGTGCGCGGGCTGATCCCCAACCGCTCGGCGACATCTTTGCGCCGACCATCGGCGGCGCGCAGCGCCGCCAGGATCACCTGCGCCTCGCGCGAACGCAGGTCGTCGCCCAGTACCCCCTGAGGGCTCGGGGAAGCCCCATTGCCGTGCCCGTTCGGCGCGGCCGCCCCGACCGGCGCCCCAGCCCCGTTCCTACCCCCGAACCCGTTCAGGGGCCCAGCCCCGTTCGTACCCTCGGCGCCGTTCAGGGGCCCGAATCCATGCATGGCCCCGGCCCCGGTCGGCGCTCCCGACCCGTTCATGCCCCCGGCCCCGTGCAGCGGCCCGAAGCCGTTCAGGGTCTCGACTCGGTCCAGGGAACCCGGCCCACCCGAAATCCCGAAGCCGACCGGGGCGCCACAACCGTCGGTGGTCACGGTTTCAAAGCGCAGGCAGGGGACGTCAATTTCCTGACTCCGGCACAGGATCAGTGCGCGCTGGATCACGTTGTCGAGTTCGCGCACGTTGCCCGGCCAGGGGTGTTCAAGCAGCCGGCCGGACGCCGGGCTGGTCAATACCGGCGTTGCAATACCGCGACCGTGCCGGGCCAGAAAGTGCCGGGCCAGCGGCAGGATGTCCCCCGGGCGCTCGCGCAGCGGCGGAATCAGCAGCGGAAACACGCTCAAACGGTAGAACAGGTCTTCGCGAAAACGCCCGGCCTGCACCTCCAGGCGCAGATCGCGGTTCGACGTCGCGATCACCCGCACATTGAGGCGCAGGGTGCGCTTGCCACCGAGGCGTTCGACCTCGCGCTCCTGCAGCACCCGCAGCAATTTCGCCTGCAGGCCCAGATCCATCTCCGAGATCTCGTCGAGCAACAGCGTGCCGTTCTGGGCCTGCTCGAACTTGCCCGCGCGCGACTCGTAGGCACCGGTGAACGCGCCGCGCTCGTACCCGAACAGCATCGCCTCCAGCATGTTTTCCGGGATCGCGGCGCAGTTCACCGCGACGAACGGGGCCGCGGCACGCGCCGGGTGGCCGTGCAGGTAGCGGGCGAACATCTCCTTGCCGACGCCGGACTCGCCGTTGAGCATCACCGTGACATCGGAGGCCGCAACCCGAGTCGCCAGTTCCAGCAGCTCGATGCTGCGCGGGTCCTCCAGGATCAACCCGTGGCCGGGTGTCGAACGCGTGCGGGTACCCGCGTCCAGGGCACCCGAATCGTGGATGTCCTGACCGCGGCCCGAATCATGGGTATCCCGAGCGCGGCTGTCCCGATCGCGGCTGCCCGAGTCACGGCTGCTCGAATCGGGGCTGTTCGCGTCGCGAGTCCTCGGGTCGCGGGCGGCCGCAGCGCGAGAACCCAGATCGCCGGTGAACTGGCGGATGCGCTCGGAGATCGCCCGGACCCGAAAGGGCTTGACCAGAAAATCGGTCGCGCCCTCGCGCATCGCGGCAATCGCCGTTTGCAGGCTGCCGTCCGAGCTGGTGAGCACCACCGGAATCTCCGGCTGCCGCCCGCGCGCCTGGCGCAGGAACTCGACCCCGCCCATCGGGCGCGCCTCGCGGCTGGCGAAGACGATCCCGACCGCCTCGCGGCCCAGCCAGTCCAGCGCCTGCTGGCCGTGTTCGGCCTCCAGCACCCGGCAGCGATCCTGTACCAGGTGTTCGCGGACCCGGGCGCGCAGGCCGGGGTCCTCGTCCACCACCAGTACCGTCGGGGAGTCGATCATCAGGTCCATCCTCTGTCGTCCATCCGATCCGGCCGCGACGCTGGGTTGTCGCAGGGGCCGGGCTACCGGAGACGATGCAGGAATGGTGCCAGAATGGTTTCTACTGCAAAATCAGAGGGAAAGAAAAATGGCCTGGGGCGGGACGTCAATTTTCCGCCGCATCGTCGGCGCGCGAGATGCCGAACTTGCGCATCTTTTCGACCAGCGTGGTCCGCCGCATCCCGAGCAGTTTTGCGGCGTGCGCGACCACGCCGCCGGCCTCGTCCAGCGCGCGCCGGATCAGCCCGACCTCGAGATCGTTCAGGTAGTCCTTCAGGCCGATGCCGTCTTCGGGCAGCCGCGGTTCCGCGCCCGGGCCGTTCTCGCTCCAGGCACCGGAGCGCCCCGCCGCCGCGCCCGCGCCACCGGATCCATCCAGGCCCGCCTCGGCGTCGAGCGACCCGGCGACCAACCCCGTCCGACCGTCCGGTTCCTCCAGCCCCGCGTGGCCCGGCCGGCCGTCCTGGCTGGCGCGGTCCCCCTGGCCGGACATACCCCCCTGGCCGGACATACCCCCCTGGCCGGATATACCCCCCTGGCCGGACATACCCCCCTGGCC
>PWGH01000289.1 GCA_003555285.1 Thioalkalivibrio sp.
CACCGGAACGGAAGGCACCGGAACGGAAGGCACCGGAACGGAAGGCACCGGAACGGAAGGCACCGGAATGGATGGCACCGGAATGGATGGCACCGGAATGGACGGTACCGGAACGGCGGGTGGAACGGACGGTACCGCGACCGGGAGCGATCCGGTGATTCCAGCGGATGCGTTGCGGTCGCTGCAGGCGCGCCTGGATTTGCAGCTGGCCACGGCTCAGCAGACCGAAGCGCGTGGCGGTGTCGGCCAGCAGTTGAACGAACTGGGGTAAACCGCGGCTTGGCCTTCGGGGCTGACGCTCGACCGGGCCGGCTCAGGGCGGTCGGTGGCGCAGGATCTCCTCGCGCATACTTTGCACCCCCTCTTTCGCCCGCACCAGTGCGAGTGCGGTCTGGCCAAACTGATAGGCCATGTGATTGGGTCCGTGCCGAGTGGTCGCATCAAGATGGACCACATCGACGATACGTTCGGCCTCCGCCACATGGCGATCGGCCTCGTCGAGCTGTTGCAAGGCCTGATCCGGGTGGGCCGTGCGGGCCTGTTCGATGGCCGCGAGGGCTTTTTGGAGCGCATCGCTTGCCGTATCCAATCGCTGCTGAATTTCTTCTATTAGCGAAGACATCGTGCACACCTCCATCGTCGCCTTGATCGGGTTTCGAAGGCACCCAGGGGCTGCGGGTCCGTTGGGTTTCGGGGGCGTTGGCTTTGGCGTCCAGAGACCCGGAACCCGCAGCGTATCACCGAACGGCGCCAAGGCTTGTTCCCAAACGCCCCAGAGCCACAGTACGTGCGGTGTACACCGGCTTTGGTCGACCCGAAGCCCTTGGTGTAAGCGGGATCCCATGTAGAATCGTTCGCTTGATCCACAAGACCCGGTGTAATGATTCATGGATGTCGCCACGTTGCAGGCCCGCTCGCTCACGCTACCCGAACCCACACTGTGCGCGCCGTTGCGCGAACATGCCGTTCACCTGGGTGAGCGGGTCATCGTGCATCTGCTCGCCGGCGAGAAGGTGGCCGGGGCTTTGAAGGCCCTCGATCTGGCGACCGGTTCGGTGACGGTGGATGTTGTTGGCGAGAGCGGCCCGCGCAAAATGGCCTTCGAGGCCTGCAAAAGCATCCAGTGGCCGAAGCTGCGGACTTGGGTGCCGGGCCGTTTTTCGACCGGAGCGATGGCGCCACCGACCCGTCTGCATGACGTCCGGCAACGGTTTCGCATCCTGTTCGTCGACGGCGACAGCCTGGAGGGAGAGACCATCGGTGTCGGGGGTTCGCCGCACGGGTTCTTCCTCTTTCCGCTGCAGTCGGATACCGCGTTCGTCTACACGCTGATTCCAAAAAAGGCAATCGCCGAATACAACATCGGCCCACGGTTGGGGGAGGTGCTGATCGAGGGCAACCAGGTTACGCAACAGGAGATCGAGATCGTCGCGGCGGATCAGCAGGAGGTTCGCAGCCAGCCGCTGGGTGAGTATTTCCGGACCAAGGCCATCGTCACGGCGCTCGAGCTCGAACGGGCCTTGGAACGTCAGAAGAAGGTGCCGAACATGCGGCTGGGCGAGGTGTTGGTCAGCGAGAAGCTGATCGACGAGGAGCAGCTGCAGAACGCCTTGAGTGCGCAGAAGCTCAATCGGACGAAACAGTTGGGCCATATGTTGGTCGATCGCGGCCTGGTTTCCTCCGACCAGATCCAGCAGGCATTGGCCAAGAAGTTGGGGATTGCCTACGTCGATGTCTCCCGGTTCCAGCCGGACCCGGAAGCGATTGCGCTGGTTTCGCGGGAAATCATCATCGAACAGAAGCTTTTACCGCTGCACGTCTTCGCTGGCAAGATTGTCGTTGCCGTGGAGAACCCCCTGGACAGCCACGCGCTGGAGATGGTCCGCTTCCAGTCCAATCTGGTGGTCGAGCCGGTGATGGCCAGCGGCGAGCAGATCGAGCAGGCAATCCAGGCGTTGATCGAAAGCCCCGCGGGGGCTGCACTGCGAATGGCCGATCTCGAAGACGATATGCGCGCGACCGTCATTGGCGAGGATCAGGATACGGCCAGTGATCTTCCTGAGGCCTCCGATAATGTGGTGGTGAAGCTGGTCAACATGCTGGTCGTGGATGCCTATCACAAGGAGGCGTCCGACATTCACATCGAACCCTATTCCGCCGAAGGCAACACTCTGATCCGGATTCGCAAGGACGGAAGCCTGATCCAGCATTATGAGGTGCCCGCGAAGCTTCGGTTTGCGCTGGTCTCCCGAATCAAGATCATGGCGGGGCTGGACATTGCCGAGCGTCGCAAGCCCCAGGACGGCAAGATCGACTTCAAGCGTTTTGGACCGTTGAAGGTCGAATTGCGGGTGGCCACCCTGCCCACCGCGGGGGGGCAAGAAGATGTGGTGATGCGCATCCTGAGCAGCGGCAAACCGATGCCGCTGGATCAGCTGGCGCTCAGTCAGGACAACCTGGATCGGCTGAAGCGTCTGGTGGCGAAGCCGCATGGCTTGTTCTTCGTGTGCGGACCCACGGGTTCGGGCAAGACCACGACCTTGCATTCGGTGCTATCGCACCTGAATACGCCTGACCGCAAGATCTGGACGGTGGAAGACCCGGTGGAAATCACCCAGAAGGGCCTGCGCCAGGTTCAGGTGAATACCAAGATCGGCCTGAACTTCGCGATGGCGATGCGGGCCTTTCTGCGCGCCGATCCCGATATCATCATGGTGGGCGAGATGCGCGATGAGGAGACCGTGCAGATGGGGGTCGAGGCCTCGCTGACCGGGCATCTGGTGCTGTCGACGCTGCACACCAACAGTGCGGCGGAAAGCATCGTGCGGCTTCTGGACATGGGCATGAACCCCTTCAACTTCACCGACGCCCTGATCGGGGTGTTGTCCCAACGCCTGGCCAAGCGGCTGTGCCCCGATTGCGTCGAACGCTACACGGCCACGGACGAGGAGATTGCGACCCTGCTGGCAGAATATGGCTATGACGCGAGTACCTTGGGTGGGGCGGCGACGGATTTGAGCGATCGGGCGTCTGCGCACATCACGGGTGAGGGCGGCAGCGCGGGCGAGGGCGGCAAGACCGGTGAGAGGGGTGGCGCAGGCGTGGACGGCGGCATCGGCGAGGACGTCAGAGCCCGCTGGAATCGCCGGTATGCCGACGCGTCAGGGGCCTTCACGCTGGGCCGTGCCACCGGCTGCGAGCGGTGCAACCACACCGGCTACCGCGGTCGCGTGGGCATTCACGAACTGCTGAGTGCCACCGACGAGATCAAGCGGCGCATCCTGGCCGGGGCCACCGTCAAGGACATGGCCGGTGTCGCCATCAGCGAAGGCATGCGCACCCTGAAACAGGACGGCATCGAAAAGGTGCTGATGGGACTCACCGATATTCACCAGATCCGCAAGGTCAGCCAGTCCTGACGGTTCAGGGATCATCGCGCGGCGGCGCTTTGATGCTAATCTGCTTCGCGGTTCGGTGTTGTCCGGGCGCCGTGCATCATCAGTGCAGTTTGTCTGCATCGGTTGGGCTCAAGTTTTAGGGGTGGGGGGCCGTTATAGTCCTCAGGGATTGCGCGGTGAGCCGCGGTGAAGCCCAGGGGTACATAGCGTTTCGACAATAATCCCGCGTCCAAAGAAGAGGCGGGCAAGGAGGCATCGTGTTAAACCGATTTTCTATCCGGGGGCTCTTGATCGCCGGCTTTGGTCTGCTGGTTCTGATCCTGATCGTCAATTCGCTGCTCGCCCTGCGGGCCATGAACCTGGCCGCGCTGGAAGTGGCTCATATCACCGAGCGCGATTATCCGGCCGTGTCCCGGGTGCATGCGGTCGAACAATCCTTGCAGGCCAGTGCCGCCTTTCTGGGGTTCTACCTGATGAGCGAGGAGACGCAACATCGCGAGGCCTGGATGGGCAGCATGGAAACCTTGCAGGCCGCCACGAATGCCTTGATTTCGGACCCGACCATCGCTGGAAATCCCCAACTTGCGCGCAGCGCCCGGGAGGTGCAGGACCTGGTCCAGCGCTTTCAGGAACACCGCCAACGCTTGATCGAGGTGGCGGAGGATCCCGCCGTGAACATGCCGGCGCTGGCCATCGCCAACGCCCGTGTGAACCCGGTGACCCGCGAGTTGACCCAGTTGGCCAACATCATGATCGATGCCCAGATGCAGCTGCCGACATCCGACCAAGACCCCGAACGCCTGGCGGACCTGCAAAACCTGCGCGTCGCGACCTTGCAGGTGACCTCCAACCTGCGTGGTTTCCTCGCCTTTCCCGACAGCGCCTTCGAGGCCAATCTGCGTCTGTTCGTCAACCAGACCAACAGCATCACCGAGGGACTGATGGCCCAGATGGATGATCTGGACTTCGAGCAGCAGGTCGCGCTGGAGGAGTTTCAAGTGGGCCTTGGCGGGCTCAATGCGGCGTTGGAGGAACTCATCGTTCTGCATGGTGGCGAGCAGGCATTTCAAGGGGCCTTCCTGATCCGCAATGACATCGGGCCGCTGATGATCCAAGCCCGCAACCTGTTGCAGTCCATGAGTACGATCATCACCACACGCGTGGAGGGCGACGCCCGCGTGCTCACGGCCTCGATGAACACCACCCAGGTCACGCAAGCGATCCTGACGACAATGGGTGCGATCCTGGGTCTGCTCGCCGCCTTCTTCATCATTCGCCTGGTCCGGCGCGCGTTGACGGCCTCGAGCGACGCGCTGTCGGCGATTGCGGATGGGGACGGCGATCTCAGCCGCCGGCTGGGCGAAGACGGTCTGCGTGAACTTGGCCAACTCGGTGTGGCCTTCAATCGCTTCGTGGGCAAGATTGCCGGGGCGGTGGGTGCCGCGCGCCGGGAAACCGATGCTCTGAATGCTTCGACCGAGTCGCTGAATCAGGAGGCGCAGGAGGCCCGCCTGGCGGTGGGCCGGCAGCGCGACGAAACCGAGCAGGTGGCCACGGCGATCAACGAACTGCACAGCAGTGCCGAGGAGATTGCCCGCAATACCGATGCGGCCTCGCAATCGGGCCAGGAGGCCGGTGCTGCCGTGACCAGCGGCATCAGCCTGATGGCGACGAATGTCGCTTCGATGAGCGCGTTGCTGGCCACCGTGGAACAGGCGGCTGAGACGGTGGCCGCGCTGGGGGACGATTCGAAGCGGATCGGCACCATCCTCGAGGTGATTCGCGGTATCGCCGGCCAGACCAACCTGTTGGCCCTGAATGCGGCCATCGAGGCGGCCCGTGCCGGCGAACACGGCCGCGGTTTTGCCGTCGTCGCCGATGAGGTGCGCCAATTGGCTACCCGCACCCAGGAATCGACGGACGAAATCGAGGTCATGATTGGCCGACTGCAGGCTGCCACGACCAATGCAGTGGGTGTGATGCAACAGGGCCGAGAGAAGGCGGAGCAGAACATGGGGCACACCGCCGAGGCGCAGGCCGCCCTGCAACAGATTGAGCAGTCGGTGCAGGCCATCGTCGACATGACCGATCAGATCGCTGTGGCGGCGCGTCAGCAGAGCGCGGTGGTGGAGGAGATCAACCGCAATATCGTGCAGATCTCGGACGGAGCCGATCAGTCGGCGACCAGCGCGGATCGGGTCAGTGTGGCGTCTCAGGATTTGAAACGAGTGGAGTCCGGGCTGCAGATGGCATTGGCTCAATTCCGGCTTTGATTCCGGCTATGCCGTTCCTGTCGATCCGGTGCCACTGAACAGCCAACAAATCCGCAAAATCGGCCAATTCGGATTGTTCAGGATCATCGTCTAACGGGCCCCTCCGGGTGTCCCGCAGACACCCTCTTGGCAACGCCGGCGCCAACGCCAGCGGGCAAAGACCGTGTAGATCCGGTCCATGATCCAGATAAAACCGGGGATCACCGACACCGTGCGCGCCAGCCAGCGATAGCCGGGAAGCTCGCGCCAGAGGGCGACGAAGGCGTAGGCGCCGGTGCGCAGGATGCCGGCGCCATCCCGGACGTGCAGTCGTTCCATGGCCTGCTGCCAGGGGATGCCCGCGGCTGCGAGCCCATCGGGATCGGCGTGAATATCCAGCCAATCCAGGTGTTCAGCCCCGTGCAGGCGACGGTAGTGGTCGATTTCGCGGCGACACAGCGGACATCCCCCGTCGAAGAACACGGTCACCCGTTGGCCAGCGGCCCGATCCGTGGTTACGCCACGCGCTTCACTCTGCGCCATTGCCTCATTTCCCTCTGTCGGTGCGTTAGGGGTTGGTGCGATTTCCGTACCTGGAGTTCCATGATGGCATTCCGGCTCCGGGTTCGGCTCCGGGTCTTGGGCGCGCCGGCGTCGCAGCGCAAGGGGTGGCTGGTATCATCCCTTCCTCGCTTTGCCCGTCGACCTGCGGGCTTTGCGCACGGTCACCGAAGGAGAACCGCTACGATGAAGAACTGTTCCACCATTACGATTCCGTTGATCACCCTGGCGCTGCTGCTCGGCTGCAGCGATCCAGATAGCGAGTCGGGCGCTGGACCCGCCTCCGAATCCGGCCCCGAAACATCGGTACCAACTCCGAGCGCAGACGCTTCCGTGCCCGCAGCACGCGCCGAGTTTCGGATCCCTCCCGAGAATTTCGACGCCGACATCGACCAGGGCCAGTTGGGATTCGCGGTACACTGCCGGGTTTGCCATGGAGAGGACGCCCTCGGAACCGATCAAGGCCCGCCGCTCATTCATCGAATCTATGAGCCGTCCCACCACTCGGACCTCGCGTTCTACCGCGCCATTGCGTTGGGTGTGCACCAGCACCATTGGGAATTCGGGGACATGCCGCCGGTGCCAGGGGTATCCGGCGAAGATGCCGCGCACATCATCGCCTGGATCCGCCACCAGCAGCGGCTGGCCGGAATCGAATGATCTGCTGAAACAGCTGGCTTTCCTTGACCGACCGGAACAACGCGGAGCATTTGCGAGCCGTTCCGGATCCGTCATGTTGACAAGAAGCCCGGAAGGGCGTCCGACGCCTGTAGGCGGGGAGCAAGCCATGTTCAGTCTGCGGAGGGTCGTAACGGACGCGATAAGACCAAGGCCTGGCAGCGCCAGCCCTCACCGAGAGTCAACGGCTCGGATGCGATCGTCGCCCAGCCCAGGGCCTCGAGAAAGCGCCGCGCTCCAATGTTGAAATCCTCGCATCCCGCTTGAGCGAAGGCATAGTCACGTGCCCCCATCGCGTTCAGCGCACGCTCGATCAAGCTCCGGCCCAGGCCCCGACGGCGCATGCGGGCATCCACCCAGATCTGCTCCACGCAGTTGCCGGAGATGCTGCAATAGGCGTCGATCCGCGGACCGCGGGCGGCCACCCAGCCCCCCGGCTCGGGTCCTCGAATCAAGGTGTCCACCTGTTGCTGTCGCCACCCGGCGTCGTTCGCCTGTGGGACATGACCGGCGTACACCTCGGACCAGATCGCAGTGACCAATGCCAATACCCGGTCACGATCGGCCGCGGTGGCGGGGCGGATCTGCATCTGTGGAAGGGGAATCGGTTCGTTCATGTGTGGGTCTCGTTAGCGCAGCAGGAAAGGGCTGATCTGAAAAATGGTGGCCACGGGCGGAAGGTGGCTGTCCCGCCTCCGATCCCCCTGAGTTCATTGATTGGCGGGATGGGGGTGCCAAGGACCAGTCGCTGCGCGACCAGACCGTAAGGACTCGGCGCAGTTCCCGATTCTCCGGGAACCTGCTCAATGGTTTATGCCGCTCGTGTTTCGAACAAGGCGCGGGCGGTGGCGATACCGCGGAGGTAGCGCGTTTGTCGGGCGATGCAGAGTTCGGTGAGGTTGGTGGGGGTGCCGACGGCGGAACCGAAGCGGCGCATCAGGGTTTGGGCGCGGGCAATGAACTGCTCGGGGTCGATGTGCAGCCGGTCGAGCAGGGCCGGCGTGCGGCCGTCGATGCAGCCGCGCTTGTCGTCGCGGATCACGCGCCCGGTGTCGTCGACCAGTTCCAAGTAGTCCTCGAGGGCGAAGGGGATGGCCGCGGCCATGCGTCCGGTGGCGTCGAAGGGCATCAGGGGGGCGCGGGGCAGGCGGCTGAGTACGGATTCGGGGCGCAGGCGGGTTGGCGTCTCGGCCTTCGCGTCGGGCGGCTTCGGCCCGCTGGCCAGAGGCGATGCGGGAACAGGTGGCGGTGTGGCGACCGGTGCGACGGGTTCGAACGCAGCGCTGGTCTGGTCGCCCGATCGCAACAGCGCGATGCGCTCGGATACCGAGGTGTACGCCGACGCGTCGGGCGTCTCGGCCAGTTTTGCACGGATCGGATTCAGGTCCACGTAAGCCATGGCGGTCAGCACGGCCTGCTCGTCCAGGAGTGCCTGGCTGCGGAAGCGGCCCTCCCAGAAGCGACCCGTCAGCCGATCCTCCGCATTGGCCTGGCGGGCGATCGACTCGTTCAGCACGCGCATGAACCAGGACACGTCCTGCAGCCGATTGCGGTAGATCTCAACCCAGGTATCCAGCAACGTCTCCTCGGCGGCGCTCAGTGCCTGCGGATCGGCGTAAAACCGCTGGACCACCGGGGCGCCACGGAAGAGTTGCCTCCAGCGTTCGAGCACGGTTTCGCGATTCCAGCCCTGTGCCCGCACGGCATCGACGCGCAGCACGATGTGGTAGTGGTTGCTCATCACCGCGTAGGCGGCGACGTCGATCGCGAACACGCTGGCGAGTTGCTGGAGGCGTTCGGCGATCCAGCCGCGCCGGTGCTCGAAGCTAGCTCCGGTGTGGGCATCGGTGCCGCAGAGATAGGCGCGGCGCACGCAGCGGGAGACGAGGTGATACCAGGGGGTGTCGGCGAGCGAGATGAGACCGGATCGTGGCTGGGTCATGGTGGCCTGCCTCGAACGGGGGATTGTCCATTGAGGCTAACGGGCGAGCGGTCTGTGGTCAACAACGCTGTCCCGAAGCAGGTTGGAGCCGCCAAACAAGTTGGGCAAACAACTTGGGTGTCCTGCAGTGGGGCGCCGCAGGGCAAACAACTTGGGTGTCCTGCAGTGGGGCGCCGCAGAGATAGGCGCGGCGCACGCAGCGGGAGACGAGGTGATACCAGGGGGTGTCGGCGAGCAAACAACTTGGGTGTCCTGCAGCAGCAATGACCGCCGCAGGAACAAAGTGGGTGTCCCGCAGTGACCGCCGCCGCAGGAACAAAGTGGGTGTCTCGCAGTGACCGCCGCAGTGACCGTCGCCGCAGTGACCGTCGGCCGAAACAAAGTGGGCGGCCGAAACAAAGTGGGTGTCCCACATCGGGGGCCAGGTTCGGGTGGTGGGGGGGGCCGAGAAAGTGGGTGTTCAGCATCGTGGCGGTGCCCTGCATCGTGGTACCGAGTACGTGGATTGGAGCCAGGCGAAATCCGTACGTGAACATGCTTCTCCCAAGGGGTCGTGGACAATGGTGAGTCAGAATGAAGTGGTCTAATTGTAGCGGACACCTCGTTAAGTCCCATAGGCTAGGCAGAGGAGGTGTCCATGAGCAAGGTAACGCGACGTCGGTATACGCCGGAGTTCAAGGCTGAGGCGGTGGCCTTGGTGGAGAAGCAGGGCTACAAGATTTCTGAGGCTTTGACGCTAACGGAGACTGACCCACCTGACGCTAACGAAACTGTCCCACCGGATCTGAGGTAGCGGATCCGGCGGTTTGGTGTGGCCTGCCGTTGGCGCCCGTCGGGTCGTGAACGCCGGCGGAGATGGCCACACTCGGTCCGAGGTTCCGGACCGGGTGAAAGGCGATGGTGGAGAAGCGTCGGTGTCCGTGTTGTGGCCAGTCGTTTTCCGTGCGGCCGCAGAATCCCACCCAACAGTATGGTCCCGCCCCGGCGTGTCAGCGGGCGCGCAAGCGTGCGTGGCAGAAAGCCAAGCGGGTCCAGGATGCGGACTATCGGGACAACGAGGCGCGGGTGCAGAAGGGCTGGCGCGAGCGGCATCCCACGTACTGGCGGGACTGGCGGGCGCGGCATCCGGACTACGTAAAACGCAATCGTGACGCGCAGGCGGCCCGGGATTGGGCGCGGCGGTCGGTGGGGCACGCGTCCGATCTTGCAAATGGGGACGCGTCAACGCCTTTGGCAGCAGGCACTTACGCGCTGGAGCCGTGGTGGCCCGCTTGCAAATGTGGACGCGTGACGCATGCCAACCTGTTCATTATCAAGCCGTTTTCGGCACCCCGCGCGGTGCTTGCAAACGAGGACTCGTGAGCGTTTTCGGGGCGGTGGCGGTACGTTGTGATCATGAGCGCAACGCCACAACCCCGGATCGAAGTGCTGGAGCGGCACCAGGTGCGCACGGCGTTTGCCGCGCAGCGGTTGCCGGCCGCGGCGGCGGTGCGGGCGTTGCTGGTGTCGATGGAACAGTACGGTCAGCGCACCCCGGTGATTGCGGTCCGGCAAGCGGATGCCTGGGTGCTGGTGGATGGCTATCGGCGTTGGGAGGCGCTGGATCGACTCCGCACGGACACGATCGAGGTCGAGTGCTGGGACTGTCCGTTGCCGGAGGCACTGGCACGGGTGGTCGCCCGCCATCAGGGTCGGGTGCTGGAGCCGATTGAGCAGGCGTGGTTGCTGCAGGAAGCGCTCACGCACGGGGGTTCCCAGCGGCAACTGGCGACCTGGCTGGGGCGGGATCCCAGTTGGGTGAACCGGCGTCTGGCGCTCCTGAACGGCCTGACCGAACCCGTGCAGGAGGCGGTGCGCAACGGAGTGGTCTCGGCCTGGGCGGCCAGCCGGGTGCTGGTGCCGTTGGCGCGCGCCAACACCGCAGCGGCCCAGGCCCTGGTGGAAGGGCTGCGCGAGCAGCCGTTGGCGACGCGCGATCTGCAGGCATGGTATCGCCACTATCAGCACAGTACACCCGCGATCCGGGCCCGGCTCCTGGCCCACCCGGCGCTGTTCCGGGACGTGCTTCAACCCGACCGGACCTCGGCCACCCCCGAGGCCGACTGGCTGCAGCGGTTGCGGCGGGTCCGCGGGGATC
>PWGH01000210.1 GCA_003555285.1 Thioalkalivibrio sp.
GCCGACATCTGGCCCGACATCTGGCCCGACATCTGGCCCGACATCTGGCCCGATATCTGGGACGGCATCTGAGCCGGCATTTGTGGGGGCAGTGGGGGGGTGGGCATCGATTCAACCATGCTCGACCTCCAGACATCGCTTCAGGAGTTGTTCATAGCGCTCGCAAATGCGCGACCAGTCGATGGCCTGCGCCGTGCGGCAGGCGGCGGCACCCAGGCGCGCGGCCTGCACGCGGTCTGCGGCGAGGTCGGCGGTCACCTCGATGAAGCGCTCCGCGTCGTCACGGGGCACGGTGCGCCCGTTCTCACCGTCGACGATATGCTGGCGGGCGGCCGCGTAGTCGAAGGCGACCACCGCCAGGCCGCTCGCCATCGCCTCCAGCGTCACGTTGCCGAAGGTCTCGCTGAGGCTCGGGAAGACGAAGAGATCGGCGCTGGCGTAGTGTTCGGCCAGTGCGGTGCCGGTCTGCATGCCGGCAAAGAACACCTCCGGATGGCTCCCGGCGAGGCGCGTGCGGGCCGGGCCGTCGCCCACGACGACCATTTGGGCGTGTGGCACGCGTTCGCGCACCCGGGCGAAGGCCTCGAGCGCTAGCGGCAGGTTCTTTTCCGGAGCGATCCGGCTGACCATCAGCAGCACCGGGTCCCCGGGAGCCGCACCCCAGGAGGCGCGCAACTCGGCGCGTCGATGGCGCGGATGAAACTGCTCGGTATCGATGCCCCGGGCCAGGATATCCAGATGACGGAACCCTTCCCGGCCGAGGTCGTGCGCCATCGCTCGGGTCGGCACCAGCGTCAGGCGGGTCTGATTGTGCAGGTGGCGCAGGTAGCGAAGGGCGAGGACGCGAAACCAGCCCATGCCGTAATGCGCGGTGTACTGATGAAAATTCGTATGAAAGTCGCTGAGGACCGGGATGCCCAGGGCCTTGGCCGCACGCCCCGCCGACCAGCCCAGGGGCCCTTCGGTGATCACGTGGACCGCGTCCGGCGGTGCCGCTTGCCACTCGCGCCGAAGTCGCCCGACACACGGCACCCCCATGCGCAACTCGTGGTAACGCGGCACGGGGACGCTGGGCAGCAGGACCGTGGTGACGCCCGGAAGCCGGACGCCCAGGTCCGCGCCCAGCGAATCCTCGCGCCCTTGGCGCGCGCGCAGGAGCGTCACGCGGTGGCTGTGACTGAGGCACTCGACCATCCGGTGGACCGTCATCGCCACGCCGTTGACCTCGGGCGGCCAGGTCTCGGTGACGACGGCCACGTGCAGTCGCCGGCGATGGCCAGGGAGCGCTCGGGGCGTGGCGGCAGGGGTCTGCACCAGAGTGTTCATGCGCACACTGTGCGCTGCTCGCTTGGCAGGCGTGTGACGGTGGCATGATGAATTGGTGACAGGCCAGACCGTTCAAGGCCGCCCGTTCAAGGCTGCAGGCCATCGGTGGCGAGTTACCGGATTCGGGTGGCCAGATCCTCGGCCTCGCCGGCCGCCAGGCGCGCCCGGAGGTGTTCGATGAGATCGGTCTGGCGCGTCTGCAACTCCCGGGCGAGCGACATCAGGCCGGCCCGTTCGTCCTGCTGCCGGGCGAGCTCCAGTTCCGGGGCCTCGGTCGTCAGGGTCAGCGACAGTGCGATCAGCTTGTGCATGCGTGCGGCGCCGCCCAACGGGACACCGAACGGCCGGCCAGCGACGGCGGTTGGCTGCGAACCGCCTTGGAGAAACGAACTTCGGCGGCAGCCGGTTTCCCGGGTGCCGCCGAAGGGTGTGCCGTCGCTGGCGTGGTCGAAGGGCCTGTGCCTGCACGCCGACCCGGCAAGGGCCTCGGTGCCGGTGGCCGGCCTGTCCCCGGCCAGTCCCCGAGACCTGCCTAGGTCCCGATCATACCGCCGTCGTCCTTGGTGATGACCACGGTGGCCGAACGGCCGTAGTGGTTGCCACCGAGCGGCCAGTTGCCCTTGCCCGCGAGCTCGCCCGCGGCAAAATCCGCCGGAGAGATCGTCGCACCGGGGTGCTGCTGATTGATGAACATGGTGGTCTGATCCGGGGTGGTGATCACACCGGTGATTTCCTGACCGAGGCTGCCCGTCAGGAACCTGCGCAGCTCCTTGTTGAAGGGGTCGCAGGCCAGCATTTGGTTGTTGCCGAACTGGGCGTAGTCGCCGACGTTCATCACGCTCTCGCTGATGTCGGTCTGGATCCACAGGCGGGACTCGGCGTCGATCCAGAGGCCGTCCGGGCTGTTGAAGATCTGGTCGTCGTTCAGCGGTTGGCCGTCGAAGTCGGAATCGTCGGTGGGGCCGGCCAGGATGAAGAGGTCCCATTCGAAGCGGGTGGCGGCCGGATCCTGGTTCGCCTCCTGCCAACGGATGATCTGCCCCCAGCGGTTGTTCGCACGGGGGTTCGGGCCATCCACGTCGTCGGCACCACGCGAGCTGTTGTTGGTCAGCGTGAAGTACACCTGCCCGGTCGCGGGATCCACCGCACCCCATTCGGGACGGTCCATCGGGGTGGCGCCGACCCGGTCTGCGGCCAGACGGGTGTTGACGAGCACGTCCGCCTGGCTCTGGAAGCAGTTGCAGTCCGGTTCCTCCCCCTGGTTGATCGGCTGGGGCTGCAGCAATCCCTGCCCCCAGACCAGCGGCAGCCATTCGCCGCTGCCGTCGTCGTTGAACTTCGCCACGTACAGGGTGCCGCTGTCCAGCAGATGTCCGCCCGCAGTCGCCCGGAAATAGGGTTGTGCGGAGACGAACTTGTAGATGTATTCATTACGGGCGTCGTCGCCCGAATAGGCGACCAGCGGCTGACCCTCGACCGGCGGCTGGAAGACGATACCCTCGTGGGCGAAACGTCCGAGGTGGGTGCGCTTGACCGGCACGGAATCGGGATTGAAGGGATCGAATTCGACCACCCAGCCGAAGGCGTTGGGCTCGTTGCGATAGTCCTCGGTGGCATCGACGCCGATCGGGGCGGCATTGAAGCGTGCGTAGGCCTCCTGATTGCTCGTGGGGTCGGCATCGGCCAGTTCCCAGCCGTAGCGGCTGACGCCGGCGCGCACGCCGTACCGTCGGTGCTCGCGCGGCTGATCGTCTGCGCTGTTGTCCCGGTTGCGGAAGTAGCCCGCCCAGTTCTCCTCGCAGGTCAGGTAGGTGTTCCAGGGCGTGACGCCATGGGCGCAGTTGTTCAGGGTGCCCCGGGTCAGGGTGCCATTGGGGCTGTATTTGGTCTTGACGAAATCGGTGCCGCGTACCGGGCCGGCGATCTCCATCGGCGTCAACCCGGTCACGCGGCGATTGCGGCCGTCCGCAACCACGGCCCACGTGCCGTTGAGCTGGCGTTGCACCCGCACCACCGAGCAGCCGTGGCCGTTCAGTTCCGTCAGGACCTCGTCGGCCGCGCGCCGGACGGCATCGCCGTCCTGGTAGGTGGGGAATGCGCTGCGGCTGAGGGCCTGGCCCACGGCCGAGGCATGCATGTAGCGCGGTTCCACGTATTCGTGGTTCATCACCAGCAGGCCGTCGACCGAACTCCCCTGATAGGGGTCGGTGCCCTCGATGGGGAAGAAGTGCATGCCGTCATGGTGGGAACCGATGGCATCGCCCTGCTGAATTCCCGTGAGTGGCAGGTCGTAGAGCATTCCCGGATTGCTGATGGAGCGGCCCCACTCGGCGATGATTTGAGTGCTGTAGCCGGACGGTACATGCACCGTGTCATCCGCGCTCACCGGGATGGCCTGGAAACCGAGCAGCGTGGGGTGGGTCGGCGCGGGTCCGGCGGTGGGGCTGGAACTGGAACCACAGCCCTGGAGCGCGGTCCCGAACAGGCCGGCGATGGCGGCTCCCAGGCTTCCCTTCAGCACCAGGCGGCGGTTCATCCGCGCCGACAGCACGTCCTGGAAGTGGGGCGCGAGGCTCGGGTTGCTCATCGGCTCATCGCCTTCACCGTGGTCGATGGGTGCGGCGGGCAGGATCTTGCTCATTGCTTCTCTCCGGGTTTTTGAGTCTGACGAGCCCGGAAGTCTAGGGAGGCCCCATGACCGGATGGTGACCCTGGGATGACAGGGCGATGACGGCCGGCCCGGTGCGGGTGTCGATGCCTGCAGGCCTCGGGCACTTTCCGATGAACCCGCACTCCAACTGATGTCGTGTTCGGACCGGGCAACGATGTAGCGGAGGGTGCCATGCGCAAAGGCCGGCTCCAGAACATCGGGCTCCAGGGCACCAGGAGCCGGGACAGCGGTTTCCAGAGCCCCCGATTCCACGCCGGGGGCAGCGGGTTCCAGGACCTCGTCGAATGAACCGCGAAGAGGCCGCAGCAGGACTGGCTGACCGGGGCCGGGGCTCCCATCAGCGTCGGTATCGCGGGGTACCCGGCGATCGGCCGGGTCGTCCTCCTGAAGGCCTGCTCGAAGACGCGCCTGAAGGCCGGCGTGAAGGCCTGCGTGAAGGCCCACGTGGAGGCCTGCGTGAAGGGCTGCGTGAAGGGCTGCGTGAAGGTCGCTCTGAGCATCGGCCCGCGGACGCGGGGAAAAGAGAGCGCGTTCGCCCCTTGCATCCGGTGGCGAGGCGACGCCTGGGGGGCATCGATCTGGCGCGAGCGCTGGCCATGATCGGAATGCTCATGGTGCATGTGGGGCCGACCTATGTGGGGACCCCTGCCGGCGTGCTGTATGCGGTCCCGCATGGACGCGCGTCGATTCTGTTCATGCTGGTCGCCGGGGTCGGGGTCAGCCTGCTGGCGGCCTCGCGCCGGTTGCCTGCGGCTGGGCTCGAGCTTCGGTTGATCTGGCGGGCCTTGCTGTTGCTGCCTTTGGGGCTCCTGCTGCAGGCGCAGGAGCCGGGCGTCAATGTCATCCTGCAAAGCTACGCGCTGCTGTTCCTGCTGGCGATCGGTCTGGTACGCCTGCCGACGCTGTTGCTGCTGCTGTTGGGGCTGGCGGCCCTGGTGCTCGGGCCCGTGGCGGTCCTGCATGGTCAGATGGTCGCCCCGGAGGTCTTCCACCGCACCGCGATCCAGTGGGGCGATTCTCCGTCCGACATCGCCCATCGCCTGGTGCTGTCGGGGCCGTATCCGTTGGTCACCTGGATCGTTCCCTTCGTGGTGGGTCTGTGGCTGGGACGCTGCAGACTGGGTGCGCGGTCGGTGCGCGTATGGCTGATCCTGGGTGGGGTCGTGATGCTGCTGCTCTTCATGGGCGCCAGCGGGGTGGCGCAGGTCCTTTGGGGCGAGCCCGGTTACAGCCGGGATTGGCGGTCCCTGACCGTGCTGGCCCCGCACAGCCAGATGCCCCTGTGGCTTGGTGCATCGACCGCCGCTGCGGTGCTGGTGCTCGGGCTGGCCCTGGTGATCGCGGATTGGGCCGGGCGGTGGGTGTGGCCGCTGGTCGTCACCGGTCAGTTCGCGCTTACCTTTTATGTCGGGCATCTGATCGCGCTGATTCTGTGGCGCGATGCGCTGGTCAGCACCGATCCGGTACAGGCGGCCGCCGTGGTGCTGGCGATCACCGCCGCCTTCGCGCTCCTCGCGGTGATCTGGCGCCACTTCGTCGCGCGCGGGCCGCTGGAGTGGTTCTTGTTTCTGCCGTGGATGCTGCCGGAGCGCCGGCGCCGAGGATAGGCCTGGCCCTCAGGTGGGCCCGCTGCGCTTGGCCCACCCTACAGGGGTGTGTCGGGCTCGATTGGCACCCGTAGGGTGGGTGAAGCGCAGCGCACCCACCATCCCACGTCGGGTGCTCGGTCAGCCCGCTCCATAGCGGCGCTCGATGTAGGCGAGGACCCGCGCCTGGAACTCCTCGGCGATGTGCGCGCCCTTCAGGGTTACGGTCTTCTCGCCGTCCTCGTAGACCGGCGCCACCGGGACCTCCCCGGTGCCGGGCAGGCTGATGCCGATGTTCGCGTGCCGGCTCTCGCCGGGGCCGTTGACCACGCAGCCCATCACCGCGACGGTCATCGTCTCCACGCCGGGATAGCGGATCTTCCACTGCGGCATTTGGTGGCGGATGAAGGTCTGGATGTCCTGCGCCAGGTGCTGGAAGGTCTCGCTCGACGTGCGCCCGCAACCCGGACAGGCGACCACCGAGGGCAGGAAGCTGCGCAGCCCCAGGCTTTGCAGGATCTCCTGGGCGACGATCACCTCCTGGGTGCGGTCGCCGCCGGGCTCCGGAGTCAGGGAGATGCGGATGGTGTCGCCGATCCCTTGTTGCAGCAGCACGGCCAGCGCTGCGGTCGACGCGACGATACCCTTGCTGCCCATGCCGGCCTCGGTCATGCCCAGGTGCAGCGGGTAGTCGCAGCGCGCGGCCAGGTCGGTGTACACGCGAATCAGCGACTGCACCCCGCTGACCTTGGCCGACAGCACGATGCGGTCGTGCGGCAGGCCGAGAGCCTCGGCCTGCTCCGCGCTCTCGAGCGCGGACGCGATCAGGGCCTCGCGCGTCACGTCCTCGAGCGGCAGCGGATGCGACCGGGCGGCGTTGATGTCGAGCCGGCGGGCCAGCACCGCCGGATCCAGACTGCCCCAGTTCACGCCGATGCGCACCGGCTTGTCGAAGCGGCACGCCACCTCGATCATTGCCTCGAACTGGCGGTCGCGCCGCGAGCCCATGCCGACGTTGCCGGGGTTGATGCGCAGCTTCGCCAACGCCTCGGCACAGGCCGGGACCTTCGTCAGCAGCTTGTGTCCGTTGAAGTGAAAGTCGCCGACCAGTGGCACGTCCAGGCCCATTGCCTCCAGGCGTTCCCGGATCTCCGGAACCGCCGCGGCCGCCGCCTCGGTGTTCACCGTGATGCGCACCACCTCGGAACCCGCCCGCGCCAGTTCGGCCACCTGGACGGCGGTTCGCACCACGTCGGCGGTGTCGGTGTTGGTCATCGACTGCACCATGATCGGCGCATCGCCGCCGACGGTGACCGAACCCACCCGAACGGGGGTCGTCCGATGCCGAACGCTGTCTGAAGTCATGGATGGAAAGCTGGGCAGTGAATCGGGCCCCTATTCTTGCCCCTGCACCCGCCCACGGCAAGAACACCCACCGTCCCCTACCGCCGCGCAGGCCATGCCCGAGCCGTGCGCAGGCCATGCCCCAGCGTTGCGCAGGCCGTGCCCGAGCCGTGCGGGGTACGCCCGTTCCGGACCCGCTCGAGTCGTCCCTGAGCGCTTGGAGATGGCCATCCATGGCCATCTACGGTCCGGACCGGGCACACCCCACACGGCTCTTCAGCGTTGGGTGTAAGGTCAAGGGCGTGCTGCCGGCGAGCGATGGTTTCGTGGGCATCGGAGCATGCACCCGGCCCCGGGGTCGGAGGACCGATCTGCGGCGTGTAGGCCGTTCGAGGCTGGTGTTTTGGGGCCGCATTCAGGCAGGACAGCCGGGAAGACCCCCAAGAGCAGATCCCAGCCCCAAGGCCTGGGCCCTTTACCCTTCCATAAAAAAGATGATCCCAGTGGAGGGCGCAGCCCTGTCGGGGGGTGTCGACAGCATGGATGCTGTCGTCAAGCCTACAGGGATGTATTCACGGCGTCCCCCCGACAGGGCTGCGCCCTCCACTGGGATCCACCTCAACCGGGCGTGGGCATGGTGGGCCCGCTGCGCTTGGCCCACCCTACGGGGGCTCGACCTGCGTAGGTGCAGGGAGGCGTTATTCCCATTCGATGGTGGCGGGGGGCTTGCCGGAGATGTCGTAGGTGACCCGGGAGATGCCATCGACCTCGTTGATGATGCGCCGCGACACCCGATCCAGAAAATCGTAGGGCAGGTGCGCCCAGCGTGCGGTCATGAAATCAATGGTTTCGACCGCACGCAGCGCCACCACGTAATCGTAGCGCCGGCCGTCGCCCATCACGCCCACCGAACGCACCGGCAGGAAGACCGCGAAGGCCTGGGAAACCTGGTCGTAGAGCTGCGCCCGGCGCAGTTCCTCGATGAAGATGTGGTCCGCAGCGCGCAGCAGGTCCGCGTATTCCTTGCGCACCTCGCCGAGGATGCGCACCCCCAGGCCCGGGCCGGGGAAGGGATGGCGATAAACCATCTCGAAGGGCAGGCCGAGTTCGACGCCGATCTTGCGCACCTCGTCCTTGAACAGCTCGCGCAAGGGCTCCACCAGGCCCATCTTCATGTGCTCGGGCAAGCCGCCGACGTTGTGGTGCGACTTGATCACATGCGCCTTGCCGGTCTTCGACCCGGCCGATTCGATCACGTCGGGGTAGATCGTGCCCTGCGCCAGCCAGCGCGCGTTGCTCAGGCGCCCGGCCTCCTCGTCGAAGACCTCGATGAACAGCCCGCCGATCACCTTGCGTTTGGCCTCGGGATCGGTCACGCCCTGCAGCGCCTTCAGAAAACGCGCCTCGGCGTCGACCCGGATCACCTTCACGCCCATGTGCCGGGCGAAGGTCGCCATCACCTGATCGCCCTCCTCCAGGCGCAGCAGCCCGGTGTCGACGAACACGCAGGTCAACTGGTCGCCGATCGCCTGGTGCAGCAGGGCCCCGACCACCGACGAATCGACGCCGCCGGAAAGCCCGAGCAGCACCTGATCCGAGCCCACCTGCGCGCGCACCCGCGCGGTCATGTCCTCGATGATGCTGTCGGGCTTCCACAGGTTCTCGCACCCACAGATCTCGTGGATGAAGCGCGACAGAATGCGCTCCCCCTGCCGTGTGTGCGTGACCTCCGGATGGAACTGCAGGCCGTAGAAGCCGCGTTCCTCGTCGGCCATGCCGGCGAGCGGCGCCGAATCGGTGGAACACATCACCTTGAAGCCCGGCGGCAGCGCGGTCACCCGATCGCCGTGGGACATCCACACGTCGAGCAGTCCGAAACCCTCGGGCGTGGTGTGATCCTCGATGTTCGTCAGCAGACGGGTGTGGCCGCGGGCGCGCACCTGGGCATAGCCGAACTCCCGGTGCCGCGAGGCCTCCACCCGGCCGCCGAGTTGCGCCGCCATGGTCTGCATGCCGTAGCAGATGCCGAGCACCGGCACCCCCAGCTCGAAGACCACGGCCTCGGCGCGCGGGGGGGCGTCGGTATTCACCGACTCCGGCCCGCCGGACAGGATGATGCCGCTGGGCGCAAAGGCGCGCAGCGCCTCGGCGTTCATGTCCCAGGGGTGGATCTCCGAGTACACCCCCGCCTCGCGCACGCGTCGGGCGATCAACTGGGTGTACTGGGAGCCGAAATCAAGCACCAGGATCCGGTGCGCGTGTAGGTCCTGGGTCATGGCGTCCTCTGTCCTCGACAATACCGCGAAAAAACGGGCCCGGAGCGCCTCTTACTCGCGGCGATAATTGGGGGCTTCCTTGGTGATCGCCACGTCGTGGACGTGGCTCTCGTTCATGCCCGCGGCGGTGACCCGAACGAAGGTCGGCTTGGTGCGCATCTCTTCGATCGAGGCGGCCCCGACGTAGCCCATCGACGAACGCAGGCCCCCGGTCAATTGATAGAGGATCGCGGTGATCGACCCCTTGTACGGCACCCGGCCCTCGATGCCCTCGGGAACGAACTTGTCGCTCGAGGTGGTCGTCTCCTGGAAATACCGGTCGGAGGAGCCCTGTTGCATCGCCCCCAAAGAGCCCATGCCGCGGTAGGACTTGTAGGACCGCCCCTGGTAGAGCTCGACCTCGCCCGGCGCCTCCTCGGTGCCGGCGAACAGCGAACCGAGCATCACGCTGTGGGCGCCCGCGGCAATGGCCTTCGCCAGATCGCCGGAGAAGCGCACGCCGCCGTCGGCGATCAGCGGCACGCCGGTGCCTTCCAGCGCCTCGGCGACCTGGGCGATCGCGGTGATCTGCGGCACACCGACGCCGGCAACGATGCGGGTGGTGCAGATCGAACCCGGCCCGATGCCGACCTTGACCCCGTCGGCGCCCGCCGCGACCAGGTCCCGCGCC
This sequence comes from Thioalkalivibrio sp., assembly GCA_003555285.1. The sequence continues at coordinate 9,874 of PWGH01000210.1, forward strand.
GCATCCCCGGTGGCGATGTTGCCGCCGATCACCTGCAGATCGGGATAATGGGTCTTCACCCAGCGGATGCGGTCGAGCACACCCTGGGAGTGGCCGTGCGCGGTATCGACGATGATCACATCGACCCCCGCCTCGACCAGCGCTGCCACGCGTTCCTCGGTGCCGGCACCGACGCCGACCGCCGCGCCCACGCGCAGGCGACCGCGCTCGTCCTTGCACGCCCCCGGATGTTCGGAGGACTTCTGGATGTCCTTCACGGTGATCATGCCGCGCAGATGAAAGTGATCGTTGACCACCAGCACCTTCTCGATCCGGTGCTTGTGCAGCAACGACATCACATGCTCGCGATCCGCGCCCTCGGGGACCGTGACCAGGCGCTCCTTCGGGGTCATGATCTCGGAGACCGGCGCCTGCATCCGGGTCTCGAAGCGCAGGTCACGCGCGGTGACGATGCCGACCAGTTCGGTCCCGTCCACCACCGGAACACCGGAGATCCGGTTCTTGCGAGTCAGCTCCATCACCTCGCCGATGCTCGTACGCGGCCCGACGGTGATCGGCTCGCTGATCACGCCGGCCTCGTATTTCTTGACGTCCCGCACCTCCTCGGCCTGCGCCTCCGCGCTCATGTTCTTGTGCACCACCCCGAGGCCGCCTTGCTGGGCCATCGCGATCGCCAGCCGCGCCTCGGTCACGGTATCCATCGCCGCCGACAACAGCGGCGTGCCCAGGCGAATCTCCCGGGTCAGGTCGGTGCTCAGGTCCGCGTCGCGCGGCATGATCAGGGAGTGTCCGGGGAGCAGGAGCACATCGTCGAAGGTAAGGGCTTCTGCGAGTATGCGCATATGCGGCTCCGGAGGCTGGGGGCAGGGATCGAAAATAGCCGCGCAGTATAGAATTCGCGTGCGCTCTGGTAAAGAAACCCTTACACGCCCGACGGTGAGGTGGATCCCAGAGGAGGCCGCGGCCCTGTCAGCGGGACGCCGTGAATACATCCCTGTAGGCTTGACGGCAGCATCCCTGCTGCCGACACCCGCTGGAGCGGATGCGGCCCATACGCTGAC
>PWGH01000013.1 GCA_003555285.1 Thioalkalivibrio sp.
CCTGCACGGCGCCCGAGATCCGCACCGGCATCGCCGAGGCATCAAAGACCGTGATCGGCGTGATCCCGCTCTTTCCGGCAACGATATTCGCCCAGGCCGTCTTCACCGTGGATCCCACGGGCGAAACGATACCCAGTCCTGTAACCACCACCCGACGCTTAGACAATTGCATTCTCCTTACTGCGGAATGAACAAAGGCCCCCCAACGATTGTGAGCGGCCTCTGCTTTTCAGTCCTGGAAACAACCCGGTACCGGTGTTCCTTAGTCCTTCATGTTGGCATTGATGTAATCAATAGCCTGCTGGACGGTCGTGATCGTCTCGGCCTGCTCGTCCGGGATCTCCGTCTCGAATTCCTCCTCCAGGGCCATGACCAGCTCCACCGTATCCAGTGAATCCGCGCCGAGATCCTCTACGAAAGAGGCTGAATTGGTGACGTCCTCTTCCTTGGCGCCCAGCTGTTCAATGACGATCTTCTTGACGCGTTCTTCGATGCTACTCATGTACGACATCCCCTTGGGTGTGTGGCGGTCCATTTTCGAGCGCCATTCTAGTGAAAAGACCGGTTTCGATCCAGTCGAACCGGGTACCGGCGGATTGGCCCGTTCCGCAAACCCGCCCAATGGCCGGCTCACGACGGAAATTGTCCGGAAAAGCGCCTCAATGCATGAACATACCGCCATTGACGTGCACGGTCTCTCCGGTAATGTACCCCGCTTCCGGTGCTGTCAGGAAGGCGACCACCGCCGCGATCTCCTCCGGCTGCCCGAGACGGCCGAGCGGAATACCCTCCAGCAGCTTGGTGCGCGCGGCCTCCGGCAGGTCGCGGGTCATGTCGGTATCGATGAATCCCGGGGCCACCACGTTCACCGTGATATTGCGGCTGCCGACCTCGCGGGCGAGAGCCCGCGCCAGGCCGCCCAGACCCGCCTTGGCCGCCGCGTAGTTGGCCTGGCCGGCGTTGCCGCTGGAACCCACCACCGACCCGATCAGCACGATACGTCCGCGTCGCAGCTTCATCATCCCCTTCAGCACCCGCTGGGTCAGCCGCGCGGCGGCCGAGAGGTTGGTCTCGATCACGCTGTCCCACTCGTCATCCTTCATCCGCAACATCAGGTTGTCGCGGGTGATGCCGGCGTTGTTCACCAGCACCTCGATAGCGCCCTCGCGGCCCTGAATGTCCGCGAGCGCCGCCTGCACCGAATCGGCGTCGGTCACGTTCATCACCACGCCCCGCCCACCGTGGGGGCTCAGGGCCTGCGTGATCGACTCGGCCCCGGCGGCCGTGGTCGCGGTGCCGACCACCGGCCAGCCGGCCGCGGCCAGCCGCTGGGCAATCGCGGCGCCAATACCGCGGCTCGCCCCGGTGACCAGGGCTGCACCCTTGCTCTCTGTCATGCTTTTCTTCCTTGCTGAATGGTTCATCGCGATGGAGGCCGGCCAACAGGGTGCCCGGCCGCCGCGAAAGGTTGGGATTGGGGTTTCAGGCGCCGAGTGCTTCCTGCGCCTTGGCCAGACCGGCGGCATTGCCGATCTCGACCAGCTGCAGTTCGCGATCGATGCGCTTGGCGAGACCCGTCAGCACCTTGCCGGGACCTGCCTCCACCTGGACGGCCACACCGCGGGCACGCAGCGCCCTGACCGTGTCCACCCAACGTACCGGACGGTACAGCTGCTCCGCGAGGATCGCGCGCAGCGCCGCTACCGAATCGACCACATCCGCGGTGACGTTGTGCAGCACGGGAATACGCGGTAGCTGCATCGGCGTCTCCTCGAGCCGAAGGCGCAGACGCTCCGCCGCCGGGTGCATCAACGCGCAATGCGAGGGCACCGACACCGGCAGTTGCACCGCCCGCTTGGCCCCGGCCGGCAGGGCCGCCGCGACCGCGCGCTCGACGGCGGCCGTGGCGCCGGCGATCACCACCTGGCCGGGGGTATTGAAATTGACCGCCTCGAGCACGTCGGAACCGGCCTGCGCTTCGCACAGGGCGAGCACCGCGTCGTCGTCGAGTCCGAGAATCGCCGCCATCGCACCGGCACCCTCCGGCACCGCGGCCTGCATCGCCGCTGCGCGTGCGCTCACCAGGCTCACGGCATCGGCAAACGCGATGGCCTCTGCCGCCACCAGGGCAGAATATTCACCCAGGCTGTGGCCGGCCATCGCGGCCGGCGGGCTCGGCACCCGCGCGCGGAGCACGCGCCAGGTGGCGACACCAGCGGCCAGCATCAGGGGTTGGGTGTGCTCGGTGCGATTGAGGTCCTCGGCCGGACCGTGTTGGCTCAGCCGCCAGAGGTCCGTACCCAGCACCTCGGAAGCCTCCTCGAAGGTGGCCCGGACGATGGCATGGGTCTCGCCCAGATCGCTCAGCATGCCGACTGCCTGGGATCCCTGACCCGGGAACACCACTGCCCACTGTGATTCCATCGCTGACCTGATTTGTTCGACCAGCGGGTAGTGTACTAAGGAGATCCCGAATAAAGCCACCGACGCACCGAGCGACCCCCGGTCTGCGGAGTGCCACGTGTCAGGTGCCACGCGAAGCGCCGGGGGCCGGATGATGCGTTCGCGGCCACGACTTACGGCGCGTTGTAGCGTCTTGACGCCGCCGCATTAATTCCCATGGGTAAATGACCCGGCTTGAGTTCCGGGCCCGCTTGCGCATAATGTCGCCTCCCCTGACACAGAGAAGAGGATTTGCATGGCGAAGGAAGACGAGATCGAACTCGAAGGAACGATTGTCGAAACGCTCCCCAATACGATGTTTCGCGTTGAACTGGAAAATGGCCACGTGATTACGGCGCACATCTCCGGAAAGATGCGAAAGCACTACATCCGCATTCTCAGAGGCGACAAGGTCATCGTGCAGATGACCCCCTACGACCTCTCCAAGGGACGCATCGTCTACCGCAACAAATAAGAATCCCGCACCGCTGCGACCTGCACCGCGTGCGCTGAAGCGCTGGCTCCGACCGACCGGCCTGCGTACATCCCCGCCCAGAACACAAGACCAGCACATTCTGAGCAGAATCTTCTGCGCAGAGGCCTCCTGGCCCTGGTGATTTCGCTCGCGTCCCGTCGGCCTCGGCGATTTCTCGGCAGCGATTCATCGCTCTGGCGCGTCCTTGCGCCTGCGTCCTTGGCGCTCCTCTACCGAGTGGAGCGCACCCGTCCCCGCTCAGGAGACGGCCGGTTCCCGAATGTCCAGCTCCAGCCCATCCTCACCGAGGCGCACGATGACCTCGCCGCCGCCCTTCGCGAGTCGGCCGAACAGGATCTCTTCGGCCAGCGGCTTCTTGATGTGCTCCTGCAGGGTCCGCGCCATCGGACGCGCACCCATCTTGACGTCGTACCCGTGCTCGGCGAGCCAGGCCCGGCCTTCCGGGGTCACCGTCAGGACGACCTTCTTCTCGTCGAGCTGGGCCTGCAACTGCACCAGGAACTTGTCCACGACACTCAGGATCGTGCGTTCATCCAATGGGGCGAACTGAATGATGCCGTCCAGGCGGTTACGGAACTCCGGGCTGAAGGTCCGCTTCAGCACTTCCATCGCATCGGTGGAATGATCCTGCTGCGTGAAGCCCATCGATGGACGGCTGGACATCTCTGCGCCGACGTTGCTGGTCATCACCACGATCACGTTGCGAAAATCCACCTTGCGCCCGTTGGTGTCGGTCAGCGTGCCGTGATCCATCACCTGCAGCAGCAGGTTGAAGACATCCGGGTGCGCCTTCTCGACCTCGTCGAGCAGCAGGACGGCATGCGGGTGCTTCAGGACGGCGTCGGTCAGCAGGCCGCCTTCGTCGTAGCCGACGTAGCCGGGCGGAGCCCCGATCAGCCGCGAGACCGTGTGCCGCTCCATGTACTCGGACATATCGAACCGGATCAGTTCGATCCCCAGGATCCGGCCCAACTGCTTGGTCACTTCGGTCTTGCCGACCCCGGTCGGCCCGGTGAACAGGAAGGAGCCGATCGGCTTGCCCTGATCGGCGAGACCTGAGCGCGCCATCTTGATCGCAGTGGACAGGCTGTCGATCGCCGGCTCCTGCCCGAACACGACCATCTTCAGGTCACGCTGCAGGTTGCGCAGGATCTCGACATCGCTGGTGGACACCGATTTCGGCGGAATCCGCGCGATCTTGGCGACGATCGCCTCTACATCCTGCACGTTAATGGTCTTGCGACGCTGGTTCAGCGGCTGCAGCTGGCGGCTGGCGCCGGCCTCGTCGATCAGATCGATCGCCTTGTCCGGCAGGAAGCGATCGGTGATGTAGCGATCGGCGAGCTCGGCCGCCGCGCGCAGCGCCGGCCGGGTGAAGCGCACATTGTGGTGGGCCTCGAAGCGTGATTTCAGGCCGTTCAGGATCTGGAAGGTCTCCTCGACCGAGGGCTCCGGCACGTCGATCTTCTGGAAGCGCCGTGCCAGCGCGCGGTCCTTCTCGAAGATGCCGCGGTATTCCTGATAGGTGGTCGAACCGATGCACTTGAGCTCGCCGCTCGCCAACATCGGCTTGATCAGGTTCGACGCGTCCATCACGCCGCCGGAGGCGGCACCGGCACCGATGATGGTGTGGATCTCGTCGATAAACAGCACCGCCCCCTTCTGGCGCTTCAATTGGGCGAGCACGCCCTTCAGGCGCTTCTCGAAGTCGCCGCGGTACTTGGTCCCGGCGACCAGGGCGCCCAGATCAAGCGAATACACCGTGGCGTGGCCGATCGCGTCGGGCACCTCGCAGTCGACGATGCGCTTGGCCAGACCTTCGGCGATCGCGGTCTTGCCCACGCCGGCCTCGCCCACCAGCAACGGATTGTTTTTGCGTCGGCGGCAGAGGATCTGAATGGTCCGTTCGATCTCGTGGGCTCGACCGATCAGGGGATCGATCTCGTCCTTGGCCGCCTTCGCATTCAGGTTGGTCGCATACAGCGTCAGGGCATTCTGCTTGCCCTCAGCCTCCTCACCCGGCGCGCCGGGGCCCGAGCCCTCGATCGGATCGGACGCACCGGGCGCGATCTGGTCGGGGTCGTCGTCGCCCACCTTGGAGATGCCGTGGGAGATGAAGTTCACGATGTCCAGACGCTGAATGTCCTGCTGGGCGAGCAGGTGCAGCGCATGGCTGTCTTGTTCGCCGAACAGGGCGACCAGCACATTCGCGCCGCTGACCTCCTTGCGGCCGCTGGACTGCACGTGAAACACCGCGCGTTGCAGCACGCGCTGAAAGCCCAGCGTCGGCTGCGTCTCGCGGCCGTCCCGCGGCGGGATGCGGGGCGTGTTCGCATCGAGCCAGGCGTCCAGCTCGACGCGGATGCGTTCCAGATCCCCACCGCAGGCGCGCAACACCGTAGCCGCGCTGGGGTTGGAGATCAGCGCCATCAACAGATGTTCCACGGTCACGAACTCGTGGCGTTTGTCGCGGGCCTCCTTGAAGACCAGATTGAGACTGAATTCCAGTTCGCGATCCAGCATGGCGGTCAGGCCTCCTCCATCGAACATAGCAGCGGGTGCTGGTGGTGGCGGGCATGGTCACTGACCTGCGCCACCTTCGTTTCGGCCACGTCACGGCTAAAGATCCCGCAAACGCCTTTGCCCCGGGTGTGCACCTGCAGCATCACCCGTGTGGCCTTTTCCCGATCCATCCCAAAGAACGTCTCGAGCACTTCCACCACGAATTCCATCGGGGTGTAATCGTCGTTCAACAATAGCACCTTGAATTGGCGCGGCGGTTTGAGTTCCGGCTGCGCCTCATCGACGTCGATGGCCTCATCGGTGCCGGTCTTGTGTTTCGAATCGCTCATGGCTTGCCTAGATCATCGCCGGGGTATGGGCCGGAGGTGTGGGGCCGGAGGTCTCGGGCCGGAAATGCCGGCCCGGACGTACCCGAGCCGGACTCGCATCTTCGACGAGTTCCTCCGAGAAGATAAAGAGACCGCAATTCCCATCCCTCTTCCTTCCCCAAACGGCCCACCCTGCCCCAAATGACCTTCAATGCATGTGGTCGAGCATCGCGGTGCCAAATCCCGAGCAGGACACCGGGTCCACCCCCGGCATCGCGCGCGCGAAGTCGTAGGTCACGGTCTGGGCGCTGATCGCTCCCGACATCCCCTGGATGATCAGGTCCGCGGCTTCGGTCCAGCCCATGTGTCGCAGCATCATCTCTGCAGACAGAATCAGCGATCCGGGGTTCACCTTGTCTTGCCCGGCATACCGGGGCGCGGTGCCGTGGGTGGCCTCGAACATCGCGATGGTATCGGACAGGTTGGCACCCGGCGCGATGCCGATGCCGCCGACCTGGGCCGCCAGTGCGTCGGAGATGTAGTCGCCATTCAGGTTCAGGGTGGCGATCACGTCGTATTCCTCCGGCCGCAGCAGGATCTGCTGCAGGAAGGCATCGGCGATCACGTCGTTGATCACGATCTCGGTACCGGTCTTCGGGTTCTTGAAGCTGCACCACGGCCCGTCGTCGATCTCCTCGGCGCCGAATTCCTCCTGGGCGAGCTCGTAGCCCCAGTTCTTGAAGGCCCCCTCGGTGAACTTCATGATGTTGCCCTTGTGCACCAGGGTCACCACGCTGCGGTCGTTGTCGATCGCGTACTGGATCGCCTTGCGCACCAGGCGTTTGGTGCCCTCGCTGGAGACGGCCTTGACGCCGATGCCCGCGGTGTCGGGAAAACGGATCTTGGTGACGCCCATCTCCTGTTGCAGGAAGTCGATGACCTTGCGCACCTCGGGCGTCCCCGCCTCGTACTCGATGCCGGCATAGATGTCCTCGGAGTTCTCGCGGAAGATGACCATATCGGTCTTCTCGGGCTCTTTCAGCGGGCTTGGGGTACCGGCGTAATAGCGGATCGGGCGCAGGCAGACATAAAGATCGAGCTGCTGGCGCAGGGCCACATTCAACGAGCGGATCCCGCCCCCGACCGGCGTGGTCAGCGGCCCCTTGATCGAGACGACATAGTCCCGCACGGCGTCCAGTGTCTCCTGCGGCAACCAGGTGTTGGCGCCATAGACGGTGTTCGCCTTCTCTCCCGCGTAGATCTCCATCCAGGCGATCGCCCGGTTGCCCCCGTAGGCGCGTTCGACCGCGGCATCAACCACGCGGCGCATCACCGGGGTAATGTCCACCCCGATGCCATCCCCCTCGATGAACGGAATGATGGGGTGATCCGGAACCTGAAGAACGCCGTCGGTACCAACGGTGATCGGCTCGGCGCCGTCGGGGATCTTGATGTGCTCGTAGGCCATAAGGACTCCAGGGGTTGGCGGGGAATGATTCCGGAAAAAGTATACACAACACCCAGGGTCGTCAGGTTTCATGCAGGGCCTCCCGGCCCCATGCGCTGCGCTTCGGTGCTCTGGGATCCCATGGGCCTTTCGATTCGTGGCCTTTCCAGATAGGCCGGGCCGCCCGCGGTATGATGGGGCGCCGTTGCTTTCTTACCCGCCTGTGAGCTCCGATGCAAGATCGTCTGCACTGTCACATCACCGTTGCTGCCGTGATCCCGGACGGCGGCCGCTACCTGTTCGTCGAGGAATGGGTGCAGGGCCGGCGGATGCTGAATCAGCCGGCCGGCCATCTGGAGGCCGGCGAGGATCTGATTACCGCGGTGATTCGCGAGGTGCGCGAGGAGACCTGCCTGGAGTTCGTGCCCGAGGCCTGGCTGGGCTGCGACCTGTTGACCTTGCCCAATGCGGCGGTGGCACTGCGCATCGCCTTCAGCGGTTCGGCCCAGCCGACCGTCACGGACTGCGCCCGCGACCCGGTGATCGTCGCCAATCACTGGCTGACCCCGGCTGAGGTCGAGGCCCACTGGCCGCTGCGCAGCCCTCTGGTGCAGCGTTCGCTGCAGCGCTACGCGGCCGGCGTGCGGCTGCCACTGGAGACCCTCGGCAGCCTGGTTTCCGGCACGTGACCCGCACCCCGACCAAGGTCGTCGTCGGGCTTTCCGGCGGCGTCGACTCGGCGGTGGCCGCCGCGCGCCTGCTGCAGGCGGGCTATGCGGTCGAGGGCCTGTTCATGAAAAACTGGGAAGAGGACGACGACGCCGGCTACTGCGCCGCGGCCGAGGATCTGGCGATGGCGACCGAGGTGGCACGAACCCTGGAGATTCCGCTGCACAAGGCCAATCATTCGGCCGCCTATTGGCAACGGGTCTTTACCCACTTCCTGCGCGAATACGAGGCCGACCGGACCCCGAACCCGGACATCCTGTGCAACAGCGAGATCAAGTTCCCGGCCCTGCTCGATCAGGCCCGTCGCCTCGGTGCAGCCCATGTTGCGACCGGTCATTATGCCGAGGTCCGGGAGCACGCCGGGGCTGCGCACCTGCTTCTTGCCGCCGACGCTGGCAAGGACCAGACCTATTTCCTCCACGGCCTGACCCAGGCGCAGCTGCAGCCGGCACTGTTTCCACTGGGCGACCTGACCAAACCCGAGGTCCGGCACCTGGCCGCCGACTGGGGGTTACCGAATCATGCCCGCAAGGACAGCACCGGAATCTGCTTCATCGGCGAGCGCCGGTTCCGCGACTTCCTCGGGCAGTACCTGCAGGCCACCGAGGGCGAGATCTGCAACCCCGACGGTCGGGTGCTCGGGCGCCATCGGGGCCTGATGTACTACACCATCGGTCAACGCCAGGGATTGGGGATCGGCGGTGTCGATGCCGCCGAGTCCGCGCCCTGGTACGTGGTGGGCAAGGATCCCGCGCGCAACCGCCTGATCGCCGCCCAGGGCTCCGCCCATCCGCTACTGCTGAGCCCCGGTCTGTCCACCGAGACCCCGCACTGGATCGGCGCGCCGCCTCCTGTGCAGACGCCGCTGCTCGCGCGCATCCGCCACCGCCAGGCATTGCAGCCGGCCCGGATCCTCGCGTCAACCCCGAAGGGCCTTGAAGTGCGCTTCGACCCCCCCCAGCGTGCGGTCGCGCCGGGGCAGTCCATTGTCTTCTATCGGGAACGGGAATGCCTTGGCGGCGCGGTGATCGCGGCCGCACACCCGCTGCTGGCGCCCGCGGTTACCGGTTGAGTCTTCCGGTATAGTAAGCGGCTGCCATCCACCCCCAGCCAGAGCACCCAGAGCCCTTGGATCGTACCGATTACAATCGAACCCTGGCGCTGGCTTCGCTGTTCCAGGCGGCCTCCCTGGTCAAGGATCTCGCGTGGCGCGGCCGCTGCGACGACCATGAATACGAAATCCTGATCGGCAGCCTGTTTGCCTTCGACGCCGACACCCCCGCAGAGATCTACCGCGGCGAGGCCAATCTACGCACCGGCCTTGAACGCGTCGAAATCCAGCTGAAGTCCGGCGGCAAGCCGCCGGACCTGGAAATCACCCGCTATGCCATCGGCCTGATCTTTCTCGAACGCAAGCTGCAGGCCCGCCCGGAGATGTTGCAGGCGCTCGGGGACGGTCTGAAGGCCGCCGAGCGGCAGGTCGAATACTTTCACCTCACCCACGAAAGCGTGCTGGCCCGGCTGGCCGAGATCTACCAGGAGTCGATCTCCAAGCTTGGCCCGCGGATCATCGTGCAGGGCGAACAGACACACCTTTCCAATCCCGCCATCGCCGCTCGCATCCGGGCCGCACTGCTGGCGGGCATCCGGGCTGCCGTACTCTGGCGCCAGGCCGGCGGCTCGCGCTGGCGGCTCCTGTTCGGGCGCAATCGCCTGATCCACGAAGCCCACAGCCTGCTGCACCGTCTCAACACCTGACCACAGGAGAACCGACGCCATGACCGCTCCCTCGAACAAATTCACCCAGACATTGACGGTCGGCGACCGCACCTGCGGGATCGTCCCGATCACCCGTGACCCGCGCGCGGCGACGCTGCCCTACTCCCTGAAGATCCTGCTCGAGAACCTGCTGCGCTTCGAGGACGGGCGCACCGTGCGCCCGGCCGAGATCGAGGCGCTGCTGGACTGGGATCCGCGCGCCGAGCCCACGCAGGAGATCGCCTTTCGGCCCGCGCGCGTGCTGCTGCAGGACTTCACCGGCGTCCCCGCGGTCGTCGATCTGGCGGCAATGCGTGACGCGATGGAGGCGCTCGGCGGCGACCCCGCCCGGATCAATCCGATGCAGCCGGCCGAACTGGTCATCGATCACTCGGTGCAAGTGGACGCCTACGGCAATGCCAACGCGCTGCAACTGAACGCCGAACTCGAGTACTCGCGCAACCGCGAACGCTACAGCCTGCTGAAGTGGGGCCAACAGGCCTTCTCCACCTTCAAGGTGGTGCCGCCGGAAACCGGCATCGTGCACCAGGTCAACCTGGAATTCCTGGCGCGCACCGTGTTCGTCGAGGACCGCGCCGACGGCAGCACGGTCGCCTACCCCGATACCCTGGTCGGTACCGACTCGCACACGACGATGGTCAATGGCCTGGGCGTGCTCGGCTGGGGAGTCGGCGGCATCGAGGCGGAGGCCGCGATGCTCGAACAGCCGATTTCGATGCTGATTCCGCAGGTCGTCGGCGTACGCCTGACCGGCCGGCTCCGGGAAGGGACCACCGCGTCGGATCTGGTGCTCGTGGTCGTCGAGATGCTGCGCAAGCAGGGGGTGGTCGGCATGTTCGTCGAGTTCTTCGGCGACGGCCTGGGCGACCTGCCGCTGGCCGACCGTGCGACGATCGCGAACATGGCCCCCGAATACGGTGCCACCTGCGGCATCTTTCCGATCGATGCCGAGACCCTCGCCTACCTGCGGCTGACCGGGCGCGACCCGGCCCACATCGAACTGGTCGAGGCCTATGCGCGGGCCCAGGGTCTGTGGCGCGAGGACGGCGCACCCGAACCCCGCTACAGCGCGGTGCTGGAGCTGGATCTGGGCACGGTGGAGCCGAGCCTCGCCGGCCCGCGCCGCCCGCAGGACCG
>PWGH01000131.1 GCA_003555285.1 Thioalkalivibrio sp.
CCTGGAAGCGCAATGTGGACGAACCGCTCAACCGCGCGCTGATCGCAGTCGAGGCGCTGCGTGCCGATCTGCTGTTCCCCGCGGCCGATGAAGACCTCCCCGTACTGCCGGCAGCCGACCAGCGCGATCCCGAGGCGATGAACGACCTCGCTCTGCTGCCTGCTGGAGGCCGGGCAGGCAGAGGCCGCGCAGAGCTGGTTGTGACGCGCTGCGACGGCCCGCAACGCGGACGCGATGCACTGGATCGGCCGGTGCCTGATCTCGGGCGAGGGGATCCGCGTCGATCAGGAGCGTGGCATCGACTGGCTCCGGCGCAGCGCCGAGGCGGGGCACGAGATATCGCGTAGAATGATCGAGCGTTTGGGGGCGTGGCGGCATTGGTAGACGCAGCGGATTTAAAATCCGCTGACCGCAAGGTCGTGCCGGTTCGATTCCGGCCGTCCCCACCAATAAAAACCAAGAAGTTATCGAACATTCTCACTACTGAATTCCCCTGCTTCTCGTGACTCGGCGCCGCTACGGACGCCAGTTGCGTCGACGCCGTGCCCTGAGCCTAGACCCTGCGGCGTGGCCATACACCAGCAGCGAGGCGGCGTACCCCATCAGGCGTCCATCGGCCTCGGCGAGGTGCTGCGACTGCGGTGGAGGATGGCTTGCAGCGGTGCCAGACGGACTTCGGCCTGAAAGAGGACCCGGTGGCCCGGGAGCAGGCCCAGGCAGCGATGGTAACGCTGCACCACGTCGACCCCCCCGTATCCATCGTCCGGACCGGCGACGGCTTCGGCGATGTCGACCAGCAGGTGCACGGCATCGTTGCTTCGCAGTCCGCGGGCGAGCCTTTGGTCGACACTGATGTGATGGGCGGTATAGACCATCGGATTGAAATGGAAATCGTGCCCGGTGGCGTGGGCCCGCTCCAGCAAGGCGCAGGAGATCAGCGCAGCCGGAAACAGATCCGGGAAGTTGATGTGGTCTTCGAGTTCGTTGAAGTAGTACGCCTGGTCGGCCAGGGAACCGGAAATCAGGTTCTTGGCGTTGCTGTTCATCATGAACTTGCGCTTGTGGAACCAGCGTCCGCCGGGCAGCAGGCGGCGATCGGTCAGGGTTCTCAGGTCGGCTTCGGGCGGCGATTCGCCGGCCAGGGCCAGTGGTGTCGTGGAATCGCGGATCTGGCCCCGCAGCACCAGCCCGCCGGCCTTGCGCACCACGACGCGGTTGGAGCGCACGAGGCCCCCCATCGGATCCCGTCCCTCGATCGTGGGTTTGAGCATGACGCGGAAGGCTTCGTCCGGACGCAGTGCCCCCGCGAAAGTGAATTGATAGTTGCGATACGCCAGGTGGGGTTGGCCGCCCTCGGTTTCAGTTGCTCGCAGGCGGGTGACCAGGTACTCGGCCAGACATTCGAGCTGAAAGCCGAGAACGATCGGGCCGCCAAAGGGATTGCCCGCGATGCGCTGCCACTGATTCGGGTCGTGGAAGGGGTTGAAGTCGTCGGTGGCATTGCGCGCGGCGTCGATATGGATCTGTCGAAACATCCGTTGCACATCCGGAGCCAGGCGGGATGCCCGGGCGTGGGCATCCGCTGGCAGGTCGTCCGGGCGATGTTCGGTCACGGGTTCACGGGCACGGCAGCGTCTCGATTCGGCGTCGGGGGTATCCCTGGCAGGAATGTGCCTTTTACCTAGGTGCCCATGCGCCTTGTTGAGAAAATGAGGGTCCTTTAGTTTTAATCCTAAGGTTGGAAAACGTGAAACAGGGGCGTTTTTCCGAGCCTTGACGGTGTCTGAAGGAGCTGATTTCGATGAATTATTATTGTGATGAGGAATGCCTTCGCTTTCGCAGCGTAATCTGGCTGAAATTGGGCGAAGGCCATCCGGTCAAGGTGGTCACCCGGAGGCTCTCCGGAAGTAGCGTGTTTCTGGAGTATACCGGGCGCCTGAGCGATGATCTGGTCGAAATGGTCTTCCCGGACTCGGAATCCTACGGGGCCGAGAGTCGCGTGACGGGCCGCGTGACCCAACGCTGCCGGGATGGCATCTGGGTCTGCTTCAACAGCCATCTCCAGGCGCTCCCCGAATCCTGGCAGCAGTCTGCGTTCGCCCACCGCGGATCCTGGTAACCCGGATCCTGGCGGGGCGGACGCGGGTCAGTCCGCGGCGCGCACCAGCCGGGCCTCGAAGCGCTGGCGCTTGTGGCGCCAATTGCTGAAGCCGTTCGCGAAATGGACGCTCCAGGCGTAGTAGGCATCGGAGGCCGCTTCGGAGGCAGACCAGAAGTTGGCGGGCGGCGTATTGGGAAAGATCGCCGGGTCGATGGCGGGATTGAACATGCGGTAGGCGACCAGCGTCTGCAATTCTTCCACCGTGGGCAGGCGCCAGTCGTCGCGTTCGGCCACCTCGGCCGTGAGGACCATGGCCTGATCCCAGGAGTAGCGGGTCGGCCGGCCGACGCAGCCCGATTCACTCCAGGTCTGGCCGACGCTGCAGCGCATCCATTCCAAGCCGGTTTGTTGGTCCTGAATCACCGCGCCGTTCTCGAGCACGGTAAAGCGCGTCTCGGCCGGGTTCGCCGCTGCGGCCGTGTGACCGGCCAGCATCAGAACGATTCCCGCGATCAAAAGCTTCATCCAAACCTCCTCGCTGTTTTTTTATCCGCCGCCCGAGGGGGCGGCGGCCATGGCCGATCGATGCGCGAAGGGCCGTCTAGAAGCATAGCAAAGAGGAGCGCGTTCGGCGCCCCGCCGGGCGTAGCGCGGAGGCACTCAGCGTGTCCGAAGGCGGGGGAATCGATGTAGCCGAACCTCAGGTGGACGCGGCCGGCGAAGCGCTGGAGGAGCCGAGGGTCACATCGATCATGTCGCCTTTGGCCATCGCGCCGATGGCGGTCTCCAGGTCGATCTCGTCGGGATTCTCCGTGCTTTGGGCGCGCAGCAGTGCGACCAGTTCGGTCTGCTCCAAAATGCGTTGGCGCCCCTCGATATCCTGCACATAGGCCGCCCAGGGGACAAAGTGGGTCGTCGGGAAGGTTTCGCCAAGTTGCGGTGAGATGTCGATGTTCAAGCCGGCGATGTGCAGCAGCCGCTTGCCGTGAAAGCTCGGTGCGTGGGCCGCGGTCCGGAAGGCCCGGTCGAATTCGACCTGGGTGTTGATCTGCGCCGCGGTCAGCAGCGGGTGCGCGGCGGTCACAATGCACGGCATGGCGGCCAGCAGGCCCAATTCCTGATGGTCCCGGCTTTCCGAGGACTCATCGAGGGCTCGCCGGTAGAAAAACATTTTTGCCGTCAAGCGGGTTCCGATCGCGATGCGTTCCCCCTCGGCCAACTCCAGGCCCGCAAGGTCTCGCTGCAGTTTGGCGGCGGCCGGGAAGCTTTTGGAGGTGCTGTAGGTGCGCAACGGGGTGAAATCGCCTTCGCTATCGCGTTCGATCAAGCGCGGCAGATTCAGGAACAGACCCTCGTTGCGATTGCCGCGCAACAGACCGTTGTCGATCGACACACAAAGGGTTCCCTGATGGTGTTCCAGTACCACGTTGTGCTGGGCAAACTGGTACTCGTGCTGGTATCGCGCCACGATGGCCGCGATCTTGCCGCAGCTTGCCGAATGCTCGGCGTGCTCGGCATGAATGCGCCGGTAGCTGCCGAATTGGCCGGTGGCGGGATCGTACCCGACGTGACTGGCCTGGATGATGACCAGGTCCTGGCCATGTTCAGCGAAGGGGCCGTGACGCTGCGTAGCGACGATGGCACCGCCGCGCCCGTGATTGAAGGGGAAGGTGCCGAAGTGCTTGGCGATCAAAATCGTCGGGTAGCCCTGGCTCTCGTCCGAGCAAAAGGCCCGGGAGGGCAGCATCCGGCCCGGTGCGAAGCCGAGGCTCCGGCAGTAGTTGTACAGCTGGGGCACGAAGTTGCTGTAACGCAACATCGCGCCTTCGATCCGAAAGCTGTGCACCAGCTCTTCGAGGTGGCTTGCGGAGGAGGTGAACATGGGGGTGGGTGGTCTGGCCGGTCGAGGGGAGGGCCCGGCCGAGGGGTCTGCCGCGATCGGCCGGTGGGAACGCGGGAGGCGATGCTACCAAATTGCTGGGCCGGTGCGCCAGGCACGAATCCGCCGCCGATGACCGCTTGTGGCTGCGTTGCGGCCTGGGGTCGTGGTAATATTCACCGGTTTGTACGGGGTTTTCCCCTCCGAGACGGGATTCGGCGCGGCGCGACCGCCGCCGGCAAACCCGGTACACTCCCGCGGCGGCGGATCGGGCGCAAGGGACCGGTGTTGCCGGGACCCGAGATCCACCGCGCGATGCCGGTCCAGTTTTTGGCGGGCCGACCCTTAGGAAATGAATGTGACTTGGTTGTTCTCATGGATGCGCCCCTGATCACCCTACGCACCTACGTGCATATCGATGCCCTGCAGCCGCAGGTTGCCGCGTATATGGCCACGGTTTCGCAAGGCTTTCTACCCAAGCCCGGCGACTCCTGCCTGTGGCTGGAAGTGGAGCCCGGGCTCGCGATCCACCGGCTGACCGATATTGCGCTGAAGGCGGCCCCGGTGCACCTGGGGCAGATGGTCGTCGAACGCGCCTTCGGGTCGATGGTGATCCACCATCGGGATCAGGCCAGTGTGGTGGAAGCCGCCCAGGTCCTGCTGCACCGGCTGAACACCGAAGAGTCCTCGCGGCAGAAGTGCCGGGTCGCCTGGGCCGAAACCATCCGCGGGATCAACGCGGACCATGCGGTGTTGATCAACCGTCAGAACCGCAAGGGGTCGATGGTCCTCGCCGGGGAGAGCATCTTCATCCTCGAGACCGAACCGGCCGGCTATGTGATCTACGCCGCGAACGAGGCCGAAAAGGCCGCCAACATCACCCTCTGCGAGGCCCATGCGGTCGGCGCCTTCGGACGCCTGACCCTGGCCGGCCGGGAAGGCGACATCGACGTCGCCGCACGGGCCGCGTTGGCCGCTGTCGAACGGTTGAACCGCGACGTGCGTTAAGTCCCCGCAGCCGCCGCTCGCGGGCTCAGCCCTTCAGGCTGTGCTGAAAATCCTCGAGCATCTGGTCGATGTGGGCGCGGACGCGCGCCTCGTCCTGGATCGCGAACTCGAGGAAGGTCTGTGCCACCAGCGACAACACCTTGCGCCGCGGGTGCACGATGTGCCATTGCCGGTTGATCGGGAATTCGGCGACATCGAGCAGGGCGATCGGGCCGCGGGTGCCCTCGGCACTGAGGGTGTGCAGCGACAGCACCGCGATTCCCAGACCCCCGATCACCGCCTGCTTGATCGCCTCGTTACTGCCCAGTTCCATCCGGATCCGCGGCTGGATGCCGTGGCGCTCGAAGAGGTTCAGCGTCGCCTCCCGAATCCCGGAGCCGGGCTCGCGCATCAGGAAGTATTCCCGCGCCAGACGCTGGACCGGGATGTTGCGCTGCCCGACCAGGGGGTGATCCCGGTGGGCCATCACCACCAGCGGATTCGGCGCGAAGGGGTACACGGTGACATCGGCGAGATGATCCGGCACGTGGCCGATGATGTAGAGATCGTCGTCGTTGTTGGCGAGCCGCGCGAGCACCCGATCGTAGTTGCTGACCTCGAGCGCGAGTTCGATGTCCGGGTATTTGCGCGCGAACTGGCCGAGGATGCTGGGGGCGAGGTATTGCGCGGTGGTGATCACCGCCAGGCGCAGGCGCCCGCGCTTGAGCCCGTGCAGGTCGGCGAGCTTCATTTCCAGATTGGCCAGCGAGCCGAGGATGTCCCGGCAGGTGTCGTAGAGCTCGAGCCCGACCTCGGTCGGGAAGACCTTGCGTCCGATCTGCTCGAACAGCGGCAGGCCGAGCGCGTCGGAAAGCTTCTTGATCTGGATCGACACGGTGGGCTGCGTCAGGAACAACTCCTCGGCCGCCTGCGTGAAGCTGCCCAGGCGCACGATCGCCTCGAAGACCTGCAGCTGGCGCAGCGTGGCATGCCGGATCAGGTGCCCCGGCAGCTCCGACTTCAGCATGATCTGGGGCAGCGAGGGGTCCTTGCCGCCCTTTCGCTCGCTGCCGGACTCGCTGTCGGTCATCGTGCCTCGGATCGGCTAGCGCGTCCCGACCCGCGCCCGTCAGGCGCCGCGGTCACGAGAAGAAGGTCGTGACGGCGGAGTCCAGCGCATCGCGCATGTCCGGATCGTCGGTGATCGGCCGCACCAGCGTAACCCGGCACGCGGCGAGCGGGGCGACCCCCTTGGCGATCAGGGACCCGGCATAGATCAACATGCGGGTGGACAGCCCCTCGTCGAGCCCGTGCCCCTTCAGGTTCCGCGAGCGCTCGGCGATCGAGACCAGCTTGCCGGCAATCTCCCCCGACACGCCGGATTCGTGGGCGACGATCTCGACCTCGATGCCGTGCTCGGGGTAATTGAAGTCCAGCGCGCCGAAGCGCTGCTTGGTCGATTGCTTCAGGTCCTTCATCAAGCTTTGATAGCCGGGGTTGTAGGAGATCACGATCTGGAAATCCGCGTGCGCGTGGACCAGCTCGCCCTTCTTCTCGAGCGGCAGGACGCGGCGGTTGTCGGTCAGCGGGTGGATCACGACGGTGGTGTCCTGACGCGCCTCGACCACCTCGTCGAGGTAGCAGATCGCGCCGTGGCGTGCGGCGACCGCCAGCGGGCCGTCCTGCCACTCGGTCCCCTGCGCGGAGAGCAGAAAGCGCCCGACCAGGTCGGAGGCGGTCATGTCCTCGTTGCAGGCAACGGTGATCAGCGGTCGGCCCAGCTTCCACGCCATGTATTCGACGAAACGCGTCTTGCCGCAGCCGGTGGGGCCCTTGAGCATCATCGGCATGCGCACCGAATACGCGGCCTCGTACAACTCGACCTCGTCGGCGACGCTTCGGTAGTAGGGTTCCTGCGCGATGCGGTACTGACTGATGTCGTTCATGGGGACTCTCTGAAAGGGGTGAATGCGGGGTCAGTTCTGGAGTTCGACCGGGGTCGTGTACATCAACAGACCGTAATTCTGTTCATAGCCCGCCTGCAGGTGGTCGACGATGCGCTTGCACAGCGCGGCGTTGCCGACGACGTCGATCCGGATGTTGCCGCCCTGCGTCCAGCGACCGGCACGCGTGCCGTGCGTGCCGCGGCCACGGGCATCGGTGACGGTGTAGCCCACGGCGCCCAGCTCGACGATCTCATCGAGCAGGATATCCTCCAGCACCGTTTCGGTGATGATGGTCAGCAGGGTCATCGGTTGCGACATAAGCATCAGCCTCCGGTCGCGTGGATCAGGTTCGCCATCCAGAAATACAGCGGAATGCCGACGAAGATATTGAAGGGAAAGGTGATCCCGAGCGCGCTACCGATCGACAGCGCCGGGTTCGCCTGCGGGACCGCGATGCGCATCGCGGCCGGTGCGGCGATGTAGGAGGCGCTGGCATAGAGCGTCGCGAGCAAGAAGGTGCCGCCCGGAGACAGCCCCAATGCCCAGCCGAGCAGCGTGCCGAGCACCGCCGAGAAGATCGGCATCAGGATCGCGAAGCTGATCAGAAACACCCCGTAGGCGCGCAGGCCGGCGATGCGTGCCGCGGCGACCAGCCCCATCTCGAGCAGGAACAGCGCCAGGATGCCCTTGAACAGGTCGAAGAACAACACATCCAGCGGCTTGATGCCCTCGGCGCCGGCGACATAGCCGATCGCCAGACCGCCGACGAGCAGGAAGATGCTCTTGCCGAAGAAGACCTCGTGGAACAGCTTGCCCCAGCGCGCCTGGCCGACGCCATAGCGGGCGAGCATCACGCCGATCACCAGAGCCGGGATTTCGAGCAGCACCAGGAACACGATCATGTAGCCTTCGAAATCGATGTCCTCCTGGATCAGCAGCGCCACCGCCACCGAGAAGGTCACGACACTCACCGAGCCGTAGTGCGCGGCGATCGACGCCGAATCAGGCCGGCTCATGCGTCCGAGCAGACGCAGGATGGGGAAGGCGATCAGCGGAATCAGCGAGCCCACCAGCAGCACCAGCAGCCCGGGAACGATGAGTTCGGCGAGCGGAAACTCGGCGAGCTTCACGCCCCCCTGAAGCCCGATGGCCAGCAGCAGGAAGATCGACAGCGCCTCGTAGATGCTCCCCGGGATCTTCAGGTCGGAACGCGCCAGCCCGGCAATGACGCCGAGCAGGAAGAACAGCACCACCGGTTCGAAGGTCATGGCCGGTTCATCGCGTCAGGCTCAGGTACAACGCCGGGAGACGCTCCGGCAGCCGCGTGACGTGATCGAGGATCAGGTAGTTCTTGGCGCCGAAGATGCGCGAGACGTACTGATCGGCGTGCGGGTCCAGCGTCAGGCAGAAGGTGTTCACGCCCTGGCGCGCGAGCTCGTCGACCGCGCGCTTGGTGTCAAAGCGCAGGTACTGGGGGTCGCGCTCGTCGTTGTCGGCGGGTTCGCCGTCGGTCAGCAGCAGGATCAGTTTCTTCTGGCTCGGCCGTCGAGAGAGCAGGTGCCCGGCGTGGCGCAGCGCGGTGCCCATCCGGGTCGACAGCTGCCCGGTCATCGCCGCCAGACGGCCCTTGGCCTTGTCGTCGTAGGGAACGTCGAAGTCCTTGAAGCGGTAATACTCGACGTCATGGCGGCCGTTGGAGTCAAAGCCGTGGATCGCGAAGGGATCACCGATGCGGGTCAGCGCCTCGGCGAGCAGGGCGGTGGCCTCGCGCGCCATGTCCAGCACCGTCGTTTCCTCCTCGGCTCCCGGCACCGGGTCGTTGGTCGATTCCGACAGGTCGATCAGCAGCAGCACCGAGAGGTCGCGGATCTGCAGCCGGCTACGGATCCCGATGCGCGGATCGGGCTGGATGCCCATCCTGATGTCGACCATCGCCCGGATCGCCGCGTTGATGTCGATCTCGTCGCCATCCTCGACCTTGCGCTGGCGGATCACGCCCTGCGGCTGCACCGCCTCGATCAGCTGCTTCAGGCGCCGGACCAGCGGCTTGTGTTTCTCGACCACCTTATCGATGATCGCCAGATCGCCCATCGGCGGGCGCTTTTCGAGCAGGGTCGACCAGTTCGGACGTTCGAGCTGGGTCTGGTAATCCCACTCGTTGTAATGGTACGGGGACGAAATCGGCTCCTTGCCTTCCTTTTCGTTGAAGGTGGTGCCGTCGTCCTCGTACAGCTCGGTGGGCAGGATCCAGATCTCCTGCGCGTCGTCCCCGGCGTATTCGACATCGAGGCCGTTGATCATTTCCATCAGGCTGACGTACTTGCGCACCTGAGTCAGACCGCCGGGCAACAACACGGTGTCGTGTTCGTCCTCCGGGCCCTGCCACAGGTGGCGGTTGTCGTCCCGGTAGATGCTGGACGGAATGTCCGTGCGCGGGTTGAAGGGGATCGCGAGCGCCTCGGCGCGGCGGGCCAGTTCCAGCCCCAGGGCCCGGAAGGGTGCAGGATCGTCGAGCCCGTCCGGCACCGTATCCGGCGCTTCGAGCTTCGCGGCCTGCGGTTCCCGAACCCCTTCGGCCGCCGCCGCGAAGCCGTCCCGGGCCGCGACCACCATGGGGTGATCGTCCGGGTAGGCGGGATCGAGCAGCGCGCGGGCGATCCGGTCCAGGATCGGTCCGAGAGCGTCGTCACGCGCCGGATCGACGGGCAGGAGCTTGCGCCACAGCGCTTGCAGGCCGGGGAAGGTGCGCACCGCCAGCGCCTCGACCCGGGCATCTTCGATGAGCCCGATCAACGCGCGATCCAGCGGCGATAGGGATTCGGCGTCCGGATCGAAGCGCGAGTGCATCACGTGGGCTGCAGCGTGCGCGGCGGCCGCCCGATAGACCTCGAGGCCGGGAACCGGATCGGCCTCGTCGGTCGCACGGTAGTCGTCGAAGGCATCGGGCAGATGGATGAAGTAATGCTCGATGTAGGGGCGGTAGCCCTCCCGGGTTTCGAAGTCCCCGGACGTCGGGCGCAGGAAGAAATCGCGTCCCCACAGCGCCCGCAGGTACATCACCAGGCGCCGCTGCACGTCCACGAACAGCACGCCGCGCTGCTCCTTCTTCATCACCGCGATCGCGTCGTCGCTGTTCAGGCTGAAGTAGGCGGCCTGCGCGGCGTAATCGGCGCGGTGCGCCGAGGCGCCCCATAGCGCCCAACGGCGCAGGCCGCCCAGCGTCAGGTGGCTCAGCAGCCTCTCGAGGTTTTCGAGCATCGGGCGGATCGCGCGCGGCGTTTGCGACAGCAGGTTGTCGAGCAGGGACAGGTAGCCCCGGAACAACTCCAGCTCGCCGAGACGCGTGGCGGCCGTGGGCGCGGTGGAAAACAGCAGCGCCAGTACCGAGGCGCTGGTCTTCGAATACATCCGGATCGCGGCGGAGAGCAGTTCGGCCACGGCCTGTTCGCCGATGGCCTTGGCGACCTGCGGGGCACTCTCGATGAACGAGACGACCATGTCGGTGCCGCGGCCCAGGCTCTTCAGCCCGGCGGCACCGCGCAGGTAGTTTTCCAGACCACGCGGGGAAAACACGCGCGCAGCCTCGTGCCAGGTCGCCTCGAGGACCTCGGTGCCGTGTTCGCCCAGTTCGTCCAGGACGTCCTGGTAGTCGGCCAGTTGGATCGCCATGCCCGGTCTGCCTCGTCAGCCCGGGGTCAGTCCGGCCAGACGCGTTTCGGATGGAGCGGCCGTGCGGGATCGTTCAGGTCGGGCGTGTCGGAACGCCGTGGGGCCTTCTTCGCCGGAGCGGTGCCACCCGATTTTCCGGGCGTGGCCCGGCTCGGGGTGCTGCGGGGCTTGGCCGGCGCCTTGGTGGCGCCCTTGGCGGAACCCGGGTTCGCGGGCGCCGACGAGTTGACGGCCGCTGGTTTCACGGTCGTTGGGGCGGGGGACGCAGCGGCCGGCG
>PWGH01000145.1 GCA_003555285.1 Thioalkalivibrio sp.
GCCGATGCCCGCCTGCACACCATGTTCCCGTCCACCCTGGGCGCGGCGGCGGAAAAGAAACTGGCGCGTTTCGACGATTTGATCGACGAAGAGCAGTATGCCGACTTCCTGCGGCTGCGCCCCTTCCGCCAGACCCTGCTGTGCCGCAGCGCGGAACCGCTGACCCGGGAAATCCTCATCGACGACCTGTTGTCGCTGCCCCTCTACACCGATCTGGTGCCGGATACGGCCGGCGCTTTTCGCAACCCCACCGGCCAGGCCTTCGCGGTGGAACACGCGCTCGCCGGGGCGGTGCTGAACCGGCTGGCGGAGGCCTTCCCCGACGCGCGCCGCCTCAGCGACCTGGTCCCCGAGATTGCCGCGGCGAATGCCGCCGTCGCCGGACCGGCGCAGATCGCCGAATTGATGCCCGATCTGTTCAACCTGTTCGTCTCCGGCGGATTGCAGGCCACGCTGTGTCCCGCCGAAATCCGTTCCAACAGCGGCCCCCTCGCCAGCTCCACTCCCAGTCCCAGCCCCGACCCTGGTCCCGGTCCCGCTCCCGCTTCCGCTTCCGGGCCTGTAGCCAAAGCAGGCCCGCCCCAGGAGGCCGCGGCCGAACCGGCGGGACCCCGGGCTTCCCGCCTGGTCCGCGCTGTCGCGGCGCAGGGTGCCGGCGCCATCCCGACCCCACGGCATCAGGCCCTGCACCTGGACGCGGTCTCGGCGCAGATCGTCACGCTGCTCGACGGCACCCGGGATCCGACGGCCGTGGTCGAGGCGATGATGCGTGCGGCCGCGCAACAGCCAGCCCTGGCCAAGGCCCTGGGACGCCACAAACCCGAACGCATGCGCCGGTCGATACGCGACCACATGGAGTCCCTCACCCGCCTGCTGGCGCGGCATGGGCTGCTGAAAGTCTGAGGCCGGCATCGCGGCATAGCCACCCGGCCGTCCATACCACGGCGCGATCCTAGAATCTTTGATCTTCTGCCGAAATCTGGGAATACTTACAGCAGCCATTCCTTCCGAAGGAGCGACGCGATGAAGCTTTTCGGACTCATGGAAGACTACGTGCAGCACGGCACCCTGAACGTCCTGCTGCCGGACGGCTCGCAGCGGCGCTTCGGCTCCGGGTTCCCCCAGGCCACGATCCACATCCGCGACCGCAGCACCCTGCAACGCATCGTCCGGAATCCAGCGCTGGAATTCGGCGAGTCGTACATGGACGGCGCCTGGGATGCCGGGGACGAAGGCCTGGGCACTGTGATCGATATCACCATGCGCAACTTCGTCGGCCTGATCCGCCGTCAGGCACAACGCCCCCTGGGCTTCGTCCACAAGATGCTGCAACAGGGCAACCGGGTTCGCCGCGCCTACCGGAACGTGGCCCACCACTACGATCTGGACGAGTGGCTGTTCCGCCGCTTCCTCGATGACGGTATGTTCTATTCCTGCGCCTATTTCGAGACTCCGGAGACCACCCTGGAGGCGGCCCAGCTGGCGAAGTGCCGCATCATCGCGCGCAAGCTGCGCCTGGAGCCCGGCATGCGGGTTCTGGATATCGGTTGCGGCTGGGGCGGGCTCGCGCTGCACCTGGCCGCCGAACACGGGGTGCACGTCGACGGCCTGACCCTGTCCCGGGAACAACTGCAGGTCGCGCGCCGGGAATGCGCGGCGCGCGGGCTCGAGGACCGCGTGCACTTCCATCTGCGCGACTACCGGGAGCATCGCGCCTGCTATGACCGTATCGTCAGTGTCGGCATGTTCGAGCACGTCGGCCAGCCCTACTACCGTCCGTTCTTCGAGCAGGTCGATGCGCTGCTGAAGGACGACGGCGTCGCGCTGATCCATACCATCGGCCGGACCGGGTCACCGACCACCACCAACGCCTGGTTGCGACGCCATATCTTCCCGGGCGGCTACACCCCCGCCCTGTCGGAGATCGCCACCGCGCTGGAGCCCACCCCGCTGATGCATACCGATATCGAGGTCTGGCGCCTGCACTATGCCCAGACCCTCGGCGAGTGGTCACGCCGCTTCCAGCTCGCCCGCCCCGAGGTGGCCGAACGCTTCGACGAGCGCTTCTGTCGGATGTGGGAGTTCTACCTGGCCACCTGCGAATCGAGCTTCCGGCACTGGGATCAGGTCGTCTACCAGGTGCAGCTCGCGAAGGCCCACGGCATCGTTCCGACCACCCGCAACTACCTGTACGACACCCGCCCCCACCGACCTCCGGCCACCGTCATCGAGCCGGCGGCCTTCCACCCTCCGCCGTCGAGACCATCACCCGCCTGGAACCCCCCGACCCACGGCCCCGGAGCCGCCTGACCGCCCCGGCGCCCACAAAGATACGGAGGGCGTGCCCACAAACGCCGACCGACCGCCAACGCCCGGACGTGCCCCTGGGCGTTTTCTTACCCGCGTTTCTTACCTGTGTTTCTTCTCGTTTTTTGCTCGCGTCTTTTTGCGCTGCCCCCCGCACTGCGGTAGCGTGCATCGATGCATCAAATCCGCCCTCGCCCTACCCCCCGGCCTTGCCGGCATCCCCCCGCCACGGCATTGTCGCAAGGCCGACCATGAGGCGCCGGCGCATCGACGAGGGGCTGGTGCTGATCGGCCTGGTGCTGATCGGCATCGGCAGCTATGCGATCTACACCGGCGAGGTCTTCCTCAGCCGCCTGACGGTCAGCGAGGCCCAGAGCCTGGGCGGCATCGGTGCGCTGGTCATCGGCGCGGTCTTCATCGCCGCCGGCATCTATTTCCTGTTCCAGTCGCGCAAATAATCGGCCGCCCTGGGCCCAGGGTGGGTAAAGCGCAACGCACCGTTCTTGACCTTGACCCTGACCCTGACCTTGACCTTTAGCCAGCGCTGCAAAGCCGTGTGGGGTGTGCCCGGTCCGGACCGTAGATGGCCATGGATGGCCATTTTCGAGCGCTCATGGACGACTTGAGCGTGTCCGGACCGGGCACACCCCGCACGGCTTAGGCACGGCCCCGGGCTTGGAACGGCGCTTCGGCAAGGGCCCTGGTGGACCCGCTGCGCATGGCCGACCCTACGTTCATTGCGTAAGGCTACGCCCTCGCGCCGATTCAGCCCCTTCAGGCGACCGAGTCCGGAGGCCGGGTCAGCAGGTCGCGCAGGCTCATCGACGCCAGAACCTCGGAATGCGATGCCTCGATCCGCGATACCAGGGTTTCGACCACGGGCAACCCCTCCAGGCGCTGGTAATGCCGGTCGGCCTCGTTGTAACGCAAGGCGGAAAGAACCTCGTCCACCTCGATCTCGGCCAGATCCCGCGCCGGCAGGTAGCGCAGCCCGTCCTCGTCGACCAATACCAGAAGCCCCGCGTCCCTCAGCAGCCGCGCGGTCTCGACCACCGGGCGGCGCGGCACCTGGAGGATCCGGGCCACATCTTCGACCGAGGGGGGCCGTTGTCCGGCCAGAAAGCGCTGCCCGACCTGGGTCATCAGATGCAGCCCCAGGCGTTCGCGCATCGCCCCGGACAACGGAATCTCGGTGCCGCGCACCCGCATGTATTCGGGATACTGGATGTAGAAGGCGATATTGGAACCGACCAGCAGGATGAGCCAGGCGATGTAGATCCAGATCAACAGCATGATCAGGATCGCAAAGCCCGAATAGATGGCGTCGAAACGCGTGGAGCCGGCCATCATCGCGGCGAAGCCCCAACCGGCGGCCTGCCACAGAAACCCCGCCACCAGCGCACCGATCAGCGCGGGCACCAGGCGCACCCGGGTATTGGGCACGAAGATATAGATAAAGGCGAAGGCGGCGATGATCAGCACGAAGGGCAACAGACTGGAGATTGCCGCGAAGATGGTGCCCAGGGGTTCGATCTCCGCGATCTGCTGCATCAGCGTCGTGGACATCACCGTCGCCATCACCCCCAGCGCCGACACCACGAGCACCGGCCCGATCAGGATCACCGAAAGGTAATTACTGAAACGCTGGCCCAGGCTGCGCGTGCCCTCGACATGCCAGATGGCATTGAACGCGCTTTCGATCTTCTGCACCAGCGCGATCACCGTGTACACGAGGAAGATCAACCCGACGAAGCCGAGCACACCCACCTGGATATTGTCCACGAAGATCAGCACATCGCGGGTGATGGTGAAGCGCTCCTCGCCCAGGGGCTCCAACAGGTTCAGCAGCAACGGCTCGATCGCCGCGTGGGCACCAAAAGCCTTCAGCACCGAGAACGACAAGGCGAGCAGCGGCACCACGGACAGCAGCGTGGTGTAGACCAGGCTCATCGCCCGTAGGTTGAGCTGCCCCTCCATGCCCTCGCGCGCGATGCCGATCACGCCGCGGGCGATGCCGACCAGCACCGCCTGCAGGCGCGGCAAGGTCGCGAGGTCGGCCCGATTGATCAGCTCATCGGCCTGTTGCCACCGCTGCTGGATACGGCGGCTCCGCGATTTCTGTGCATTCACTTCTGTTGCCAATTGCCGGCGGGATCCTGATACCAGTAGCCGGACGGCGCCTCCTCGATCCAGATGCGGGCGAAGGTCTCGCGGATCTGATTCTCCCAGTCGGGACGGCCATTGGCGCGCGCGATCTCGGCGTACAGCGCGCGGCGATCGGCATTCTCCTCATCGACCGCCTGGCGTACCGTCGCACGCTCGCGCAACGACACTTCCGAAAGATCGCGGACGGTCACGAAGCCATCGCGGCCGAAGCCGATCGCGCCGCTGCGAAAGTGCGGGGCCAGTTGTGCGTGGCGCTCGCGCATCGCCGCCCGGAGACGGTTGGCGGCCGGCGTGTCGACACGCAGGTCCATGTTCTGCGCCGCGGCCGGCGCGACCATGCGCTCAAGCGCCCGGGCCAGCAGCGGCAGCCTTTTCGCTGCGCCGGCATCGCGCCACGCCGGCTCCAAGGCCGCATCCGGATCGGGCCCGGGCCTCTCGGCATCCGGCGCACCCTGGTGCTCCAACACATCGCGAACGATGGATCGAGCCGCCTCCTCGGCCGCCGCGGCGGGAAAATAGATATGGATGGTGACGCAGGCGCTGAGGGCCAGGGTCAGCACCAGAACCATCGACAGACGGGGTATCACGTTCATGCCAACTCCTTGAATCGACCGTCGGAGATCGCCGGTCGCAAACCAATCAACAGCCGATTGTCGGCAACGCGCCGGCAACGACTTACTGTACAACAGGCGGATCCCCTTCTCGAACGGCTTGCAAACGCTGCACCAGCTCCGGCCAATCCACGCGCCGGTTGTGTCCGATCACCGTGATCCGCGGCAAGCCGCCGCCCTCGACGAGCACGAAGGCCTCGTCGGGGGCATCGGCCACCCCGGAAAGCTGGCAGACCTGCCCCTCGAGGACGCACGCAAAGCCCAAGCGCCGGTAGGTGAAATCCTCGAAGAAACGCAGGAAGATCAGCGAGGCCGCGCCCTGCAGGCCACCGCCCAGCGCGGTGAGGTTCTCGACCGCACGCTGACTGATCCGGCGCCGGCCGGGGGCCTCCGGGTCCGTCATCAGCACCAGGTCCATCCGCTCGGGAAGCCAGTCCACCAGCAACAGCTCGTCGAGCCGTCCCGAGACGCGCCCCTCGACCCGACCGAAATCAAAGGCGCGGGTCACCTGCTCGAGTTCGAGCCGCCGGATCTCGGCCGACAGCGCCAGCGTCGGCGCCACGCCGAAGAGATCGCGAATGCGCAGGTCGCGAATGACCACCTCGCCGTCGAAGAGCCGGACCAGCAGGCGACCGTCGACCCGCAGCCCCTGCACATCGTAGCGCACCCGGGGGATGATCCCGGACAGCGTACCCGCAAAAGCGGGCCAGCCGAAGACCGCCGTCAGCGGCTCCAGGCTCACCGCCTGCACGCCGCCCTCGAATTCGATCTGGGGCCCCTCGGGGCGCAGGTGCACGCTCAGCACGTCGACATTCAAACCGCCGTCGAGCACCCCCAGATGCAGCGGCTGCACCAGCCGAACCCCGTCCGGATCGAGTTGGAACCGGCTGTCGAAGGGCGCCACCGGCATGCCCAACACATGGCCGCCGCCGGCGGTCAGGAAAGACACCGGTCCGATGCGGTCCGCCTGCCAGCCGAGGTGGCCCCGGGCGCCCGTAAGTGCAAAGCGCTGCAGCTCGTCCAACAGGATCAGGTCGCGCCAACGCGCCGACACCGCAACCAGGCGATCCCCGACCAGGCGCAGACGGCCCTCGGCTTCGCCTTGGAAGCGCGTCCGCCCCAGCACCGTACCGGCCAGCACCGGCTGCACCAGCCACTGCCCGGCCGTGTCCAGACGCGAAGCCTCCCAGGCGATGTCGCCCTGCTCCAGGCCCGCAGTGGAAAAACGCAGGTCCTCGGCGCGCACACTCGCGTGCGTCCCGATCCGGGCGTCCGCGGCGCGGGCCTGCCAGTGTGCCGGGGCGATCGGGCCCGAATCAGATGGCTCCGCACGCAGCACAGCCGGCTGCAACTCGGACACCGACACCTCCAGCGGTCCCGTTTCGGCAAGATCCAGGAACCAGGGGTCTACAAATAGCAGGCCGTCGGTGAATTCCAGCTGAACCGTGATCCCCGTCGGGTCCTGGCGCAGCTGCCCGGCAAGACCCAGCGCTTCCCCGGCCCGCAGACCCGGAGCATCGCTGAAGCCCAGCCCGGTGATCCGGACCTCGGCATTCCCGGCCGGCGCGGCACCGGTGGTCTCGAGCCATCCGGCGGCAGCCAGCCGACCGGCGGTCACGGCCACCGGCAGCGTTGCGGCCGGCAGCAGACCGGAACGATCGAGCCTCTGCAGGTCCAGATCGCCGAGCTCGAAATCCAGGCGCACCCCGTGGGCCCGGACGAGCCCTTCCAGGCGTCCACGGCCGCCAAACCACTCCGGCCAGGGCAGCGAGAAACGCACTTGCCCCGCCTGCCGATCCCAGTCGAAAGCAAGCGGCACCGCCTCAAGCCCCAAGGCCGCCTGCGGGAATCGGGCGCTCAACCGGGCTTCGGCGCAGGCAATGCGCCGATTGGTCACCTCGACCCGGGGACACGACAGCTGCAGGTTCTCGATCCGACCGAAGGGGGCCGCCGAATCCCGGGGAGAGACCGGCAGGGTGGGCAGCGTCAAGCTGTCCGCACGCAACTCGAAGCGCGGCTGCCGCCCGATCCAGGAGAGCCGCGCCCGCAGATTCTCCGCACCGATCGCCTGGTGGATCGCCTGGCCCACGTCGATGTCGATCTGCAGCCCCGCACCCGGTGGCGGCGTCGCGGCGCTCGCCGTGGGTGCGCCGTCGGCGGCAAGGGCCAGCGCCGGCAGCCCGCCCCAAGGGAGCAGCAGCGCCCCCGCAAGCAGCCACACCCGAATCGGCCGCACCGGGATCAGCCATACCCTTAACAGCGCCACCCGGAGCCGCGTCATCCGAAACAACGGGGAATACCCTGCCGCCATTTGAGCCCGCAGCCCGTCGCGGGATTCATCCGGGCTCCGGGGGGACGTAATCAGCGGCCGCGCGAGTGCAGGTAACGCGTGATCGAGGCCATGTCGTCGGAGACCCGGCGAACCAGGTGATCCATGCTGATGATGGCGTACTCGAGCAGATGAACCGCGATGTCCGGGTTTTCCGCCCGCAGGCGTTCGTATTCGACCCGAGTCAGGCGCAGCAGGATGGTGTCGGCACGTAGCGCGCGCAGGCGAACCTCCTGGGGCACCCGGTCGAAGAAGGACATCTCGCCGGCGAACTCGCCGGCCTTCATGCGTCCGACTTCGGTTTCCTGCCCGCCCTCCTCGTGATACAGGGCGACCTCGCCGGCGATCACCACATACAGGGCGTTGCCGACCTCGCCGATTTCGGCAATCACATCGTGCTCGTGCACACGCACGGTTTCCAGGTACGAGGCCAGAACCTCGATCTGCTCCGGCGTCAGCGCCGCGGCAATCGGGTGTTGGCTCAGGGCTTGCGTCCGGTTTCCTTGATCAGACATCGCGATTCCTCCCGGAGTCGACGGCCGCGCGACCATCCACAGACGCCGGGATGCCCGCACGCTGGATGATCCTGGCCTCAGTATATTCAACGCACCAGGGCCAAGGCCACCGAGAACGTCGTTCGCGTCCGCCGGTACCCCAACCCGACGTGGGCCTGGATGTGGGCGGTCGGCAATTTGGCTATGATGCCGCCTGATCCAATTCCACCACCGGAGAAGTCCCATGCAATCCACCGAAGTCGCCGACCTGATCCGTTCCCGCCTGCCGGAAGCCCAGCAGGTCGAGGTCACCGGCGGTGAGGGCAAGTTCGAGGCCCTGGTCGTCAGCCCGATGTTCGCCGACATGAGCGCAGTGAAGAAGCATCAGCTGGTCTACGCCACCGTGCGCGACGAGATCGCCAGCGGCGCGGTGCATGCCCTCTCGATCCGCGCGATGACGCCCGAGGAACACGCGGCGTCCTGAGCCCTGGGAGAATCCATTGGCAGGCGCCCTGGACACCCTGTCCGGCCCGACGCCCGGGTCCCCCCTGGTGCGCCATTATTGTCGACCGGAGCGGCTTGCCGCCTTGCGTGAGCTGCTCGCGCGTTTCGCGATCGACCTGGTCGTTCACCCGGAACACGCAGCCCTGCCCGGCAGCTACTGGGGCGAACCGGAGGCGGGCATCGTCGGCGCCACGCTGCACGTGCGCCCGGACACCCCGCTGCACTCGGCGCTGCACGAGGCCGGCCACCTGATTTGCATGGACCCGGACCGACGCGCCGGCGTGCACACCGATGCCGAAGGCGACGATCCCGAAGAGGCCGCGGTCTGTCTGCTCCAGGTGCTGCTGGCCGACCACCTGCCCGGTGTGGGCCGCGACGCCCTGATGGCCGATATGGACGTCTGGGGTTACAGCTTCCGGCTCGGCGCCACCGCGACCTGGTTCGCCGACGATAGCGAAGACGCCCATGCCTGGCTCCGCGCCCACGGCCTGATCGACGCGGACAACGCCGTTACCTTCCGGCTGCGCGGCAACGGCCCGGAATGAGCGGGGTCTCGTGCGCC
This sequence comes from Thioalkalivibrio sp., assembly GCA_003555285.1. The sequence goes on from PWGH01000145.1 coordinate 8,974, forward strand.
GCTGCGCCGGCAATGGCATAGTGAATCGCGACGCACGACGCCACGCCACGCCCGGTGCGGCGCGAACCCGGCCCCCGATGCCACGCCACACCCGCACCCGGTGCCCAGGCACCCGGTGATTCTGTGAACGGGCCTGCGGCGTGCACCCGTGCCGATCCGTACCCGTAAAGGAGTGCTCCATGGAAGACCGCAAACGCCCGCAGATGGGCGAAAAACTCCGGGCCGCCGACAAGGTCGCGCGCATTCCGGTCAAGATCACGCCGACCACGCAACCGCTGCGCAAACCGAGCTGGATCCGGGCACAAAGCCAGGCCCAACCGGGCGTGCAGCGGATCAAGCGCATCCTGCGCGAGCAGCGTCTGCACACCGTCTGCGAGGAGGCCAGCTGCCCGAATCTGGGCGAGTGCTTCGCGCACGGGACCGCGACCTTCATGATCATGGGCGACATCTGCACCCGGCGCTGCCCCTTCTGCGACGTGGCCCACGGGCGGCCCAACCCGCTCGATGCCGACGAACCCCGGCATCTGGCCGAGACGATTCAGGCGCTCGGCCTGCGCTATGTGGTGATCACCTCGGTCGACCGCGACGACCTGCGCGACGGCGGCTCGGCGCACTTCGTCGCCTGCATCCAGGCCGTTCGCGAGAAGAATCCGCAGACCGGCATCGAGATCCTGGTCCCGGATTTTCGCGGCCGCATGGACGTGGCCCTGGAGATCATGCAGGCCGCCCCGCCCGATGTCTTCAACCACAACCTGGAGACGGTGCCGCGCCTGTACCGCAAGGCCCGGCCGGGGGCCGACTACGAATGGTCTTTGGATCTGCTCGAGGCCTTTCGCGCCCGCCATCCCGGAGTGCCGACCAAGTCTGGGCTGATGCTCGGCATCGGCGAGACCCACGAGGAGCTGATCGAGGTGCTGCAGGACCTGCGGGCGCACGGCTGCGAGATGCTCACGCTGGGCCAGTATTTGCAGCCGAGCCGCCATCACCTGGCGGTGGAGCGGTACCTGGCGCTGGAGGAGTTCGACGAACTCGCGATCCGGGCCCGGGAGATGGGCTTTCGGCAGGTCGCCAGCGGTCCGATGGTACGGTCCTCCTACCATGCCGATCAGCAGGCCCAGCACATTGTGGCCGACCGCGCGGTGCAAAACGCCTGAGCCCACCCGCGCTCAGCGGGGTGCCCTGCGCCCCCACCCACCCTTGGCCACCCTTGGCCACCCTTGGCCACCCGCGGGCCACCCGCGGGCCACCCGCTGGCCGGGCCCGGCCAGCGGGTCGACGACCCCACCGCCGCAGGAAATCACCCGCGCGCGAGCACCCGCAACAAGGACCCGGGCAAGCGGTGCTGCGCCTGCAAGGGGCAGTCGAGCCGGGCGGCCAGATGCCCCTCCAGGCGCGCCGCGACCCGCTCGGGGTCGGCCCGCGAGCCGAGCGCGGCCATGGAGGTGCTGGCGAGCCCCGGATACCCGCAGGGGTTCATGCGCCGGAAGTCCACGAGCCGGGGCCGTACGTTGACGGCCAGACCATGCATGCTGCAGCCGTGCCGGATGCGCAGCCCTAGCGCGGCGATCTTCGCCCCCTCGACATAGATCCCCGGGGCCTCCCGGCGGCTCTGGGCAGCGATACCGAAGTCCGCAAGGCTCGCAATCACCGCCTGTTCCAGCAGATCGACCAGACTGCGGATGCCGAGCCGGTAGCGCTTCAGGTCGAGCAGCAGGTACACGACCACCTGCCCCGGCGCGTGCAGGGTGACCTGCCCACCCCGATCCACCGCGATCACCGGGATCGTACCGGGGGTCAGCAGGTGTTCCGAACGAGCATTGCGGCCCAGTGTAAAGACCGGCGGGTGCTCCACCCGCCA
>PWGH01000143.1 GCA_003555285.1 Thioalkalivibrio sp.
GAGGGCTTCGCGAGTTTCCATGGCCCGGATTTCTACGGGCTGGCCCGCAACAGTCACACAGTGACCCTGGAACGGCAGGCCTGGACCGTGCCGGAGACGGTGGCGTTCGGGGACCGGCCGGGGGTGCCGCTGCGTGCCGGCGAGTCGGTCGCCTGGCGCCTGGTAAACAACCCGGACGCCTGAGCCGCGGCCCGGCACGCAGCGCATCTCCGACCGCCGATCGTAACCCCCGTCTAAACGGGTGGTCTCAACGGGTGGTCTCAACGGGCGATCAGGGTCGCGCTCAAAGGTCGAGGCGGGTGTCCCGGACGGGCACGTGCAGGGCCGGGCTCCAGGTCGCCCTCGGGGTGCCGGTGTAGGCGATCGAAACGCCGGTGAAGGCGTCCCCGGTCGGCGCCGCGACATCCGCCGCGTCCGTGCGGGATCCGTGGCGCCGACGCCAGCGGGCGAGGTCCCGGGACAGCCCCAGCGCCTCTAGGTGCGCGAGCCAGGCATCCTGCAGATCCGGTTCGGTACGGCGCAGTTGGCGCTGCACCCAGCGGCGCGCCTGCAGCATCGAATAGCGGTGCGCCATGGTGCGGTCGAAGCCCCGGGCGTTGGCGAGTGGGTACAGGAAACCCGAGATCAGGATCAGCGCCAGGCCCACACTGGAGGCCGCTCCCAGCGGGGGACCGGGCAGCAGGTGCAGCAGGCCGCCATAGAACGTCGCGAGAGCCAGCGGCAACAGCCAGAGCAGCCCGGCGAAGGCGCTGCGTCCGGGATGCCACCAGCGCCGGGGGCTCAGGGCGAGCAGCGCGATCCAGGCCACCAGCCCGCCGGCCAACGCATAGGGCGCCTGATTCCCGACGACGGTATCGAACAGTCCGAGCAGCGTGCCCAGTCCCAACAGCAACACCAACAGCAGCTTATTGCGCCCCTGACTGCCGATCGGGGATCGGCCGCGTTGCCGCCGATCGGAGGCAACGGCCGCATGGAACAGGATCGAGTCGGTGATATGGGCCGGATCGAAGCCGTGCTCGTGGTGGCGCGCCCGGTGCAGATCACTGCGGATTTCCCGGGCGCTGCCGAACAGCGCCTCGACCACCTGCTGTTCGATCGGATGCAGGGTTTCGGGGTCGGTCCGAAGGCGCAGCCGCACCCGCGCGGGGGTGTGTTCGGTCGCGGGCATCAAGACCTCGATTTCCAGGTCGTCTTGCTGCACCAGGCGTTCCACGATCCGCTCGAAGGCTGCGGTCGGCAGGGCCTCGGTCAGGCGGGTGGCAATCAGTTCCGGAGGCTCGGGCAGGACGGTCCGCTCAAACCAGGCGCGATCAAGGATGGTTTGCCGGACGGGCCGGGGTACCCGCAACGCGATAAACAGGATCAAGGCGATCAAGCCGAACAGGGGGATGGCCAATACGGAAGCGGCGGGGATCAACGAGGGCAGGTGATCCAGGGTCGCCGAGACCCAGGGCTCCAGGTGAGCAAGCCGCTGCAGGAAGGCGTCTGTCAGCGTGGAGGGCTCGAGGTCGCTCAGGAGCGGGACCGGGATGTTCCCAAGAGTCGCGGTGGAATCTGCGATGACCGCAGTCGAGACGGTATTCAAGGTCGGTGCCTATTCACGACGAGGCCCGGAATCCGCCTCGAACGCGCTGTAATACAAGGGTGGCTTCTGATCGGGCCGCCGGGCGCGCGGGTCCGGGCGCGAGGCCCGGGCGCGGCCGCGCAGGTGCTGGGGGCGCTCGGTGTCGCTGCGCAGCAACAGCATGGCGCGCGGGATCTCGGCAAGCGGTTGGGTCGAGATCAGCAGCAAACCGGATTCCGTCGCGGCGCGTTCGGAGGCGATGACTTCGACGGGGTCGTCGTCGCTGCCAAGGTCCGCCAACATCCCGGGATGCCGTTTCAGCGGCATTCCCCGCTTGTCCACGCACAGACCGGCGGGTGCGCTCGCCAGCGCCTCCTCGATGCGTCGGATCTGTTCTTCATTCAGCAGTTCGCTGATCTGTCCGGTCCATGGCGGCATAGACTGCTCCTCGTTGGATCGACTCCGTTGTCGATCCACTCCGTTGTCGATCCGGGTGCATCCGGTGCCGGAGAACCGCGCGGCCATGCATCCCGATCGTCCAACGTCAATCAAGACATGGGTTGGGCCGAAGGTCAACTGCGTCGGTCCCTGTCGGTGCGGTACCGAACGGGTGAACGCCACCACAAGGACCGTCGGGATTCGCCCCGAGTGGGTTTGAACCCCTACAATGGGTCTCTTTGTCGTGATCCTGGAATCCGCTCAAATGACCCGTATCACCGTGATCGGCGCTGGTTTCGGCGCTCTGACGGCCATCCGCAAGCTGCGGGCGGCCGATCCGCAGATCGCGATCGATGTGATCGCGCCGAAGCCCGAACTCATCTATTACCCGAGCACGATCTGGATCCCGACCGGGCTGCGGCGTCCGGAGGATGTGGTGGTCGATCTGAACCGCTTCTTCCAGCGCATGGCGGTGACCTACCACCCGGCTACGGTCACCGGCCTGCGGGCGGGTGGACGCGTGGTGCCGACCGACGCGGGTGAGGTAGAAAACGACGGTCTGATCATCGCCTCGGGCGGGCGCTTTTTGAAGAAGCTGCCGGGGATCGAGCATGCGATCACGCCTTGCGAGGGGGTGGCGGCGGCCGTCGCGATTCGCGATCGACTGGCGGCGATGGACGGCGGCACGATCGCCTTCGGCTTTGCCGGCAATCCCAAGGAACCGGCGGCGATGCGCGGCGGGCCGATCTTCGAGTTCCTGTTCGGCATCGACCAGCACCTGCGTCGCCAGAAGCGGCGGGATCGCTTCACGCTCACCTTCTTTACCCCTGCACCGAAGCCCGGCAATCGCCTGGGGCCGAAAGCGGTCGCCGGGCTGTTGCGGGAGATGGAGCGACGCGATATCCAGACGCACCTGGGGCACAAGTTGAAGGGCTTCACCGCGGACACGGTGACCACCGAGGGGGGCAGCTTCGGTGCCGATCTGATCGTCTTCATGCCGGGCATGACCGGCAATGCCTGGTTCGACAACACCGAGCTGCCGCGCTCCGAGGGCGGGTTGCTCCAGGCCAATGCCTTCTGTCAGGTGCCCGGGCTGGAGAAGGTGTATGTGGCCGGCGATTCCGGCAGCTTTCCGGGTCCGGAGTGGCTGCCAAAACAGGCGCACATGGCCGACCTGCAGGCCGAGGCCGCGGTGGCCAACCTGCTCGGCGAATTTGCGGGCAAGGCCCCCAGCCACACCTTCAAGGCGGAACTGATTTGCATCGTCGACACCCGCACCAGCGGGATCCTGGTCAAGCGCACCGAAAAGCGCAGCACCATTCTGCCCTCGACCCCGGTGTTTCACTGGGCGAAGCGGATGTTCGAATGGTGGTACCTGCGGCCCTACCGGTGATCGACGTCACCCGCGCCACACGGGCCACCGCTGCCGTCCAGGCCAACACGGCGATGGCCGGCGAAAGCAGCACGCCGCGACACGCCGGTTCGGCGGCGGGGCCGTGATGGGCATGGAAGGGGCCGGCCGGCCCTTCCGGCCCGCCTGGTGGCTTCCCGGCGCTCACCTGCAGACCATCATCCCGAGTCTGCTGCGTCGGCGCCGGCGTCTGATCCTGCGCCGGGAACGCATGACCCTGCCCGACGACGACTTCCTGGCGCTCGACTGGGGCCCCGATCCGGGCGGACCGATCGTGGTGCTGCTGCACGGCCTGGGCGGCAACAGCCACTCGAGCTACGTGACCACCTTGATGCGCGCCTTGCACGCCCATGGGTTCTGGCCCTGCCTGATGCATTTTCGCGGTGCCGCCGGAGAGCCGAACCGCAAGTTGCGCGGCTACCACATGGCCGAAAGCGAGGATCCAAGCTTCGTGTTCTCCGAACTGCGCCGGCGCTACAGTCGCCGGCGCCTGGCCGCGGTGGGGGTGTCGTTGGGCGGTAGCGCCTTGCTGCACAGCCTGGCCCGGGGCGGCGCCGACATCGGCCTGGACAGCGCGGTGGCCGTTTCCGTGCCGTTTCGGGTGGACATGACCGAACAGCGGTTGAACCAGGGCCTCTCGCGCCTGTACCAGCGGCATATCCTGCGGCAGCTCAAACGGCAGTGGCGGCGCAAGTGTCGGGTGCTGGCGCGCCTGGACCTGTGTGCGGAGCTCGATCAGATTCACACCTTTCGGCAGTTCGACGCCCGGATCACCGCGCCCTTTCACGGTTTTGTCGGTGTCGATGACTATTACCATCGGGCCAGCAGTCTTCATGTGCTGAAGGACATTCAGGTCCCGACGCTGCTGATTCAGGCGCTCAACGACCCCTTCATGACGCCGGAGGGTCTGCCCGGGCCGGAGGCGTTGGCCGAGCCGGTGACGTTGGAGTGCCATGCCCGCGGCGGCCACGTCGGCTTCCTCGAAGGCTGGGGCCGGGGCTACCTGGAGCGGCGCATTCCGGAGTTCCTGCTCCAGCACATCCGGCCGAAGGGTTTCGGGGCCGCCCAAGGGCGCCTTGCGCAAGACGGGATGGCCCCAGACGGGATGGCCCCAGATCGGGTCGCGCCGAGTCGAGCGGCTCCCCGTGGGGTGCAGCTGAATTCTGGGAACTCGGATTCCGGGAACTCGGATTCCGGGAACAGGGGGGCGTAGTCCGTGCTGTGGAAACTCCTGACGCTGGCCGTGCTGGTGTGGTTCACCTGGTGGCGGTTGCAACAATTTCTGCGTGCGCGGCGTCTGCGTGCCGAGGGCAAACCGGTTCCCGAGTCCCGAGGGATTCGGCCGATCACCCTGCTGGCGGTGGCGATGCTCGCCGGCTACGGGGGCTATCTGGTGTTCGTATTGGCCCGACAGGCCTTCTTCACCTTCCAGGGCTGAGGCGAAGGGGGACGCAGCCGGGTCGGGCAGACCCGGGTCAGGGAACGAAGGCCGGATGGCTGGGTCGCAACCAGTACATGGAAGGGGTTCAATCGATGAGAACAGGGCGATGAGAAAAAGCGGTAGTGCCTCGTGGTGGCGGGCCTGTGGGCTGCTCGGCCTTTGCCTGCTGCTTCCGGCCCTGGCCCAGGGCGAGAGCCGCGAACCGGCCGTGTCGCTGGACACCATGATTCCGGTGGAACTGGCGACCATCGGGCTGGAACCCACCAGCGGTGCGCCGGTGGTCCTGCTGCGTGAGCCGGAATCCGGGGATGTGGTGCTGATCAGCATCGGTCCGAACGAGGCGCTGGCGATCCTGATGGCGCTGCGTGGGATCGAGATGCCGCGGCCGATGACGCACGATCTGCTGGCGGGCACGATCCGGGCGGCCGGCGGCCGGGTCGAGCGGGTGCTGATCGATGCCCTGGTGAACACGACCTACATCGGCCTGCTCGAACTGCGCCTGGAGCATCGGGAGGATCCGGTGTACGTCGATAGCCGGCCCAGCGACGCGCTGGCGCTGGCGGTTCGCAACGGAGCCGCCATTCTGGTCGCCCCGGAGGTTCTGATCGCCACGCGCGGGCTGGAATACGAGCACCTGCCGGACCAGCAGGTGGTGACGGCCCTGGGGATCACCGTCGGCGAGGTGACCCCGGACCTGCGCGAGGCGCTGGATCTTCCGGATCGGCCTGGGGTGCTGGTCGGCCGGGCGATGGGCGAGGCCTCGGCGCGCGGTCTGGCCGCCGGCGCGATGATTCTCGAGGTGAACGGCGAGTCGGTGGATTCTCCGGTCGAGTTCCTGGACGCCGTGCGGAACACCCCGGCGGGTGCGCGGGCCCGACTGCAGGTCTGGCAGGACGGCGCGACCCGGGAGGTCGAACTCTCCACCGAGGTGCCGGACCCGCGGGCGCCGGGCACCCTGGACGACGGCCTGCGGGTGTGAGGGCGCTACCAGGGAATGGTGCTGCCGTCGATGTCGATGAAGCGGCCGTTATCGGTCTCGGAGGCCCCGTCCAGCGTGTGCAGCATCGCGCTGACCGATTCGGTCACGGTGATCTCCGCTTCGGGCCCGCCCATGTCGGTGAGAACCCAGCCCGGGTGCAGTAGCAGCGTCAGGATGCCCCGGTCGGCGAGGTCCCGCGCCAGGCTCATGCCGACCGCGTTCAACGCCGCCTTGGACGAGCGGTAGCAGTACAGACCGCCCGAGCCGTTGTCGGCGATCGACCCCATCTTCGAGGTCAGCAACGCAATGCGCGGGTGGCTGGCGCGTTGCAGCGCCGGCAGCAGGGCCTCGACCATTTGTCGCGGCGCGATGGTGTTCACGCGAAAGGTCTCCAGCCATCCGGCCTCGTCGGTCTGGCCCAGCCGATCGGCGTTGGGGCCGTAAACGCCGGCGTTGTTGATCAGCAGGTCCACCGTGCCCTGGGCCCCCAGGGTTGCCACCAGGTTCGCGCGATGCGCGGCATTGGTGACGTCCAGCGGCAGCACGGTCAGCTGCTCGCGGTGCGCATCCGCCAGGGCCATCAACTCCTCCGAGCTTTCGGGCCGGCGTGCTCCGGCCAGCACCCGGTCGCCCCGGGCCAGCAGTTGTCGTACGAATTCCAGTCCGATCCCCCGGCTGCAGCCGGTCACCACCACGTTGGGCATTTCGTACTCCTGGTTGTCGTGAAGCCCCATTGTAATACGCGCGATCCACGGGGACCCGAGCCGCCCCGGATGCGCTCGTCGCGCTTCCGGGGCGCCATCGCAGCGTCCGGCCGGAGCGGGATGGCCCGCGCCGGCCTGCGCGGGCTTAGGTGGAGGTGCCCGGATCGTGTGGGCTGGGGGCGGAGGGATCCGCCGCCTGATAGCCGAACAGGCGCTGTTCGACCACGTCCGCGGTTACCCGCAGGCGCTGATCGCGAACGTCATAGAGGCGCAGGGCATCGGTTACGGCCGGATCTGCGGCCGCCTCGACCGGCAGCGGTTTCCGGCAGGCGGCGGGCAGCGCATCGAGCCAGTCCGGATGCCATCGGGTACCCGGATCCTGCGGAAACAGCGCCACGTAAGCCACCTGCGTCTCGACCAGGTCCTGAAAGAAGTGCGAGCCGAAGGAGAGATCCGGGATCATTCCGGCGCCGAGTTCCGCGACTTCGACCAGTACCGCGACCCGACTGATGTCGCCAAAGCGGACCGGAATGCCCAGTTCCGAACTGCTGGTGCCCCAGCGACCGGGTCCGATCAACAGGGTGGGGCAGGCCTCGCGGCTGGGGTGCTCGCGGTTGAGTTCGCCGACCACGCGCGCCAGCGCAAATCGCTGCGGCAGGCTCAGGGCGCTGTAGCGGGGGCCGTCGATATGGATGATCCGATCGATGGGCTGATCCATGTTGCCGCCCATGAAGTGTCCTTCGGTGGAAAACAACAGCCGCCCCGGGGCCAGCGCTGTGGGCAACTGCACGCGCTGGCCTTCGCCGAGGGTTTGTAGCGGTCGGCACTGCACCAGATTGATGGTGACCATCCCTTCGGCCGTCAGGTGCAGCGTGAACTCGATGTCCACGGGATAGCCGTAGGCGCGTTCCAGGTCGTGCAGCAGGCGCTGCATCAGACCGACGAACGGGGTCTCGCGCAGCAGTGGGGTGAAGCTCAAGCGCCAGACGGGAAGGGCCTGGCTGCCGGCCGAGGCGCGGACGCCACCGGTCGTGACGGCTTCGGTGGTGAGGGGCGACCTCTTCTGGAGGACCCGTGCCCGTTCGGTGGCGGCGCGATCGATTTCGCCCATCCAGTGCAAGGGCAGTTCCGGAGCGCCCTCGACCAGGTGGCGCAGCGGGATCGAACGCGGACGGTTTTCAAGAATATCCAGCACATCGACCGTGTGCTGCGAGTACCGCCAGGCATCGTCGCGATCCCGGAACGGGCGCTTGTGCGGCTGGTCGAGCGCCACCACGCAGGCGTGATCGCCCTCGATGCGATCCACCGCCCGGGTGCCCAGCCCCGCGACCAGGCGCAGCATGCCGGCGCCGGGGTCCATTCCGGGGTCCCAGGCGAAGGTGTTGCGCGAGACGCCGACCCCGGCCGCGTCGGGGAGGTACAGGGCGCCGTGGTAGCGCCCGTTGACCCGCTGCAGCAGCAGGGCCATCGGCTCCTCCTGGTTGGCGAGGCCCCGCTGCTGGCGGTAGACCAGGGCATCCTCGCTCATGCTCGAGGCGTAGACGATGCGAATCGCGTCCTCCAGCGCCTGCAGCCGCTCCTCCGGCGCCCCCTGATTGACCAGGAAGGTGCTCTCGTACTTGCCCGGGAAGGCATTGCCGAAGCCGTCTTCGAGCAGGCTGCTGGAGCGCACCAAGAGCGGGTATTGCCCGAAGTAGTCGAGCAGGCGCTCGAGCTCCAGACGCAGTTCGCCCGGAATCTGTCCGTGCAGCATGTCCTCGCGCAGCGACCGCGCCTCCTCGAAATAACCGGCCTCGGTGCGCTGGCGCATGATCCGCGGCCACCAGCCGTTGTGCACCAGAAACGAGTAGTACACGTCCGAGCCCAGGTAGAACGAATCGTGGGCCGCGAGGTGCGGTGTCCAGTGATCCGGGTCGTCCTGCACCAGGATCTTGCGGGCGAGCAGCATGCCCACCGCCTTGCCGCCGATGAAGCCGCTGCCGATCATGCGCGTGCGGATCGCGAGCAGATCCTCCAGGTTCAAATACCGCCGGGCCAGCTCGAGGATGCGCGGCTCGCGGCCGATCACCACCTGCAGCAGACGCTCCAGCACCTCGCTGCGGCGGGGGTCCTCGGGGCCGGCGGCCGCACTCTCGGTGGCGACCAGGAACAGCCGATCCCAGCAGTCGAGCTGGCGGGCGCTGGTACCCCGGCGCTGGTGTTCGAGGGCGGCCTGCAGGCACGTCGCCTCGCTGCTGTCGACGACCGGGACGAAGTGCTCGCCGCGCTGGCGGTGCGGCAGGAACATGGTCGCCGACTGGCGCTGCCAGACCTTCACCGGCTGGATCTGGCGTTCGCGATCGGCATGATGCACGTCGATCAGGACCTGCGTGGTCTCGCGGATGCGCGACAGCGTGATGTGCGAATGCTTCTGCGGCTGCAGGCCGAAGTAGGCGACGGTTTCGAGTTCGTACAACGTGGGGCAGACGACCCGGAAAAAGTTGCCGACCATGTAATCGGTGGCCCAGGCGGTGAGCAGATCCGACAGGCAATCGCAGACATAGAAGGCGCCGCGCCCGTGGTCCTGGATCAGCTGATAGGTCTGGCGGGTAAAGGCCTCAAAGCCTGCCTCGGGGTCGAGTTCGACTCGACGCACGCCCGGTCCGGGCGGCACCAGCGCCGCATGCTGCCCGAAGCGCAGGTAGAGGATCTGGCGGTCCTGCGCGCGCGCGGCGGCGACGAAGGGCTCCACGAAGCGCCGGTAGTCGTCGATGTCATCGATCCGCCAGACCACGTTGTCGCCGATGCGCAGCCCGTCGAGGACCGTGTCCAGACCCTGGAGGCCCGTGGAGACGCGTTCCATGCCGATGCGCTCATTCTCGGAGTGAGTGTCCAAGTTTGTTCTAGACCCGCTCATTCTCGGAGTGAGTGTCCAAGTTTGTTCTAGACCCGGTTCAGCCGGCGCCGGCTCATGAATCACGGCACCAGTCTAACGGTAGCACGCGGGGCGTCCTGACACGATCAACCCTGCCGACGATCCCCCTGAAGCCGGCTGCGCTCGGCCGAGCTCCTCGGGCGTGGCCTCGCGGCCCATCTCCTGAGGCGGCCCGCGCGCTGGCCAAACAGATTGAAATCGAGGTGCGGTGACGAGCCAGGCACTGTACTCGTCCCTGGTGGGCCCGCTGCGCTTGGCCCACCCTACGAGCACGCGGCGATCGGGAACGTCAAGGCACTGCAACGTCTGCGCTTTGAGGTCCAGGGCCGCTGGCGCAAGTGGCTCAGTCGCCGATCCCGAGCGGCGCAATTGTGCGAGCGGTTGCTGGAGCGGGGCGACGATGTGCTCTGCGTGGACAACTTCTTCACCGGCACCAAGGACAACCTGGTCCACCTGCTGGACAACCCCCCATTTCGAGCCCATCCGCCACGACGAGCCCTTCCCGCTCTACGTCAAGGTGGAGGAGATCTACAACCTGGCCTGCCCGGCAAGCCCGGTCCACTACCAGTACGACCCGGTGCAGACCACCAAGACCAGCGTGCACGGCGCGATCAACATGCTCGGGCTGGCCAAACGCGTGAAGGCGAAGATCTTCCAGGCCTCCACCAGCGAGGTGTACGGGAACCCGGAGGTGCACCCGCAGCCGCAGGCCTACTGGGGCCGCGTGAACCCCATCGGCACCCGCGCCTGCTACGACGAGGGCAAGCGCTGCGCCGAAACCCTGTTCTTCGACTAGCGCAAAGGCCTGCGCGAGACCATCGCCTACTTTAAAAGCCTGCTTCATGCGCATTGATTTGCGCATGAAGCGCAGGTACCGTTGCCCTGAAGCGACTTTGGAGGGCCAGGCATGAACCCGTCTCGTAAATCCCCAGATGGCGCCCGCCGCGCCACGAATGTCTCCATTCGGCCGCAGCTATTGGCCGAGGCAAGGGCTCTCGAGATCAATATTTCCCGCGCAGCGGAGCAGGGACTGGTGCGCGCGATTGCGGAGCGGCGGGCCACCCTGTGGCTGGAGGAGAACCAAGCTGCCATCGAGAGTTCCAATGCCTTCGTCGAGACGAACGGCCTGCCCCTGGCGCCGTATCGGCAATTCTGATGGCGCGCTTCGACGTCTATGCGAATCCGGACCGGGTAGGTTGGCTGGTGGACGTACAGGCGGATCTGCTCAACCACCTGAACACCCGC
>PWGH01000254.1 GCA_003555285.1 Thioalkalivibrio sp.
CGCAACGACGATCCGGAACGCGCGTCCCGCCCCTGGGACCGCGATCGCGACGGCTTCGTGCTCAGCGACGGGGCCGGAGTGATCATGCTCGAGGAATACGAGCATGCGAAGGCCCGGGGAGCGAACATCTACGGCGAGCTCGCCGGCTTTGCCTGGAACTCCGATGCCCACCACATGACCCAGCCGTCCCAGGACGGTCAGGGTGCAGCCTCCTGCATGTTGAGGGCGTTGAAGGACGCCGGTGTGAACCCGTCCGAGGTCGGCTACATCAACGCCCACGGCACCTCCACCCCGGCCGGCGATCTGGCGGAGACCAATGCGGTGAAGCGCGCGCTGGGCGACCAGGCCAAGCACGTGCTGGTGAATTCGACCAAGTCGATGACCGGGCATCTGCTCGGGGCGGCAGGCGGGATCGAAGGCCTGTTCTCGCTGCTGGCGCTGCGTGACAAGGTCTCGCCGCCGACGATCAACCTCGACAACCCGGGCGAAGGCTGCGACCTCGACTACGTCGCGAACGAGGCCCGCGAACTCGACACGAAGATCGCGGTATCGAATTCCTTCGGCTTCGGCGGCACCAACGGGACCTTGGTATTTCGCACCCTGTAGGCGCTACGGCGTCCGTTCGCCCCGTGGCGGCGGACGTCGATCTCTTCGCACTGGCCCGCCGGCATCCCGAACGGTATCCGCACCTGCTGGATACCGCCTTGATCGGGCAGGCCCCGGCGCGATTCTCGATCCTCTTTGCCTTCCCCGGCCGCAGTCGGGCGGGCAACGGGCCTGCCGTGCTCGAGGAACTGGCGGCGCTCGGTGCCTTCGAGCGGATGGGTGCGGCGCCCGACGCCGTCGACCTGCCGTTTCTCGGCGGCTGGTTCCTGTACATGGGCTACGAACTGGCCTGGCACCTGGAGCCGGCCCTCGGCAACACACCGGACGAGCCCTGGCTGCCGCGGGCACTGATCACGCACTTTCCAGCCGCGCTGATCATCGATCACCGGGAGGCGCGCGCCTTCTACGTCGACGAGACGAACGACCCGGCCCGTTGGGTCCGGGTGCAGCAGGATCTGGAGGCCATAAAGCCTTGGAGGCCCGCGTCCCGGCCGCGACTGCGGGTCGAGGAGGACGCGCCGGAACCCTATCGGCAGGCGGTGCAGCGGGCCTTGCGTTACATCCGGGATGGCGACTGCTTCCAGGCCAACCTGTCCCGGGAATGGCGGGTGCAGGCCCCCGATCCATTCGATACCGGAACGCTGTATCACCGGTTGCGACAGGCGAATCCGGCGCCCTTTGCCGCCTGGTTACGCCTACCCGGCGCTGAGGTGATCAGTTCCTCGCCGGAGCGCCTGGTCAGCGTACGGGACGGCGTCGCCGAAACCCGACCGATCGCAGGAACCCGTCGTCGGGATCCGGACCGAACGAAGGACGCGGCGCTTTTGCAGGACCTTCGAATCAATCCCAAGGAACGCGCGGAGCACCTGATGCTGGTGGATCTGGAACGCAACGATTTGGGCCGTGTGTCGGCCTGTGGCAGCGTCCGAGTCCCGGAGTTCATGACCGTGGAAAGCTACCGTCGGGTTCATCACATCGTGTCCTCGGTGCAGGGTCGCCTGCGTTCGAAGACCACGCCCCTGGACCTGATCCGGGCGGCCTTCCCGGGTGGCACGATCACCGGCTGTCCGAAGATCCGCAGCATGCAGATCATCCAGGAACTGGAAGGCGGAGTGGCGCGCGGCGCCTACACCGGATCCTGCGGCTACATCAGCCGGCACGGGCAAATGGACACCAATATTCTGATTCGAACGCTGGTGGTCCGGGGCGACCGCCTGCGGTTTCGCACCGGCGCGGGCATCGTTGCCGATTCGCGGCCCCAGGCGGAACTCGAGGAGACCCGCCACAAGGCACAAGGGTTGCTGGACGCCTTGCAGCCATGACGATCTTGATCAATGGCATTGCCGAGACGTCGCTGGATGTGCGCGACCGGGGCCTCCAGTTCGGCGATGGCGTGTTCGAGACGCTGCGCCTGCACCACGGGCATCCGCAATTATGGCCGCGGCACTGGCAGCGGCTGTGCCGCGGCCTGGACGGCCTGAGGATCCCACGGATCCGGGAACAGGCGTGTCTGGATGATCTGGCACGGGTTGCCCAGGGCCCGTGGGCGCTCGCCAAGCTAATCGTTACCCGGGGTCCGGGGCCGCGCGGTTATGCGGTCCCCACCTCGTGCACGCCGACCCGGGTGGTGATGGGCGGCGAGGCCTTCATCCCGGAGGCCGGAGGCACGCTGCGGCTGGGGCTGTGCCGCACGCGAACCGTGGGCAACCCGCTACCCGGTTGCAAACACCTGAACCGCATCGAAAACGTGCTGGCGCGCATGGAATGGGGATCGGATTGGGACGAGGGCCTGATGCTCGATGCGCAGGATGGGGTTCGGTGCGGGACCCAGGGCAATGTCTTCATCCTGGAGGGGTCCAAACTGCTGACGCCACCGGTGCAGGCCTTTGGCGTCGCCGGCACCCGCCGTGGCTGGCTGCTCGAACAGGGCGCACGGATCGGTTTGCAGATCGAGACGACCGACTTGCCGCTGTCGCGGGTGCAGGCGGCGGACGCGGTGTACATCAGCAACAGTCGGATCGGCCTGCAGCCGGCCTGCTGGGTGGATCGGGCGAGTCCGCAGGTGGGCGCGAATCAGGGAACGGGGCTGAAGCAGACCCGGCCCAAGGAAACGGGGCCGATGGCCGTGATGCTGCAACTAGGACTTGAGATCAATGCGTTGGATTAGTTATTCGTTCCTTTTTCTTCTGATTGCGGCGACCCTGGGGGCGGCGCATGTGGCCAGTATCTACCAACAGGAGATGCAGCAGCCGCTGGCACTGGAGGCGGGCGAAGTCTTCGAGGTGCACCCGGGACAAGGATTTCGGCAGATCACCCGGAATCTGACGGCGCGGGGCTGGGTTCGCTACCCCTGGATCGTCGAGGCCCACGCCCGGTATTACGGGCTTGCCGAACGCCTGCAGGCCGGTGAATATGCGGTGCCGCCCGACATCACGGTCGCGGCCTTGTTGGAACGGATGGCGCGAGGAACGGTGATCCAGCACCGCCTGACCGTGCCGGAAGGGTGGAGTGCCGCCCAGTTTCTGGAAGCGGTTCAGAACCACCCGACACTCCAACCCCTGCCGGAGGCCATGGACCTTGACACCGTGATGGCCGAACTGGGGCAATCGGACGTGCATCCGGAGGGCCGGTTCCTGCCGGACACCTATTTCTTCGAACGCAACACATCGGCTTTGCAGATTCTGCACCGCGCCCACCGCGAGCTCGAAATCGTGCTCGAGGCGGCCTGGGCGGCGCGGGCTGAGGATCACCCGCTGGATTCGGCCGATGAACTCCTGATTCTGGCCTCGATTATCGAGAAGGAAACCGGTCAGGCTGCCGAGCGCGGCGAGGTGGCCGGAGTGTTCGTGAATCGCCTGCGCCGCGGCATGCGGCTGCAGACGGACCCCACGCTGATGTATGCGTTGGAGCCGGGAACGAACCGGTTGACCGGGGCGGAGCTGCGGCGCGATCATCCTTACAACACCTACACCCGGGCCGGTCTGCCGCCGACGCCGATCGCCCTGCCGGGCAAAGCCGCGATTCGAGCGGCTGCGAATCCAGCCGTGACCGATGCCCTGTTCTTTGTCTCCCGCAACGATGGCACCCACCACTTCTCCCCGACCTATGCCGAACACCGGGCCGCCGTGATCAAGTATCAACTCGGTGGCGATGCCAGCCGCTACGGCAGAGGCCGATGAGCGGGTTTCCGCACGGGCGGTTCGTGACCTTCGAGGGCATCGAGGGCGCCGGCAAGACGACGCAGCTGCAACGTCTGGCGCGCCGTCTGCAGGCCGAGGGCGAGGACGTCGTGGTAACCCGGGAGCCCGGCGGAACGCCGTTGGGGGAACGCTTGCGCGAGGTGCTGCTGGATCCCGCGATCGGTGCAATGGCGGCCGAGACCGAGGTGCTGTTGATGTTCGCGGCTCGCTCCGAGCACCTCGATCGAGTGATCCGCCCGCAGCTCGCACGCGGCGGCTGGGTGCTCTGCGACCGCTTCACCGACGCCAGCTTTGCGTATCAGGGCGCCGGGCGGGGGCTCGGCCTGGAACGGGTCGCCGCGCTCGAGCGCTGGTTACAGGGTGCGCTGCGCCCGGACCTGGTGCTGGTCTTCGACGTCCCGGTGTCGATCGGCCTGGAACGGGCGCTGAATCGCGGCCAGCGGGATCGCATCGAAAGCGAGGATGTGGCCTTCTTCGAACGGGCACGCGCGGCCTATCGGGCGCGCGCTGATCAGCAGCCCGAGCGCTACCGCTGGATCGACGGTGCCGCGTCCGAGGCCGTCGTCGGTGCCCAGGTCGATCAGGTCTGGCGCGATTGGCTAGGTAGCGCCGCGGTCCGCCCGCGGCCAACGGCCCCATGACCCGCAAACCCCGGACATCCGAACGCAAATCTGCGCCCGCACCCGCGTCCGCACCCGCGTCCGCACCCGGGCCGATGCTAGGCCTTCCGCCCTGGCTCGAGGCCCCGCTGTGCCGGCTCACGGAGGCGGTACAGGCAGGACGACTGCCTTCCGGCGTGTTGCTGGTCGGCCCGGAGGGAGTGGGCAAGGGGTGGCTCGCACGCCAGTTTCTCCAGCGTGTGGCCTGCACCCGGGCGGACGAGGCCTTGTTGCCCTGCGGGGTCTGCAACGGGTGTCGAAGCTATCTGGGCGGCACCCATTCGGAAATTCTCCAGGTACACCCCGAGGAGAAAGGCAAGGAGATCCTGGTCGATGCGGTGCGCGAGGTCATCGACTTCCTGTCCCTGAGCCATTCCGGGCCGGCGCGACTGGTGTTCATCGAACCGGCGGAGCGGATGACCAGCAACGCGGTGAACGCGTTGCTGAAGACACTCGAGGAGCCGCCGGCCGGTGCCGCCATCGTGTTGACCGCGGCCCGCCCGGCGCGGCTGCCGGCCACACTGCGCAGCCGGTGTCAGTTGCTGCGCATCGCCTCGCCCGACCGCGCCCGGGTGCGGCAATGGCTGCACGGGCTCCCGAACCAGGAACTCGCCATCGACGAGGCCCTGGCAGCGAGCCTGGAGCGTCCGATGGGGGCACTGGGTCTGCTTGAGGATCCGGTGGCGATCGCCGGCTGGAAACAGGACCGGGAGACCCTGAACGCGCTACTCGCGAGCGCATCGCCGTTTCCGGTGATCCAGGGCTTCATGGCCTGCGATCTGGCCACGTTATTTCCGCGCCTGCAATGCCTGCTGGTCGCGGCGCAGTATTACCTGGCGACCGGCGGGCATGATGACTTCGGACGGCTGTTCCCGCCGGAGCGGCTGGAGGCCTTTGCGCGCGCGCGCGGGCTGCGGGAACTGTCGCGTCTGTTGCAGGACGCGCTGCGCTGGCAGCGCCAGCGCGCGGCCGCGTTGAACCCGCAACTGCGTTGCGAGGACGTGGTGCTGCGTTTCTGGCGCCGAGATGCCTGACGCGCGCTGGCCGGTCGCCGGGATCTGGCCGTACCGAATGCACGGGTTTCGGCCCGGCGACTGGCGTGGGCGCCAAGAAACCGGCGATAATCGATGGACCCGAATCGACCCGCTGCATGGGTCGTCCATTCGAAGTTTCGAACCGGGCGATCCCGAGCGGTATCTCCGGCCGGCGGCGAAGGCACCGGGACCGGTCGGCAGGAGTCCAACAGGCAGCGAGGTGGTAGGCAGCCCATGAGCACAACGGCCGGAGGACGCATTCTCACCTTTGCGATCAGGGACAGCACGGCCCTGTTCGCGGCCTATATGCCGTTCCTGCTCAATGGCGGGCTGTTCATTCCCACCGAAAAGCCGTTTCAGATCGGAGACGAGGTCTTCGTGCTGTTATCGCTGATGGAGGAAAGCGAGCGCATCCCGGTGCCCTGTCAGGTGGTGTGGATCACCCCCGCACGGGCCCAGGGCAATCGCCTGCGCGGCATCGGCGTGCAATTCGGTCCCAGCGACAAGGGCGCGACCCGCCGGCGCATCGAGGGTCATCTGGGTGGCATGCTGAACTCGAGCGCCCGCACCCATACACTGTAGCCTGGTCCTCTAACCCGACCCTGTAACCCGGCGGCCGTCACTGCGCATCGGCCTCCGGGTGGCGTGGCGATGCCGTGGTTTGCGGACCTTCGACCAGCGCGAGTGCCGCATCCAGGGCCTCGAAGGGCAGGTAGTAATGGGGGGAGAAACGGATCCCGCCGCCACGCAAGGCACACAGCACCCCGGCCTGTTGCAGCCGCTGGTACAGCTCCTGGTGATCTTCCCGCACCGGCTGGAAGGTCAGGATACCGGCACGCCGGTGGCTGGGGGTGAGGATGGGGCAGCCGAGTCGCCGCAGTGCCGCCTCGAGGTGGGCCCAGCGTTCGCCGATCGCCGCCGCGACGCGCTCCAGGCCTTCCTCCAGCAGCAGCGACAGGCTGGCGTGCAGCGCATGCAGGCCCAGCATGTTCGGGCTGCCGGGCTCGAAGCGGCGGGCATCCGGGGCCACACTCAGATCGGACGCCGCATAATTGCCGGCATCGGCGAGCATGTGCCACCCGAACTCCTGCAGGGTCAGCCGCTCGCGCAGTGCCGGGCGAACATAGAACAGCCCGATGCCCTCCGGGCCGAGCAGCCATTTGTGGGCATCGGCCATCACGAAATCGGCCTGCATGGCCTGGGCATCGAAGGGCAGGGCGCCCAGGTGCTGGATCGCGTCGACGCAGAATAGAATGTCCCGGCGCGCCAGGGCCGCACCGAGTGCCGCCACATCCAGGCGCAGGCCGCTCGCGTACTGCACCGCACTGCAGGAGACCAGGGTGGTATCGCGATCGCAGGCCGCGAGCAGCGCGGCCTCCGGCGCGTCGAAGGGCAGATCGACCTCGCGCACCGTCAAGCCAAAGCGTTCCGCGGCCATCAGCCAGACGATGCGGTTGGACGGGAATTCGCCCCGCGGAATCACGATGTTCGCCCCCGCCGGCCAGTGCAGTCCGAACGCGACGATGGACAAGGCCTCGGAGGTGTTCTTCACGAAGGCGATGTCGCCGGAGTCCGCGGCGCCGATCAGTGCCGCCGCCAAAGCGCGAGTCTGCTGTTCGAGTCGTAACCAGCTGCCGTAGGCCTGGGATCCGGCTGTCGCGTTCTCCTGGGCAAAGGCGATCACCGCATCACGAGTCCGCCGCGGCCAGGGACCCACGGCCGCATGGTTCAGGTGAATGATGCCCTCGTGCGGAAATTCGGGGTGCATGCGCCGGCTCCGGTCGGTTTTGGCACAGCGTGGCAGATTCCCCCGGACCGTCAAGCCGATACCGCGTTTCGACAACTCCTGCGGGTGGCCTCAACACGGCAGCGGGCCAGCCGAGAGCCGAAGTAACACCACGCACGCGCTAGTGGTGCTGCTTGGGCAGCCAAGCGCTACACTCGGCGCATGAATGCAAAAGAATTGAAACAGCGCGACCTCGCCGCCCTCTGGCACCCCTGCAGCCAGATGAAGGACTACGGGGAGGAGGGCAGTCTGCCGCTACTGGCGATTCGCCGCGGGCAGGGAGTCTGGCTCGAGGACTTCGACGGCAAGCACTACCTCGACGCCATCAGCTCCTGGTGGGTCAATCTTTTCGGCCATGCCCATCCGACCATCAACGCCGCGCTGCGCGACCAGCTCGATCAGCTCGAGCACGTGATCTTTGCGGGCTGCACCCACGAACCGGCAATCGAACTGGCCGAACGCTTGATCGCCCTGACCCCGGAGCCACTGCAGCGCTGCTTCTTCGCCGACAACGGCAGTGCGGCGGTCGAGGTGGCGCTGAAGATGAGCTTTCATTACTGGAAGAACCGCGGACAACCGGAGAAACAGCGCTTCATTTGCCTGAGCAACGCCTATCACGGCGAGACCCTGGGCGCGCTGTCGGTGGGCGCGGTCGAGTTGTACCGCAGCACCTACGGCCCCCTGATGCTGCCGGTGATCACCGTGCCCGGCCCGGACTGTTTCGACCGCGAGGCCGGCGAGACCTGTGCCGATGTCGCCCGGCGCCAGTTCGCGTTGATGGAGGCGGCCCTTGCCGCACACGCCCACGAGACCTGCGCGGTGATCATCGAGCCGCTGGTGCAGTGCGCGGGCTCGATGCGCATGTTTGATCCGGTCTACCTGGCGCTGTTGCGCGAGGCCTGCGATCGGCACAACGTGCATCTGATTGCCGATGAGATCGCCGTGGGCTTCGGCCGCACCGGCACCCTGTTCGCCTGCGAGCAGGGGCCGATCAGCCCGGACTACCTGTGCTTGTCCAAGGGCCTCACCGGCGGGTACCTGCCGTTGGCGGTGGTGCTGACGACCGAGGCGGTGTACGACGCCTTCTACGACGACTACCAGAAGTTGAACGCCTTCCTGCATTCGCATTCCTACACCGGCAACCCCTTGGCCTGCCGGGCGGCGCTGGCGACGCTGGATATCTTCGAGCGGGAACCGGTGCTGGAGCGCAACCGGGAACTGGCGCTGCACATGGGCCGCGCCCTCGAGCCCCTGAAGGATCACGCCCATGTCGCCGATGTGCGCCAGACCGGCATGATCGCCGCGGTGGAACTGGTGCAGGACAAGGCGACGCGCACGGCCTTTCCCTGGCAGGAACGCCGGGGTCAGCACATCTATCGCCATGGTCTGGAGCGCGGTGCGCTGCTGCGGCCGCTGGGCAATGTCAGCTACCTGATGCCCCCCTATATCATCACCGAAGCGCAGATCGACTTCCTGGTGGAGGTGATGCAGGAGGGCATCGAGCAGGCGGTGCGCGCCTGAGCGTAGAGCCAGAAGGACGCGCCCAGACGCTCCGATCGCACTGAAACCGCCCCTGTGATCCGGCCACGCCCCGTGCGTGAAGTGGAAATCGCGAACTGAAAAACGTAGTCTCCCCGGGCTGGTGAATGAACGGGCGCGGTGCCTGCGGCGCCAGCCGAGGCCGTTCGGCACGACGATGGTTTCACCATGGCCGTCCGGTTTCGGGGGCAGCAGGGATGTCCCGCCTGGCCGGAAGGGTTCCGATATAACTAGAATAATCAATGACTGGAGGAGCGATGCGACCTGCGCATTTGCTGCAAGTGCTCGACCGCGAGTTTGCCAGTACCCGTGAAGGTCATCACACGCCGGTGATGCTGTGGGGCGCCCCGGGCGTGGGCAAATCCCAGATGATCGCGGCGGTGGCCGAGCGCAATGGCGTGCCCCTGATCGACATCCGGCTCTCGCAGATGGAGCCCTCGGACCTGCGCGGGATTCCGTTCAAGGACGGGACGCTGGTGGAATGGGCAATCCCGGCGATGCTCCCGGACAGCCAGCGCCAGGGGCCGGCGGGTATCCTGTTTCTGGACGAGATCACCTCCGCACCGCCGAGCGTGTCGGCGGCCGCCTATCAGCTGATCCTGGATCGTCGCCTGGGGGCTTATGAGGTGCCGCCTGGCTGGGCGATCTTCGCCGCCGGCAATCGCCAGGGCGATCGCGGCGTGACCTACACAATGCCGGCGCCGCTGGCGAACCGCTTCTCGCATTTCGAGGTCGATCTGAACGTCGACGACTGGGCCGCCTGGGCCTATGGCCACGGGATCGACGACCGGGTGATCGCCTTCATCCGCTTCCGGCCCGAGCGTTTGTTCGATTTCGACCCGGCCCACAATCCGGTGGCCTTTCCGTCGCCGCGTTCCTGGGAATTCGCCCACCGCGCGTTGCAGAAATTCCACGCCCATCCGGAATTGTTGAGCGGATCGCTGCAGGCCTGTGTCGGCCAGGCCGCGGGCATCGAGTTGAACGCCTTCATCGAGCATCTGGATCAGATGCCGGATCTCGACGCCATCCTGCGCGGGGAGCGGGTGCCGGTGCCGCGTGAGATCGACCTGCAGTATGCGGTGGCCGCTGCGCTGGTCGGACGCGCGATCCGCGCGCGCGGCACGCCCGAGGCGCAGGCGGTGCACGGTCATATCCTCGATTATGCCGGCGTCTTTCCGCAGCGGGAGATGGGGATCATGATGATCAGCGACCTGCATCGCGCCTTGGGCGACGAGCTCTTCACCGTGCCCCAGTTTGCGGACTGGTCGGAACAGGTCGCCGATCTGATGCTGTACGACGCCTGATGCGAACCGGTGTGATGCGAAGCGGCCTGACACGAATCGGAATGCACACGTGCCTGCGCTGGACGTAGAAACCAAGCTGGCCGCGGCGCGCACCCGGCTGATTCTCGACAAGCCCTTCCTCGGCGCGCTTGTGTTGCGCCTGCCGCTGGTGGCTGCGCGCCCCGACTGGTGCCGCACCACGTCGACCGATGCGCGCAAGCTCTACTACAACGCCCAATACATCGAGCACCTGTCGCTGGCCGAGACCCAATTCGTGCTGGCGCAGGAAGCGCTCCACTGCGCGTTGTCGCACTTCGCCCGGCGCGGTCATCGGATCCCGCACCTGTGGGATCTCGCCTGCGACTTCGCGATCAACCCGATCCTGATCCAGGACGGCCTGACCGCGCCACCCGGGGCCTTCTACGATCACAACTACGAGGGCATGACCGCCGAGGAGATCTACCCCTTCCTGCTCGACAACGAAAACGACTCGAGTCACGAGGAGAACCTGCACGACCGACCGGAGGAATCCGAAGGCGGGCAGGGCGATCAGCCGCCACCGCCGGATCAGGAACAGGACGAGGACACCGACCAGGGGCAGGCGCCCCAGACCGAATCCGATCCCGAGCAACCGTCGCCGGACGGCGCCGACGAAGAGCAGGAGGGCGCGCACAAACCCCCGCCGCTCAGCGAGCAGGAGCGCGAGACGCTTGAGGTCCAGTGGAAGCAGCGACTGGCCGGGGCCGCGCAGCAAGCGATGCAGGCCGGCCGGCTCAGCCGCGACATGGCCCGCCTGGTGGACTTGTTGCTGGAACCCAAGCTGCCCTGGCGCTCCCTACTCGCACATTACATGAGCGCGCGCGCGCGCGACGACTACAGTTACACCCGTCCGTCCACGCGTCGGGGCGAACCGGCGATTCTGCCCAGTCTGCGCAGCCAGCAGCTCGATGTGATCGTGGCATTGGACTCCAGCGGGTCGATCGCCGCCGAGGAGATGGCGGACTTCGTGTCCGAGATCGACGCACTGAAGGGGCAGATCCGGGCGCGGGTGGTCCTGCATGCCTGCGATCGGGACTTGAGCCCAAGCGGACCCTGGATCTTCGAAACCTGGGAGCCGCTGGTGATGCCCAGCGCGTTCCAGGGCGGCGGGGGTACCGATTTTCGGCCGGTTTTCGAGTGGGCCGAGACCCTGGACCGGGAGCCCGATCTGCTGGTCTATTTCACCGATGCCGAAGGGCCCTTTCCGACCCGCCCCCCCCACTATCCGGTCCTCTGGCTGGTGAAGGGCAAGGCGCCCGTGCCCTGGGGCCAGCGCATCCAGCTGAACTGACCCTCGATGCTCAGCCCCGAAGACAGCCTGCGCCTGAACGTGCTCCTGAAACAGGAGCTGCATGCGTTGCGCATCGACGAGGGCAAGATGCGCGTGCACGCCCTGACCGGACGCGGCGATGCCACCGTGGCCTTGAACCCGAATGCACCCAATGAGCCCTATCTGCGTCAGGTGCGCGAACTGATCTCCAGCCAGATCCTGGGCGTACCGCACGGCTACCCGGCCTACCTGAAACGCTGGACCCGCATGGGCCAGGCGCGCACCGAAAGCCTCGCCGGCCTGCTCAAGCTGGGCGAACCCGAGGCCGTGATGGCGGTGGTCTACGCTGACGGCCTGACCGACGAACTCGCGCGGCGGGCGTGGTGGATCCTGCAGTCCTCGGAGCATGCCCGCGCGATGCTGCGCCGAGCGGCGGTGGTGCGGGGGCAGATGGGCCGGGTGCTGGCCGAGTTCCTGGTGGAATTCCTGGCCTATGAGGAGGATCCGGCGCGGATGGTCGAATCGGTGCGCCTGCTGCTGCAACCCGGCTTGATCGAGGAGACCGAGCGCTTGGAGCTTTGGAGCCGGGGGCAGCGACGCATCGCGTATCGGGTCGGTTTCCTGAAGCATCAGCCGCAGGATCTGCCAGAGGTTTCGCCGCCGCACCCCCGTCTGGAGCCACTCGCGCCCACACTCTCGCAGCTGAGCGCACAGGGCAATGCCTATGCGATCCAGTTGCAACGCTTGCTCGAGCCCGCCGGCCAGGCCTTCCTGGCCACGGTTGGCCTCGCTTTGTCAAAATGTTCCGACCAGGGGGTGGTCGTGCATTTGTTCGAGGCCCTGGAGCAGTATTTCGCCACGGTGCGGCCGCAGGCCGTGGGACACCGGCGCATGGCCGATCTGCTTCGGGCGGCCGCCTCCTGCACCGCCTGCATCGAGGACCCCGAGCGGCGGCGGCAGTGTCTGGAACTGCAGGATCGGCTTTCGGCACAGGACCAGCCCTTACTGGAAGCCCTGCTGGTCTTCGCCGGTGTCGGGGAACCGTTGCTGGCGCCGATCTTCGGCAACACCGACGCGGTCGGATCCGGTCTGCGGCGTGTGCTGAAGCCGGTGACGCAGGGGCTGTTCCTCCATTTGCAGCGCCTGCATCCATGAGCCGGTCCTATGCAGGGGCAAGAACAGAGGCAAAGGCAGAGGCGGGGGGCAGGGTGCAGCGTCGGCCCCGACACTCGGTCCCCCGCATTCACACCGCATTCAGCGCGCGTCGTTTACGGTGTGAGTACCGCGATCGCGGTCGCCAACAACCGGCCACGCTCGCAGCACGACACAGAGAGGGTTTGTCGATGAAGCGTTTTATGGATCTGGTCAACGACTGTTGCGCCAGCGTACCGGAGTGGATGCCCTGGGACCTCCAGGAGCGTCTGGAGATGGACCCGGAGGTCCTGATCATCGATGTACGGGAACCCTACGAGTTTGCGGCCATGCATATCACGGGTTCGCTCAACGTGCCGCGGGGCATTCTCGAATCGGCCTGCGAATGGGATTACGAGGAAACCGTGCCGGAACTGGTCCTGGCCCGCGAACGTCCGGTCGTGGTGGTGTGCCGCTCCGGGTATCGTAGCGTGCTCGCCGCCTACAATCTGGGACGCCTCGGGTACCTGCAGGTGGCCAGCCTGAAGACCGGCCTGCGCGGCTGGAACGACTATGAGCAGCCCTTGGTGGATGCCGCCGGCGCGACGGTGACTCCGGAGGCGGCCGATGATTATTTCACCCCGAAGCTACGCTCCGAGCAGCGCCGGCCGACCGCCGATGGAGCGCCTATTGCATGATAAAGACGGCGAATAATACGGTGTTTCGTATTGATCTAACTGGCATGAAAGGCCACCCAATAAGGCGATGCCACTGATGACCGAGCCCTCCCAGGAGCCGACACTCTATTACGTCCACGATCCCATGTGCTCCTGGTGCTGGGCGCTGGCGCCCGTACTCGCCCAGTTGCTTGAGCGGCTGCCTCCGGCCGTGCGGGTGCAGCGCGTGCTGGGGGGACTGGCGCCGGATACCGACGAACCAATGTCTGAGGAATTGCGCGGGATGGTGCAATCCTCATGGCACCGGATCCAGCAGCACGTGCCCGACACCGAGCTCAATTTTGCTTTCTGGACCGACTGTGTGCCGCGGCGGGCGACCTACCAGGCTTGCCGCGCGGTCATCGCCGCGCGCCAGCAGGGCGCGACGCAGGCGCTTGCGATGAACACCGCCATCCAGCGGGCTTATTACACCCAAGCGCGCAATCCCTCAGACGAACAGACCCTGGTGGAACTGGCCGGAGAACTGGGACTGGATGTCACGGCCTTCACCCAGGCCCTGCATTCGCAGGCGGTCCAGGCGCAACTGGACGCCGAACTGCAGCAGGCCCTGGAGATGGACATCGAGAGCTTTCCGGCGCTGGTGTACGAAGACCGCCACGGCCGGCGTCCGATCCCGATCGACTACCAGGACGTCGAGGTCATCCTGCGGCCCATTCAACAGGCGTTGGAGCGGCTCAACCGGCGTTAGGGCGCTGGCGGAGGAAGCGGGCCCGGCGACTGCCTTGCGGAAGCCGTATGGATACCGACCCAGTATAGTGCGCATAATGTATATTATGTTAAATTATGAAGCCCGGGGCCGCGGCGCACCCCCCCTGATCTGGAATATGACGATCCAGAATGTGACGCGGTCGAGACCTCGCCCCGCGTCAGAACTGACCGATCACTTGCGGCAGCAGGCGCTTCACGCGGTTCATTCCGGTTTCCAGGTTGCGGCCGATCTCCTCCATGGTAATCAGGCTTCGGCCCTCGGCGCGACCGGCGGCCCAGTTCGCGACCACCGCACAACAGGCGTAGCGCAGCTCGAGTTCACGCGCCAGGGCCGTTTCCGGCATGCCGGTCATACCCACCAGATCGCTGCCATCCCGCTCCAGGCGATTGATCTCGGCAGCGGTCTCCAACCTCGGCCCCTGAGTGGCGGCATAGGTGCCCGCCTCGACCGCCTTCAGACCGAGCTCCCGCGAGGCGGTGATCAGGATCTGGCGGGTGTCTTCGTCGTACGGATAGGTCATGTCGACGTGGGTGACGCCATTCGGA
Source organism: Thioalkalivibrio sp. (assembly GCA_003555285.1). The sequence continues at coordinate 14,539 of PWGH01000254.1, forward strand.
TCGTCGCCCTCGACGAACGTGTGAAACCGCGACCAGGTGTAGTCGATGATCTGATCGGGGATGGCGATCACCCCGGGCTGCATCTGGGGAGTGATACCGCCGACCGCCGCGATCGCGAGCACCGTCTCGGCCCCGGCATTCTTCAGCGCCCAAAGATTCGCGCGGTAGTTCACCTTGTGCGGCGGGATGGTGTGCTGAGCGCCATGACGCGCCAGGAAGAGCACCTCGTGACCGTGATACACACCGAAGCCGAGCGGCCCGGAGGGCTCTCCATACGGCGTGTGCATCACCTCCCGGCGGGTGATCTCCAGATCCTTCAACCGGGTGAGCCCGGTGCCGCCGATGATCGCCAGCCGACCGTTACTCATGCGCAACCCTTTGTGTTTATTCGATGGATGACACACGGGACGGCTCCCGTGCATCTAGAAGCGTAACGGGCCAATTCACCGGCACGGATACCGTTGCGTCGGCTCCAGCACATGGACCGGTTTCGCGATCCCGATTGGGCCTCGTCTCAGGTGCCGCGCACCGCGAAGATTCCCGGGGCGTTGCGCAGGTATTCATGGTAATCCATGCCGTAGCCGAACAGGTACCGGTCGGGGGCCGTGAGTGCGGCAAAATCCGCGGTGATGGCGGGATCCCGTTTCGGGTTGGCCTTGTCCACCAGGACCACCGTGCGCACGCTGCGGGCGCCCTGCCCCAGGCAATAATCGCCGATGCCGGCGAGCGTAATGCCGCCATCGAGGATGTCATCGACCACCACGACGTTGCGATCCTCCAGCGGCGTGGTCGGGCGCACCAGCCAGTGCAGGTGGGCCCCCCCGGTGGTCGCCCCCTGATAGCGCGTCGCGTGCAGGTAATCGAGGTGCATCGGGAAGGACCAGCGGGTCATCAAGCCTCCCAGCAAGACCACACCACCGTTCATGACCCCCAACACCAGGGGATTGGCGTCGGCAAAGGCTTCGGCTGTGATGGCGGCCAGTCGATCGATGGCGGCCTCGACGGCATCGCGCGAATAGAGGCAATCGGCCTCGCGCAGTACGGCCTTCACTTCTTCAGGAGACATGGACTCAGTTCTTGACCAGTGGACGTGGTTGGCGCCGCCGGTGTGCACCTGCACCTCGGTCGATCCGCATTGCACGGAGCCTACCGGACTTCGCCCGCGGGAGCGAGGGGCGCGTGCCTGGCACGCTACGCCTCGGCCTCGGGGCGACCGGAAAGCCCCAAAGCCGAGCACCGTCGAGTGCGACGGTTCAGTACGTGAAGGTGACCGTGTCGTCGTCCATGGCCTCGGAAATCACGTAGGCGCCGCCCACCGTTTCCTCGATCTCGGGAATCAGGTCATCGCCCCAGAGCTCCAGGGTCGGGGTGCAGACCTTGAAGTGCACCCCCGCCTCGGCGGCATCCTTGATGAATTCGTACACGGATTTCGGGCTGCCTTCCTGGACAAACAGCTTCTCGGCCACGCCCTTCTTCGCCAGCTCGCCGGCACGTCCGGTCAGGACGACCTCCACTTCATATTCCATGGCCGCGGCCACGGTCGCCTGAAAGAACGGCGCACCCAGTTCCGAACCATTGCTGGGGTCGGTGTTGACCATCACGATAAGCAGTTTATCGGCCATGAAACTTCTCCAAGATTGAACGGGATAGATTGAAATAGCGCGGTTGGAACAGCAAAAACGGCCGGGTTTTGGTCCAGCCGGGATTCAGATTCTCCTGAATCCATCAATTTTAGACGATTATAATGCAATGATGCACCTGCGGTCGTCGAACCCCCACCCGGATTGCGGCCGTTCAGGCGCTGCATCGCCTCCATCGCCACGAAACCCCGACCGCCAGTAACACGCACTTTGGGGTTCAAACCAACGCGGAAGAGCCGTGTGGGGTGTGCCCGGTCCGGACCGGGGACGGCTACGCGGCTGGGGCTTGGAAGCGCTTCAGACGTAGGGCGTTGGTGACGACGCTGACGCTGGAGAAGGCCATCGCCAGGGCGGCGAACATCGGCGAGAGCAGGATGCCGAAGACGGGGTAGAGGACGCCGGCGGCGACGGGCAGCAGGGTCGCGTTGTAGACGAAAGCCCAGAAGAGGTTCTGGCGGATGTTGCGCAAGGTCGCCCGGGACAGGGCAATGGCCTGGACGATCCCGTGCAGGTTCTCGGACATCAGCACCACCGCGGCGGATTCCATTGCCACATCGGTGCCCGAGCCGATCGCGATGCCGACCTCGGCCTGCGCCAGTGCCGGCGCATCGTTGATCCCGTCGCCGACGAAGGCCACCTTCCGGCCGCCCTCCTGCAGCGCGCGGACCGCCGCGACCTTGCCTTCCGGCAGCACCTCGGCGATCACCTGATCGATACCCAGTTCCCGGCCGACGGCCTCGGCGGTGCGCCGGCTGTCGCCGCTGATCATCACCACCCGCAGGCCTTGCTGCTGCAGCCGTGCGACCGCCGGGCGGGCGCTCGGCTTCAGCGGGTCGGCGATCATCAGCAGCGCCGCGAGGCGACCGTCCACGGCCACGTACACGGGGGTGGCTCCGGTATCGGCATGGCGCCCGGCGGCCTCGGCAAAACGGCTCGCGTCCATGCCCTCCCCGGCCAGAAAGCGCGCTGAACCCACCCGCACCGCCTGACCGGCGACGGTGGCCCGCGCACCCTGCCCCACCTCGGCGGCAAAGCCCTCGGGCGTCTCGAGCGTGAGTTCGTGCCGACTGGCCGCGCGCACGATTGCCTGGGCAATCGGGTGCTCCGAGCGACTCTCGAGGCTCGCCGCCAGGCCCAGCACCCGCTGCGCATCGAAGCCTTCCGCAGCCTGGATATCGATGAGTTCGGGTCGGCCCTGGGTCAGGGTACCGGTCTTGTCCATTGCGACGATTTCGACGTTGCGCAGTGCCTGCAGCGCATCCCCGCCCCGGAACAGCACCCCCAACTCGGCGCCCTTGCCGGTCCCGACCATGATTGAGGTGGGTGTGGCGAGGCCCATCGCACACGGGCAGGCGATGATCAGCACCGCAACCGCGTTGACCAGCGCCAGGGTCAGTGCCGGGGCCGGTCCAACGGTCAGCCAGACAACGAAGGTCAGCAGCGCAATGCCGATGACCACGGGAACGAAATAGCGGGTGACCCGATCCACCAGGGCCTGGATCGGCAGCTTGGACCCCTGCGCCGCCTCGACCATGCGGATGATCTGGGCCAGCACGGTGTCGCTGCCGACCCGCGTCGCGGTGAAGCGCAGACTGCCCTGCCCGTTCACGGTACCGCCGACCACCGCGTCTCCGGGACCCTTTTCGACCGGGACGGGTTCGCCGGTGATCATCGATTCGTCCACCCAGGAGGCCCCGTCGATCACCTCGCCGTCCACCGGCAGGCGCTCGCCGGGGCGGACCAGCACGTGATCCCCCGGGCGCACCTGATCGACATCGACCTCCAGCGCCTCGCCATCCCGTTCGATGCGGGCGTTGCGCGGCTTCAGCCCCATCAGCGTGCGTATGGCCTCCGAGGTGGCGCCACGCGCACGCGCTTCCAGGAAGCGACCGAGCAGGACCAGGGTGATGATCACCGCGGAGGCCTCGTAGTACACGTGCACCGTACCCGGCGGCAGCACGCCCGGCAGGAAGGTGGCGACCACCGAATAGCCGTAGGCCGCCGAGGTGCCGAGCATCACCAGGGAATTCATGTCCGGAGCGCCCTGGACCAGCGCCGGCCAGCCCTTTTGATAAAACCGCAGGCCCGGACCGAACTGCACCCCGCTGGCGAGCAGGAAGAACAGCAGGTAGACGGTGGTGGTGCCGAGAGTGTCGTGCACCGCCTGGTGCAGGGCCGGAATCAGGTGCCCGCCCATGTCGATGATGAAGATCGGCAGCGTCAGCACCGCGGCCAGGGTGACGCTGCGCTTTAGGCTGCGGTGCTCCGCCGCGCGTGCCGCCCGTTCGCGATCGCTGCGCTCCGGGCCCGCCGGGGCCATCTGGGCCTCGTAGCCGGCGGCCTCGATGGTCGCGAGCAGATCGGCAGGCTCCGCCAGATCGGCCAGATAGCGCACCCGTGCGCTGTCGGAGGCCAGATTCACGTTCGCCTCCAGCACCGCCGGCTCGCGTTGCAGCGCCGCCTCGACCCGCCCGACACAGGAGGCGCAGCTCATGCCGCGAACCTGGAAGGTGATTTCCTCGGTGCCGGGTTCGTAACCGGCCGCCGCGACCGCGGCGACCACGTCCTGGGGCGCCGCAGTGCCGAGCTGCACCGAGGCGCGCCCGGTGGCGAGGTTCGCATTCACCGCACGCACCCCGGGCACGGCCTGGATAGCCGCCTCCACGCGACCGACGCAGGAGGCGCAACTCATGCCGTCCACCGGCAATTCGAGGGTGTCGGGTGCGGTCGTACGGGTGTCGTGGGTGCTCATGGCGAATGCGTCCTCATCGGAGCCGCGCCGCGGGCAGGTGTCGCGGCCGTCGTTCAGGCGTGGACCGAGGGCTCAAAGCAGCAGATCGCCTGCAAACGGGCCTGCACGGCCTCCCGGCGCTCCGGATCGGCGGCCTCGGGGTGCGACCGCATCGCCGCCAGACGCCGCTGGCCGTCGGCGTTCGGCAATCGTTGTTCCAGTGCCTCCAGGATCGCCTCGGCGGCCGCGGGATCGTTACCGATCAGCACCATGTCGCAGCCGGCGTCGAGCGCGGCATGGGCGCGGTCCGCCGGGCCACCCGCGGCCTCGGCGGCCTTCATGCCGAGATCGTCGCTGAAGATCGCCCCATCGAAACCGTAGCGCCCGCGCAGCAGTTCCTGCAGCCAGACCGGAGAGAACCCGGCGGCCCGGCCGTCGATCTCGGGATAAACCACATGCGCCGGCATGATCCCGCCCAGGCGCTCCAGCAGCGGACGAAAGGCTGCGATATCGTCGGCCTCGATGGCATCGAAGGAACGCGGGTCGATCGGCAGATCCAGGTGGGAATCCGCGGACACCGCCCCGTGGCCGGGGAAGTGCTTGCCCACCCCCTGCATCCCGCCCTCCGCCAGACCGTCCAGCAACGCACCGGCAAGCAGCGCGATTGCATCCGGGCGTTCATGGAAGGCGCGGTCGCCGATCACCTCACTGATGCCGATGTCCCGATCCAGCACCGGGGTGAAGCTGAAGTCCACCCCCACCGCCTGCAGTTCCTGGGCCAGCAGCCAGCCGGTGTCCCGGGCGAGTTCCTGGCCGCGTGCCGGATCGTAGGTGAAGACCTCGCCGATGCGGTGCATCGGGGGTAACTCGGTGAAGCCTTCGCGAAAGCGTTGGACCCGACCGCCTTCGTGATCGACGGCGATCAGCAGTTCGGGCCGCCGGAGGCCGCGAATCGCCTGAATGAGTGCGGCGAGTTGCGCCGGATCTTCGTAGTTACGCGCGAACAGGATCACCCCGCCGGCCGCCGGATGCTGCAGACGACCACGGTCCTCCGGGGTCAGAACCGTACCCACGACATCCAACATCACCGGACCCAGGGAATCGCTCATAGCACCTCACGCCCATCGGCTAGACAGTTTTTCTCGGGCCAGTGTAGCGGCTTTTGCCGTCCCGGAACCCGAGGCCCTACCCGTTCCCCTCTGTTCGGCGCCGGCACCGGGGTACCTGCCATACGTACCCCAACCCATAAGTACCCCAACGAATGGCCAGCACCGCAGCAAGGCATGTCGAAGACCGAAAACCAGCCACGGAAAACACGGAATACACGGAAATTACTGCAATTTAAGGAATTAATATTCATTCCGTGTATTCCGTGTTTTCCGTGGCTGCATTTTCAAGCCAAGGCCACCCGGACAGCATCGCCGGATCGGCGCGCTGCGGCCACCCTGATCAGGACCCGGTGCGCAGGTGGGCCACTTCGGGACGAAACGCCAGTTCCTTCAACCGGTGGATGCGATCGCGCAGGCGGGCCGCCTCCTCGAACTCCAGGTCCCGGGCCTTCGCAAACATCTCCTTCTCCAGCTTCTCGATCTGGAGCGCGGCCGCGGCCGGGGTCGCCGCGTAGGCGGGCTGATCACCCTCGGCCACCTGGCCGGTGCGGCGCTTGCCCTTGCCGCGCGAGCCCGGCCGGGCCTCGAGAATGTCGGCGACCGCCTTCTGGATCCCGAGCGGCGTGATGCCGTGTGCGGCGTTGTGCAGGATCTGCTTCTCCCGCCGGCGCTCGGTCTCGCCGATCGCGCGCTCCATCGAGCCGGTGATGCGATCGGCGTACAGGATCGCCATCCCGTTCACGTGGCGCGCGGCACGGCCAATGGTCTGGATCAGCGAGCGTTCGGACCGCAGGAAGCCCTCCTTGTCCGCATCGAAGATCGCGACCAGAGACACCTCCGGCATGTCCAGCCCCTCGCGCAGCAGGTTGATCCCCACCAGCACGTCGAACTCGCCCAGGCGCAGGTCGCGGATGATCTCCATGCGCTCGACGGTGTCGATGTCGGAGTGCAGGTAGCGCACCCGGATTCCGTGCTCGGCCAGGTAGTCGGTCAGGTCCTCGGACATGCGCTTGGTCAGCGTGGTGATCAGCACGCGTTCGTTGCGCTCGATGCGCAGCGCGATCTCGGACAGGCAGTCATCGACCTGGGTCCCTGCCGGGCGCACCTCCAGGCGTGGATCGAGCAGACCGGTCGGCCGCACCACCTGCTCGACCACGGCCCCGGCATGCGCCAGCTCCCAGGGTCCGGGGGTCGCCGACACATAGATCGTCTGCGGCTGCAGGCTCTCGAATTCCTCGAAGCGCAGCGGCCGATTGTCCAGCGCCGAGGGCAGCCGAAAGCCGTATTGAACCAGCGTCTCCTTGCGCGAGCGGTCGCCCTTGAACATGCCACCGACCTGCGGCACCGAGACATGCGACTCGTCCATCACCAGGAGGGCATCCGCCGGCAGGTAATCGAAGAAGGTCGGCGGCGGCTCGCCGGGTTCGCGTCCCGACAGGTAGCGCGAATAGTTCTCGATGCCTGAGCAATAGCCGAGCTCCTGGATCATCTCCATGTCGAAGACCGTGCGCTGCTCCAGGCGCTGAGCCTCGACCAGGCGGTCCTCGGCGCGCAGGAAGGCCAGCCGGTCCTTTAATTCGTCGCGGATCCAGCCGATCGCCTCCAGCAGCGTCTCGCGCGGGGTCACGTAGTGGGTCTTCGGGTAAATGGTCAGGCGCGGAACCGTGCGCAGGACCTCACCGGTGAGCGGATCGAAGTACGACAGCCGCTCGATCTCCTCGTCGAAGAGTTCGATGCGCACCGCCTCCTGTTCCGACTCCGCCGGGTGGATGTCGATCACCTCGCCGCGGACCCGGTAGGTCGCGCGGCGCAACTCGGTGTCGTTGCGGGTGTATTGGAGTTCGGCCAGCCGGCGCAGGATCTCGCGCTGATCGACCCGCTCGCCGCGCTGGATGTGCAGCACCATCGACAGGTACTTGCGCGGGTCGCCGAGGCCGTAGATCGCCGACACGCTCGCGACGATGATCGCGTCCCGGCGCTCCAGCAGCGCGCGCGTCGCCGACAGGCGCATCTGCTCGATATGGTCGTTGATCGCCGCGTCCTTCTCGATGTAGGTGTCGGAGGACGGCACGTAGGCCTCGGGCTGGTAGTAGTCGTAATAGGACACGAAGTACTCGACCGCGTTGTGCGGGAAGAACTCCTTCATCTCCCCGTACAGCTGCGCTGCCAGCGTCTTGTTCGGGGCCATGATGATCGTCGGCCGCTGCAAGGCCTCGATCACCTTGGCAACGGTGAAGGTCTTGCCGGAGCCGGTAACGCCAAGCAGCACCTGATGCGCGAGCCCCGCCTCGATGCCCTCGACCAGTGCGGGAATCGCCGTCGGCTGGTCCCCTGCGGGCTGGTACGACGAAACCACCTGCAGCCGCTGGCCGCCCTCCGCCTTATCTTGCTCGTGCAATTTCAGTATCATCAAACCCCCGACGCGGCCACCTGCCGCTGCATTTCACCCCGTGCTCGCCCGAGGCTCCCTTTGGACATCCAACTTTCCGAACGCGTTCAGCGTATCAAGCCCTCGCCCACCCTGGCGGTCTCCGCCCTGGCGGCCCAGCTCAAGTCCGAAGGCCGGGACATCGTCGGCCTGGGCGCCGGCGAGCCGGACTTCGACACCCCCGAGCATATCAAGCAGGGGGCCATCGATGCCCTGGCGCGCGGGGACACCAAGTACACCGCGGTCGACGGCACCGCCGCGCTGAAGAAGGCGGTGATCGCCAAATTCGACCAGGACAACGGCCTGGCCTACCAGCCGAACCAGATCCTGGTCTCCTCCGGCGGCAAGCAGAGCATCTTCAATCTCTGCCTCGCGCTGCTCAATCCCGGCGACGAGGTGCTGATCCCGGCGCCCTACTGGGTGTCCTACCCCGACATCGCGCTGCTCGCCGATGCCCGGCCGGTGATCATCCCGGCGCCCCAGGACAGCGGCTTCAAGATCACCGCCGAGCAGCTGCGTGGCGCGATCACGCCCCACTCGCGCCTGATGTTCCTGAACAGCCCGTCGAACCCCACCGGCGCCGCCTACAGCGCCGACGAACTCCAGGCGCTGGCCGAAGTCCTGCGCGCGCATCCCGACATCGTCATCGCCACCGACGACATGTACGAGCATATCCAGTTCGGCGGCAGGCCCTTCGTGAACATTTTGAACGTCGCGCCGGACCTCGGGGCACGCACGGTGGTGCTGAACGGCGTCTCCAAGGCCTACGCGATGACCGGATGGCGCATCGGCTACGCCGGCGGCCCGGCCCGGCTGATCGGGGCGATGAAGAACGTGCAGTCGCAAAGCACCTCGAACCCGACCTCGATTGCCCAGGCAGCCGCGGTGGTCGCGCTGACCGGTGACCAACAGTGCGTGCGCGATATGTGCAGTGCCTTCGAGCAACGCGCCCGTCAGGTCGTCGATGGCCTGAACGCCATTCCGGGTGTGGACTGCCTGATGCCCGACGGCACCTTTTACTGCTTCCCGCGCATGACCGGCTTGATGGAGGCGCTCGGCATCGACGATGACGTCGAACTCGGCCGGCGCCTGCTCGACGAAGTCGGCGTCGCGCTGGTGCCGGGCAGCGCCTTCGGCACCGACGGCCATGTACGCATCTCCTTCGCCACCAGCCTGAAGGTGCTCGACCAGGCCCTGGAGCGGATCGACCGTTTCGCACGCAGTGCTTGACTCCGGGGGCCGCGCTCTTTAGGATTCGCGGCTTCCTATTCCCCGGTAGCTCAGTCGGTAGAGCGGGTGACTGTTAATCACTAGGTCGGCGGTTCGAGTCCGTCCCGGGGAGCCAAATAAAGCTTTAATAGCAACGACTTAGGCCGCCATTCCAGGTGGCCTTTTTCAATTGTGCGAATTCGTTGCCCAAGCACTGTCCTGTTTCCAGCTGACCATTGTCCGAGCGCCTGCTCGTGGTCCGGAAAACCCGGATTTCCATTGCATGGAGATGGCGGCGATGCGGCCGTGGATGCGATCGGCGTAGTCGGTGGCGCTCGTGGGGCTCCCGGACGCAACGGGGATACCGAGCTTCGCTGAACCCACCGAGGCCGCTGCCGCGGACCCGGCCGGGTCGGACCGCGAGCATTTGCCCTGGGAGCCGGGTCAACGCCGCGGGTGGAAGGCTGCCCCTCGCCCCAACGCGCTCGAACACCCTGTCCCAGGTCAGACTCAGCGCTCGCGGGCCCAGATCATTCGCCGATATCTTCACTCCACAACTGCGGTCGCTGGTGGATGAACTGGCGCATCAGTGCGATGCAGCGGGCATCATTTTCGACCTGGACGTCCACGCCGTGCTCCCGCAGCCACTGTTCCTCGCCAACAAATGTCTGGTGCTCGCCGACCACCACGCGGGGAATCCCGTACAGCCGAATGGCTCCGCTGCACATCGGGCAGGGCGAAAGCGTGGTGTAGAGCGTGCATTCCCGGTAAAAGGCCGCTGTGCGGCGTCCGGCGTTTTCAATGGCGTCCATCTCGCCGTGCAGAATACAGCTGCCCTGCTGTACCCGGCGATTGTGGCCACGGCTGACGATCGTTCCGTCGCGAACCAGGACCGAACCGATCGGGATACCACCCTCTGCGAGGCCGGCTTCCGCTTCCTCGATCGCTGCCCGCAAAAACGGATCCATGGCGGCTCCCCTGGCCGATGTCGCGCGCACCCCTGGGGTGGTTGCAACTTTAGCAATCAGGTTGCCTGAGATGGCATGACCACACAAGACCGCGGAGTGTGGATCGCGGTTGGTGGGCGCAACGCACACACTGGGACGTCCTCTTTAGGTTTCCAACCAGGGTCACGTACGTGGCCGATTTCGGCCATTCCTGGCGCTGTTCAAGACCCAAATCGTCCACCCATTCCCACAACTGCACGCTGTGAGTAGACGCCTGACCTCGTAGACGACATTGCAGGTCCGGTACTCGTCGATATCGACGAAGTTCAGCAGGGCGACGACAGGGTTATCATGGAGGGCGCTGAACACGCGCATGTCTGTGAGCACCAGTTCGTCGTTCCGGTAGCCCCACGTGTCCAGTGTCCCTCGGCTGCAGAGAAAGATGCCCTGCCTGCCGTTGGGGGGGGGTTGTGCGGGAGATCGCCGAGCTGGGACAATCCGGGCTCGCGACCAACGAGCCCGAAACGCGCGAGTACCAAAGGGCACTTCAATGCGTGGAGAAAAGCCGTGGGTACAATGCCGAACGCCTATTGGGAGATGATCGCGCCGCTGATCGAGAAGGCACGGGGCTTTCTCGAAAACGGTGATAGCGTGGATCCCATCGCCTTCGTCGGGTCGTTCGAGAAACGGACGATGAATTTCGTGCTGCTCGACACGGCTGATGGAGACCTCAAGGACGCGTCCGCCGAGCAGGTGCGCCAAATGGCCCACCGGGAGGACGCGGACTTCGTCTTCACGATCATGGAGGCCTGGGGGCTGCCGCCGGACAAGGTCGGCAAGTACCAGGCGATCCTGGACCAATACGGGTCTATTGCGGCTTCGCCCCATGCGGTCGATCTCGTGGCCTTCGCGCTCGAAACCCGCCACGGATCCTGGGTGGCACAGGTGTCGGTGCAGCCAAAGGGCATCTCCAAGCGGAAGAAGACCTTCACCGAGCCGCACTTCAAGTTCTTCAGCGAGGCGGCGGGGAAGTTTGCGGCGTTGTTGCCGCAAAAGCCGGATGGCAGTGGTGGCCGCCTGCAATGAGTCTGGGCCGCGGGAAGGCGCTGAACCTTTCGCCCGTTCCGGACCGATTCCGCCGGATCATTCTATTTCCGGCCCGCCGGAGCGGCCAGTCTCTGCACGGCGGGGAATGGCGGGTCACTGCGCCCCCCGCCGCGGCGAGATTCGCGGCCAAATCCATGCCACCCGTTTACCGGCCGAAGGTCCGGATGACGAGATCGGCCAACCGCCCGAATGGCGGCCCCAGGCGTTCAAACGCGTTGAAGGGGCCAGTCTTGTAGACGGCGCGCGCGTGGCTGAGCCGGCGAAAGCCATCCTTTCCGTGATAGGCACCGATCCCGCTTTCCCCTACGCCACCGAAGGGCAGGTTGTCCTGCGCCACATGCAGCAGCGTCCCGTTCAGCGTCACACCGCCCGAGATCGCGCCGTCGAGAATCGCCTTCCGGGCCTCACGGTCGTGGGTGAAAGCATAAAGGGCAAGCGGACGCGCACGGGCATTGACGAAGGCGATCGCGTCCGTGAGATGGTGGTAGGCGACGATCGGCAGAACGGGGCCGAAGATCTCGTCGCGCAGGAGAAGCGAATCTTCGCGTGCGTCGAGCACGAGGGTCGGAGGGATCTTTGGACCCTCGTCCGAACCCGCAGGCTGCAGGATGGTCGCCCCGGCGCGTCGGGCCTCGTCAATGGCACCCTTGAGGCGATCCCGATGACGCTGACTGATCACGTTGCTGTATTGCGGATTCGTCTGCAAATCGGGATAAGCGCGAACGATGGTCGCAAGGAGCGCCTGGGCCAGGGGCTCGACCTGGTCGGCGGGGGCAAGGACGTAATCGGGCGCGATGCAGGTCTGGCCGGCATTCGTGAGCTTGCCCAGCACGATCGACCGCGCCGCCTTGTCCAGCGGGTAGTCCGAAGTGACGATCGCGGGCGACTTGCCGCCCAGCTCCAAGGTGACAGGGGTAAGGTTCCTGGCCACCGCCTCCATCACCTTGCGCCCGACCGCGGTGGAGCCGGTGAAGAGCAGATGATCGAAGCGAAGCGCGGTGAAGGCCTGCGCCACCGCCGCGTCCCCGGTGACGACACCAACCTCGTCAGCGGCAAAATACTGTGAAACGAGCCGCGCCAGCAGTTCTGAGAAGTGCGGGGTGTGCTCGGAGGGCTTCAGCAGGGCTCGGTTTCCAGCCGCCAACGCGTCGCTGAGTGGGCTGAGGCATAAAAACAGCGGATAGTTCCAAGGCGAGACGATGCCGACCACACCGAGCGGCTCGTAGCGCACCCAGGCCCGCGCGGGTTGAAACAGCGCTCCGACGCGGCGGCGCTCGTCGCGCATCCATCGCCGCACCGAACGGGACGCATGCTTGATCGCGTTTAGAAGTGGCAGGATCTCCATCAGTTCGGTTTCCTCGCGCGCCCGGCCACCGAAATCGGCATCGATGGCGCCCGCAATCTCGCCACGGTGGTCAACGACCATGCACCTCAATGCGGCAAGCCGACGCTGGCGGGTTTCGACATCGGGAATGCGGTCGCGGCGCGTGGCAGCGCGGATGGTGGCGAACATCTCCTGCAGATCGTCGTTCATAACGTCTGTCCCTCAATCGCGTGCATGGGGCGGCCATGATGCACTGGCCGGCCTCCTGCACACCCCTCCCCCGAACCGGCCAAATCCTTCGTCCGTCGGCCGATGAGCTGCGCAGCCGAGCCTCCGATCCATTCAGACCTTGGTGGCCGTGGCCTGATCGACAATGCGAACCCGCAAAATCAAACCCTCGTGACCAACCACCCGAACGTGCAAGCCTGGCGCAATCCGGGTGCCATCCGCCGAGCGTGCCAGCCAGCGTTCGCCCTGCACCAGGACCATGCCGCGGCCATTGACTTCGGTACGGCATTGGCCGACACGCCCCACCATGGCGCCCACACCCGGAGAGACGGCCGATTCCGTGGCCAGCCCCGGGCGGTAAAGTGGATAGAGAAGAATATCCTTCGCCAACCAGAGCACCAACACGACCCCGGCCACAGTCGTGCCGATCCAGCCCCAGTGCAACAGCAGCAGCACAACCAGCAGGGCCAGTGCCCAACCGGGAATCTGCAACAGGGCATAGAACATGAGCGGTTTCACCCGCATTTGTAACCGGCCGCCATGCGGTTGTTCAGCGCTAAAGGTTTCATCGGACCGATGGTTGCGCAGGGTACTCCAGATTCGCCCATGCTACGGCACTGTACCCGCCTCGTCAGCGCCACGGCCAGGCCTGCGCACTGAGACCGCCCCCGTACACATCGGCCCACGTTCCCATGCCACCTTCCTGTCGAATTGTCTGGCGTCGGCGGAGCCCTTACGTTCAACGTCCACGAACTTCCGTTGGAGCCGCCCGGACCTCATGGCCATCCAGATCGAACAAATCACCAAGCGCTTCGGCGACACGGTCGCAGTGGACGGGATCAGTTTCTCGGTCGCCCGCGGATCGGTGACCGCATTGCTCGGCCCCAACGGTGCGGGCAAGACCACGACGCTGGCGATGCTGCTGGGCCACGGTTTCTCGCTGAGCCACTTCCTGGCGGCGTTGCTACTGAACGTGGTTTATTTGTTTCTCGGTGCGGCGCTGTTCATGAGCGTCTTCCGGCTGGCCCGCCGGCGCGGCCTGTTGCTGCATAGCGGAGAGTAGCGGACTGTGCCGGCGTACCCGAGCGAACAGGTCCGAGGTGGTGTCGAGTACGCCGTTGTAGCGCCACAGACCCACCCGGTTTTCGGCGACGCCCGTCAATGGTGGGCCGGCGCTGCACAACCCCGGGTGAGCGAACTCTCTGTCCGGAACACGGTCACAAAATGAGTTTCCCTCTGGGGTATACCGTCATGCACGCGATTCTCACACTCCGCTCCTTCGGACTGTTCCTGGCCCTGGTTCTTAGCGCAGCGCCGCTTGCGGCGGACTCCAACGAGCTGTTCGACCACGAACTGCGCCGGCTGCACTCGAGCGAGGTCGTGAACCTGCAGGAGGCCTTCGCCGGTCATCCGCTGCTGATCATCAACACCGCGAGCCACTGCGGATTCACGGGCCAGTTCTCCGGACTCGAGGAACTGCACCAGCAGTATCGGGATGCCGGACTCAAGGTGGTCGGGTTTCCGTCGAATGATTTTCGGCAGGAGGCCGCCGACGAGGCCACCACCGCAGATGTGTGCTTCGTGAATTACGGCGTCACCTTCGACATGTTCACGCCGATTCACGTTCGCGGATCGCAGGCGCACCCGATCTTCCGCGAACTGGCGCGGCAGAGCCAAGCTCCGCGCTGGAATTTTTACAAGTACCTCGTGAGCCCAGAGGGCGAGGTCGTGGATGTCTTTTCGAGCATGGTGAGTCCCGATTCGCGGCGCCTGCGCGCGGCCATCGAGTCCCTGCTGGATACGGAGACGGGAACCTGAAGACCTTCTTCGATCTCTTCGCTCCACGCGCGTGGTCGCTCCACGCGCCCTCCATGGATCCATCCGGCCGAAGGGTAGGCCTGGGCAGGCCGGTCAGCCGGGGTTGTTGATCTCCCCATCGGTGCCCGCGGAGTGCCCGGGCGTAATCGATTCCGATTCCGATTCCGATTCCGGTTCGGGATTTACCGAGGGTACGGGGTCGGGTGCGGCGGAATCAGAAGGTAAAAAATCCTCCGTTCCACGGTGGATCCGGGCGTCGGGCCCGCAAGGCCGATCCGCAAACATCGTGGATCCGTCTGGGGCCGTGCAGCGGTAGATCTGGGCATGTCCAACGGTAGACGAAACACCTAGAACAACACCGACCAAACTCGTCCAGAACACCTTGGTCGCTTTTTTGTCCATGGGAGCAGTCTCCTGGGTCATCCAGCGTTGAGGGGCCTCTGTTACGGCCGCGAGGAATCGCGGCCTGTGTTCGCGTCGTTTTCAGGGTGGATCCACGCGGCCTTCGGGGTCCGTTTGGCCGGTCCGAATCGATGGCTGTGGCGCCGTTTGGAATCAAGGCGGGGCCATCGGGGCGCGTCTACTCTATGGGTCTACGGGCCTCGCCTGTTCGTCAGTAATCGATCGCGCCGCGTGGCGCAGCCCGGGCCGGGGTATTCAGTGGAGGGTTGTGGATCGTCCTTGGCCTGATGCCGGTCTTCACGCGTCAACATTCGCCAATTCAGTGCACGGGCACGAACGCGGGACATTCTGTTCACCGTCGTCTCCCCCAATGAAGGCGTGCCCTTGGAGTATACCCCCGGAAGTGGGGGGGTGCGATGGACATCCTCGTCCGTGGCCGTCCATTCGGTCCTGTTCTCTACCCGGGGTCTGCGAGACGCAAAACCGCGCGACGCGCTTGTGCCGCGCACGTACACTGCAACTTTCAAGGAACGTCGGATTGGCGTTATGACCGAGTCTTCCCAGAGGCTGTCCTCGTCGGAGCCCACGCTGGCCTATGAGCTCCATGGCAACCTGTATCTGAACCTCACCTACCGCTGTACGCTGCGTTGCGCCTTCTGCCCCAAGTTTCAGGGAAACCGCGTGGTGCAGGGCTATGACCTCCGGCTAACTCGGGAGCCCACCGTCGCGGCCCTGATCGCGGCGGCCGGTGATCCTGCAGGCTACCCCGAGGTCATCTTCTGCGGACTGGGCGAGCCCACACTTCGCCTGGAGACCCTGCTCACCGTGGCCCACGCGCTGCGTGCGCAGGGCGCGCGGCACGTTCGCCTGAACACGGATGGCCTGGCCAATCTGGTTCATGGGCGGGATGTGACCCCGGCACTGGCACCGGTGATCGACAGCCTCTCGATCTCGCTGACTGCCCAGGATGAGGCCACCTACAACCGGCATACGCGACCCAAACGCCCCGAGGCCTTCGCCGCGATGCTGGCCTTCGCCCGCGCCGCGCTGGCACAGCGCATGGCGGTCACGATGACCGCGATCCATGGCCTGGCGGGGGTCGACATTGCCGCCTGTGAACGTCTGGCGACGGAATTGGGTGCGCGCTTTCGCCAACGCGAACTGGATGTGGTGGGATGATCGAGGGTTCGGGCATCGCCGGCATCTCCCAGGGCATCCAGTTGTCCTTGGCACCGGTCTTCTTGCTGGTGGGGATTGCCGGCTTCATCAACGTCTTCGTGGCACGACTGTCCCGCGTTGTGGATCGCAGTCGAGTGGTCGAGGGCACCCTGCGCCATGCCGACCCAGAGACACGAACGAAGGCCTTGCGCGAACTCGGTCTGCTCGATCAACGCGCACAGATGGTCTATCTCGGCATCAAACTCGGCATCTTCACAGCCTTGCTGGTCTGCCTGGTGATCGTGACGGTGTTTCTCGAGGTCTTTTTTGGCACTAGCCACCCGCTGCTGATCGCCGCGCTGTTCGTGGGTGCGATGCTCTCGCTGATCGGCGCGCTGCTCGCCTTTCTCCGGGAAGTTTTCCTGGCCCTGCGCAGCGTAACCCTCAGCCGGTCGCGCCAGGTGGTGTCCGACCCGGAACAGTAGCCCGATCGATCGGGCTCCCGAGGGCCTCGGGGGCTCGGACCTTCGGACATGGCCGCCACCATCGCGGCCCATGATCGTCAGGAGTTGGCCCGCCGGGGCCGAACCCGTCATCATGGCGGGGTTGCCTTGGGCAGCCCGCATTGAACCACCGGCATGATTGCCTGGGGAGTCCACTTTGCCGTCAGGTCTTCATGATCGTCGCTTCAACATCGAACACGGCGTGGGATGCCACGCACCGGCCGATCTGGAACTTGCCGAGGGCGGCGATGTAATGGGGTGGAATCGGCACCTCACCCTGAATGCGCCGGTGTCGTCGCGCACTGAGCCATCGACCTGGGACGGCGTGTCACCGGATCCATTTCAGGCCGCTGTGGCCGAACTCCAGCACCAAGTGCACGCCTGGCGCTATTGCGGCGGGGCCTTGCGGCACGCCAGCGTCCCGATACCGCCCCTCGATCTGCTGATCTGGTTGCACGGCAACGGGGATGGAACCCGGCTCTTTTGGCAGAACCGTGCGCACAGCCTCAGTGTGGCCGGCCTGGGTGCGGCGAGCGAATGCGTCGCAGATTCGACCGCGGACTATCCCATGCTCATGGCGCACATCAATGCCACGATTGGGGCGCAGAACACCGCGTTCCTCGGTGGCTTGGCCTTCGATGGCGGCAATGGCTGCGACGAGTGGTCCGCCTTTCCTGCCGCACGCTTCGTGCTGCCGGCGATCGAGGTGCGCCAGGAACAGGGGCAGCACCGACTGGCGGTGAACCTGCTGGCGCCGTCCGCCAGTGCGTTCCGGAGTGCCCAGACGCGCCTGATCATGTCCTTGGGCCAATTGCAATTTCATCTGCACCCGGTAGAGAGCGGCCGCGGTGCCCGCGTCTGGCGACGCATCGACACCGTGGATCAGGCGGTCTTTCGCCAGCGCGTCGAGGCGATCCTCGACCAGATCGGCGCGGGGCACCTGCACAAGGCGGTCCTTGCGCGGCGCGTGGAATTGCACCTGAACAAGCCCCTGGACCCCTTCCTGGCGCTAAGGCGGTGGCACAGCACCGATCCGGGCAGCTTCTGCTTTGCGCTGGAGCGCGCCGACGATGTGTTCATGGGTTGCTCTCCGGAGCGCCTGTATTGCCGGCGGGACCGCTCGCTACAAACCGAATCCCTGGCCGGCACCGTCCGCCGCGGGCGCACGCCGGAGGAGGATGAGCGCCTGGAACGGATGCTTCGCCAGGATCCGAAGCTGGTGCATGAACATGAACTGGTCACCCGCTACGTGCGTCAGCAGATTGCTCCCTGGGTGACCGAGACCCAGAGCCCGGCCGCACCGGAGGTGTTCAAGCTGCATGCCGTCCAGCACCGGTACCTGCCCATTCGCGCCACGCTGAAGCCGGGGGTGCTCGACGCGGAGTTGCTGCAGGCACTGCACCCCACACCCGCGGTCTGCGGCTTTCCGCGGCCCGATGCCCAGGCGCTGATCGAGCATCAGGAGACCGTGCAGCGGGGATGGTATAGCGGCGTGGTCGGGATCGTCTCGCCCACCCATTCGGAGTTTGCGGTCGCGATCCGTTCGGTGTTGCTGCATCGGGACCGCGTGCTGTGCTATTCCGGCGTCGGCATCGTGGCGGGATCGGATGCGGATACCGAATGGAACGAACTGGAGGCCAAGATCGAGGCCTTTCTGTCCGTGCTGTCCTCCTGACGCCTGGAGACCACCGTGGAGTTCAGTCACCTCAATGAAGCCTGGGCCTATGTGCTGGTGGATCGCCTGCATCGTCGACATGGCGTGCAGGATTTCTGTATCGCACCCGGCAGCCGTAGCGCACCCCTGGCACTGGCGGCGGCTCGCTACACCCAGGAATACCCGGCGTTCCGGCTGCATACCCATTTCGACGAGCGCGGCCTGGCCTTTCTGGCCCTGGGCCTGATTCAGGCGAGCGGCCGCCCGGTCGCCGTACTGACCACCTCCGGCACTGCGGTCGCGAATCTGCATCCGGCGATGATCGAGGCCTTCGAAAGCCATCGCCCACTGATTGCCCTTACGGCCGATCGCCCGCCGGAAATGCTCGACTGCGGGGCCAATCAAACGATCCATCAGCAAGGCCTGTTCGGCCGTCATGTGCGCGGCGAATTGCGCCTGCCGGCCCCCGAGCAGGTTCCTGACCCGGGCGGCGGGGAACCGAACTGGAGCTGGTCCCGGGCTTGCCTGTGCCGGCAGCTCGATGCTGTTCTGGACAGGTTGCACGGCGTCGATCGGGGACCGGTGCACCTGAATGTGCCGTTTCGAGAGCCCCTCTACCCAACCGCCGAGTCGCAGAATCTCGAGGCTTGGTGGTCTGCACCAGACACGACCGACCGCACGACAGACCCCATGGCAAACCCCACACCGAATCCCGCGACGGGGCGCAGCGGATCGCCCCGCGGCCGGCCGCACGAGCCGAAGGCGGTGGTCAGCCCGGTGCTGCTGGTGGCGGGTCAGTTGGAGCCCGCGGAGGCGGCATCGGTGCTCGCGCTGGCGCAGCGCTGCCGGATTCCGCTGCTCGCCGACATCGGGAGCCAGCTACGTCTGGTGCGGGATCCGTATGTCGTGGACGCCCCCGATCTGTTGCTGGCGAGCCCTGCGGGCCGCCAGGCCCTCGAAAAAGTGCGCCAGGTGATTCAGTTCGGTGGACGTCTGACCGGCAAGCGGATCAACCAATGGCTGGCGAACTTCGCAGGCCCGCGCTGGCTGCTCAGCCCCCACACCGCCCCGTTGGATCCGACGCGTCGGGCGACCCTAATGCAGGCCGACATCCCGGCCTTCTGCGCCCGGTTCACGTTGCCGGCGCAGCAGGATCTGGGTTTTACCGAAATCCTGCAGGGGATTCAGGCGCAAGCGACTCGGATGCTTCAGGAGACCTTTTCCGAACTGTCCGCGGTTCGGGTGCTGAGTGCGGCGATTCCGGCCCGCATGGCGTTGCTGGCCGGCAACAGTCTCAGCATTCGGTTACTGGATACCTTCGCACGCCCGATGCACGGCAATCGGTGCCTCACCAGCCGAGGGGCCAGCGGGATCGACGGCCTGCTGGCTACCGCCACGGGCTTCAGCCGCCGGCATCCGGATGGCCTGACCCTGCTTCTGGGCGACTTGTCGCTGCTGCACGACCTCAACAGCCTGGCGCTGGCGGCGCGCAGCACGGTGCCGCTGGTGATCGTGGTCCTGAACAACGATGGCGGCGGCATCTTCAACCTGCTGCCGGCCCGGGAACAGGCGCCCTGGTTCGAATCGCTGTTCCAGTGCCCTCATGGCCTTGACTTCCGGCATGCGGCCGCCCAGTTCGGCCTGGGCTACCGGCGGCCGGAATCGGCCGAAGCGCTGCGCGCGGCGTATGCCGCGGCCTGCGTCCACGCCGGCGCCACTGTGATCGAGCTGAACTTTCCGGCGACGCAGAGCGCGATGCTGTGGCGGCGCCTGGTGCAACGGCTGGATGATCCCGGCGGATGCTGATCCTGGGCGCCGCCGAGCGTCCGGCCATCGTGATGCTGCATGGCTTCATGGGAACCGGTTCGGATTGGCTGGCGGTGGCCCGCGGCCTGCAGCCGGGATTCCGGTGTCTGCTGCCCACCCTCCCCGGCCACGACCGCGCCACGGCGGATACCCACCCTGTTGCCGGCCTGAATACGGTTCCAGAGCCTGATCCGATTCCCCGCAGGATTTCGGATCGCAATGCCGATGGAAATCCCGATCCCCTGGGCAAGGATAGCGATCATACCAACGCCTTCACCGCCTATGCCGGCCAGCTCTGGCGGGAGCTGGAGCCGCACCTGCCCCGGCGCTTCGCGCTCGTGGGGTATTCGCTGGGCGGTCGCTTGGCACTGGAACTGGCCTGCCGGCATCCGGAACGCGTGCACACGCTGGTGTTGGAGAGCGCCCATCCCGGTCTTCAGACCGCGGCGGAGCGCGCGGTGCGTGGGGATCAGGACGCGCTGTGGATCCATCGCTTCGAGCGGGATCCCTGGCCCGCGGTGCTTCGGGACTGGTACCGGCAACCGGTCTTTGCTTCCCTCGGCGAGGCCGAGCGGCAGCGGTTCATTGACTTGCGCGCCGCGGCCTCGCCGTTGGCGCTGGCGACGGTGCTGCGTGCCACCAGCCTGGCGCTGCAACCCGATCTCGAACCGGCGTGGCGCCGTCTGCCGATGGCCCTCGGTTTCATCACCGGGGCCAAGGACACCCGGTTCTGTGCCGTCGGTGCCCGGCTGGCCCTGGCGCGGCCGGATCTGACCCGGGTGGAAATGGACGGCCTCGGGCATAACTGCCATGCTTTGGCGCCGAAGGCGTTCGCCGCCCTCCTCCAACCCCTATGCACCGTCGAGCCGAAGTCGTCATGAGCCCTGCTGCCCCCGCCTGCTCCATCCAGCCCGCCCTCGACTGGGAGGATTGCTCTGCGCCGTATGGCGATATCCTGTATCACAAGGCTGAGGGGATCGCGAAGATCACCATCAACCGGCCCCAGGTGCGCAACGCCTTTCGGCCGCTCACGATCCAGGAGATGCAACGGGCCTTGGCGGATGCGCGCTTCGATGAGCGGATCGGCGTGGTGGTCCTGGCCGGTCAGGGGGATCTGGCCTTCTGCTCCGGCGGCGATCAGCGGGTGCGCGGCGATTCCGGCTACCGGGACGAGGCCGGGGTGCATCACCTGAACGTGCTGGATCTGCAGCGCGAGATCCGCTCCTGCCCCAAGCCGGTGATCGCGATGGTCGCTGGGTATGCGATTGGCGGCGGTCATGTGCTGCACATTCTGTGCGATCTGACCATCGCCGCCGACAACGCCCGCTTCGGCCAGACCGGGCCCAAGGTCGGCTCCTTCGACGGGGGCTTCGGCGCCAGTTACCTGGCCAGTGTGGTGGGTCAGAAGAAGGCCCGCGAGATCTGGTTCCTGTGCCGCCAGTACGATGCGGCACAGGCGCTGGACATGGGGCTGGTCAATACCGTGGTGCCGCTGGCCCAACTGGAACACGAAACGGTCGCCTGGTGCCGGCAGATTCTGGAGCATTCCCCGATCGCGCTGCGCATGCTCAAATCCGCGTTCAATGCCGGCACCGATGGCCAGGCGGGGATCCAGGAGCTCGCCGGCAACGCGACCATGCTCTTCTACATGACCGAGGAGGGCCAGGAGGGGCGCAATGCCTACCTGCAGAAGCGCCGGCCCGACTTCGGCAAGTTCAAGCGCCAGCCATGATCGCAGCGCCCTTCGGGGCGGTGGTCCGGCTGGACCTGTGGCAGTACCGGATCCCACTGCTTCGCCCGGTGCCGTTGGCGGATCACACCCTGACGGAGCGGACCGGCCTGCTGCTGGAATGGCAGCGCGCCGCGGGCCCTGCGCTTTGGTCCGAGATCGCCCCGCTGCCGGGTTTCAGTGCCGAAACCCTGAGGACCTGCGTCGATCGCTGCCGGCATTTCTTTCACGGTGCGTCGTTTGCCGATGTGCAGGCCCTAGGGGCGGCCCTGCCCGCGGACCTGCCGCCGGCC
>PWGH01000106.1 GCA_003555285.1 Thioalkalivibrio sp.
AACGGTGGATCGACCAGTGTTCGGTCGCCTCGACCGGCCCGGCGTTGTCGATCGGGTGGCCGAGCACGTTCATCACCCGCCCCAGTGTCGCCAGACCCACCGGCACCTGGATTGCCGCGCCGGTGGCGGTAACCTCCATCTGGCGCTTTAGCCCGTCGGTGGTGCCCATCGCGATGGTGCGCACGATCCCGTCGCCGAGCTGCTGCTGCACCTCCAGGACCAGGTCGGCCTCGGCCAGGTGCAGGGCCTCGTAGATCTTGGGAACGGCGTTGCGCGGGAACTCCACGTCCACGACCGCGCCGATGATTTCGACAATCTTTCCAGAACTCATGTTGTGCAATCCTCTAAGTCGGTCATTCTTGCCTGAGCGCAGGTCCCGCGGGCAGGCCGCGAGGGCGTTTCTCGGACGGCTGCGGCCGTCCTCACTCGTATTCGCTGCCGTTTCGAAGCGGGCCCAGGGCGTTCACGCCAAATTTCATGGCCTCGGAGCCACCCCTGACGATAGAAGGGCGAGCCACGGAAGAACACGGAAACACACGGAAAAGCGTTTGAATGGCCTTTGTTTTCCGTGGTGTCTGTGTCTTCCGTGGCTGTATTTTCACGCTAAACCGCTGCCGCGCCGGACACGATCTCCGAGATTTCCTGGGTGATCGCGGCCTGGCGGGCCTTGTTGTAGATCAGCTGCAGTTCCTTGATCAGCGAACCGGCGTTGTCGGAGGCGGACTTCATCGCGACCATCCGCGCCGCCATCTCGCAGGCGACGTTCTCGACCACCGCCTGATAAATCATCGACTCGACGTAGCGCTCGAGCAGGGTATCGAGCACCGGGTGCGTGTCGGGCTCGTAGATGTAGTCCCAGTGGTGCTTGAGTTCCTGTTCCTGACTGCGCGCGGTGGGTAGCATCTGCGAAACCACCGGACTCTGCGTCATCGTGTTGATGAACTTGTTCTCGACCAGCACCACGCGATCGACGCGCCCCTCACGAAAGTCGTCCAGCACCACCTTGATGCCACCGAGCAGGTCGGTCAGCCGCGGCCGATCGCCCAGGTGCGTCGCCTCGGCGACGATGTTGCCGCCCAGGCGCTTGAAAAAGCCGAGCGCCTTGGTGCCGAACAGGCACAGATCAACCTCCACACCTTCGTCGTGGTAGCGCCGCATCTCGATCACGGCCTTCTTGAACAGGTTCACGTTCAGGCCGCCGCACAGCCCGCGATCGGTCGACACGATGATGAAGGCCACGCGCTTCACCTCGCGCTCGATCATGAACGGGTGCCGGTATTCCGCATTCGCCATCGCCACATGGCCGATGGTGCTGTGAATTTTCCGGGCATAGGGGCGCGACTCCTCCATGCGCTCCTGGGCCCGGCGCATCTTGGACGCCGCCACCATCTCCATGGCCTTGGTGATCTTCTGAGTACTTTTTATACTCTTGATCTGCGACCGAATTTCCTTTGTGCCCGCCATTGCGTGCCCCCGTTACCAGCTGTGATTGGCCTTGAACTCGTCGAGCGCCTTGCGCATGGCCGCCTCGATTTCGGCGTCGAAGGCGCCGGTGGCATTGATCGAGTCCAGCAGGCTCTTCTGCGAGGACGCGAGCCAGGCGATCAGCGTCCTCTCGAAGGCGACGATCTTGTCGGCGTCGACATCGTCCAGGTAGCCCTCGTTCGCGGCGAACAAGGAGAAGGCCATCTCGCCGATCGACATCGGCGCGTACTGCCCCTGCTTCATCAGCTCGGTCACGCGCTTGCCGCGATCGAGCTGGCGGCGGGTCAGTTCGTCGAGGTCGGAAGCGAACTGCGAGAACGCCGCGAGCTCGCGGAACTGCGCGAGCGCCAGGCGCACACCGCCGCCGAGCTTCTTGATGATCTTGGTCTGCGCCGCACCGCCGACACGCGACACCGACAAACCGGCGTTGATCGCCGGCCGGATCCCGGCGTTGAACAGGTCGGTCTCGAGGAAGATCTGGCCGTCGGTGATCGAGATCACGTTGGTCGGCACGAAGGCCGAGACGTCGCCCGCCTGCGTCTCGATGATCGGGATCGCGGTCAGCGAACCGGTCTTGCCGGTGACCTCGCCGTTGGTGAACTTCTCCACGTACTCGACGTTCACGCGCGAGGCGCGCTCGAGCAGACGCGAGTGCAGGTAGAAGACGTCACCCGGGTAGGCCTCGCGGCCCGGCGGGCGCCGCAGCAACAGCGACACCTGACGGTACGCCCAGGCCTGCTTGGTCAAGTCGTCGTAGATGATCAGCGCGTCTTCGCCGCGGTCGCGGAAGTACTCGCCCATCGTGCAGCCGGCGTAGGGGGCGATGAACTGCATCGCCGCCGATTCGGAGGCGTTCGCGGCGACGATGATCGTGTGCTCCATCGCACCGGCATCCTCGAGGCGGCGGACCACGCCGGCGACCGACGAGGCCTTCTGGCCGATCGCGACGTAAATGCACTTCACGCCGGAGCCGATCTGGTTGATGATCGCGTCGACCGCGACCGCGGTCTTGCCGGTCTGGCGATCGCCGATGATCAGCTCGCGCTGGCCGCGGCCGATCGGCACCATCGCGTCGATGGCCTTCAGGCCGGTCTGCAGCGGCTGGTCGACCGACTGGCGCTCGATCACGCCCGGGGCGATCTTCTCGATCGGCGCGGTCATGTCGGTCGCGACCGGGCCCTTGCCGTCGATCGGACGGCCCAGGCCGTCGACGACGCGCCCGAGCAGCGCCGGGCCGACCGGCACCTCGAGGATGCGCCCGGTGCAGCGCACGGTGTCGCCTTCGGTGATGTGCTTGTAGTCGCCGAGGACCACCGCGCCCACCGAGTCGCGCTCCAGGTTCAGCGCCATGCCGAAGGTGTCGCCGGGGAATTCGATCATCTCCCCCTGCATCACGTCGCCGAGCCCGTGGATGCGCGAGATGCCGTCGGTCAGGCTGACCACCGTGCCTTCGGTGCGGGCCTCGGAGCCGACCTCGAACTTCTCGATGCGCTGTTTGATGAGATCACTGATCTCGGAAGAATTCAGTTGCATGGGTGGTTCCTCTTAGCGACTCAAATTGGCGGCCAGGCGGCTCAGCTGTCCGCGCACCGATCCGTCGATGACCAGATCGCCGGCACGGATCACGGCACCGCCGAGCAGGGATTCATCGACCGAGCAGTCCAGTTCGACCGCACAGCCCAGGCGCTCGCGCAGGGCATCGGCGATCTGTTTTTCCTGCGCCGCGGTGACCTTGCGAAAGGACACGACCTGGGCGACCACGCGCTGCTCGGTGGCGGCCTTCAGTGCGGCGAATTCGGCATGCACGGCGGGCAGGCTCTGCAGCCGGCCGTTCTCGGCGAGCAGGCGCAGGAAGTTCTGCACCGGCTCACTCAAGCGGCCCTCGGCGATATCCAGCAGCAGGCGGGACTTGGCCGTGCGATCCACGCGGGGATCGGCCAGGATTTCGCGCACGCGGGCATCGTCGGCAATGGCCGCGAGCAGGGCGAGTTCATCGTCCCAGGCCTGCAGTGCGGCGTTGGCCTGGGCCAGTTCAAAGGCCGCGCGGGCATAGGGGCGGGCGACCGGCGTCATGTCGGACATGGGGGCTCCTTACAGCCGTGCAGCGAGGTCTTTCAGGAGGGTGCCGTGCGCCTTGGCGTCGACTTCCTTGGCCAGGATCTGTTCGGCACCCTGAACGACGAGCTTGCCCAGACGCTTGCGCAGGTCCTCGCGGGCCCGGTTGATCTCCTGCTCGATATCGCCGTGTGCGGCTTCCTTGATGCGTTCGGCCTCCTCGCGCGCCGTGGTCTTGCTGCCCTCGACCACGTCGTTGGCGCGCTTTTGTGCCGCAGCCAGGATCTCGTTGGCCTGCTGCTTGGCCTGCTTGATCACGTCCTTGGCACGCTCCTCGGCCAGGCGCTGCTCGTTCTGGCCCCGCTCCGCGGCGGCCAGCCCGTCGGCAATCTTCTTGCGGCGGGTTTCCAGGGCATCGGACAGCGGCGGCCAGACGAAGCGCATGGTGAACCACACGAAGGTGCTGAACGCGAGCAGCTGCCCGATGAGGGTCAAGTTGATGTTCATCCCGATACCTCAGGTTAACGCGGGGTGAGGGGTTCCGGCCACGGGGTACGTGTCAGCCGGCGAGTGCGAACAGCACGTACATCCCCAGACCCACCGAGATCATCGGCACCGCATCGGTCAGACCCATCACCACGAAGAACTGGGTGCGCAGCATCGGAATCAGTTCCGGCTGACGCGCCGCGCCCTCGAGAAAGCGGCCACCCAGGGTACCCACGCCGATCGCCGCGCCGACGGCAGCCAAACCCAACATCAGGGCCGCAGCAACGACCAGCAACGCATTTGCCATTTCCATCTTATTTCTCCAGTACAGTTGTGTCGGTAGTGAATGGTGTGTGAATCGAACCGGGCCCGGGATGCCGGGTCAGTGGTGTTCGCTGTGCGCCATGTCCAGATAGACGATCGTCAGGGTCATGAAGATGAAGGCCTGCAACGGCACCACCAGAATGTGGAAGATCGCCCAGCCCAGCTGCAGCGCGCCGCCGAACAGACCCAGCATCAGGCCGGCCGAGTACATCGTCGCGATCAGGATGAAGATCATCTCGGCCGCATACAGGTTGCCGAAGAGTCGCAGCGAGAGCGAGAGGGGCTTGGCGATCAGGTTGATCACCTCGAGCACGAAGTTGATCACCCAGAAGAACGGCTTCACCACGGTGATCGTGGTCTGAAAGGGGATGCCCGTCAGCTCCTTCAGGAAGCCGCCGGGACCCTTCATCTTGATGCTGTAATAGATGATCAGGATGAACACGCCCAAGGCCAGGCCCGAGGGGATGTTCGGATCGGTCGAGGGCACGATCTTCATGTACTCCACGCCCATCAGCATGAACAGATGCGGGACCAGATCCACCGGAACCAGGTCCATCAGGTTCATCAGGAAGACCCACACAAAGATGGTCAGCGCGAGTGGCGCGATCAGATTGTTGCGGTGGGTGAAGGAGCCGCGGACCTGGGTGTCGATGAACTCGACGATCCACTCGACGAAGTTCTGCCACCCCGCGGGCACGCCAGCCACAACCCGCCGGCCGGCGGCGCGAAAGCTCAACACGAAGAGCAGACCCAGCCCGATCGACCAGAGCATGGTATCGACGTGGATCGCCCAGAAACCCATTTCGGCGGCCTCGGTACCGGAGCGGGCGAACATCATCCCGTGTTCCGGGTGCAGCCCGTAGGTGAGGTTCGTCAGGTGGTGCCTGATGTACTCCCCGGTGGCTAGTACTTCGCTTTCTGCAGCCATGTACTCATCTCTTCGTTGCTTGAATGCTTGCCCGGTGCAGCCACCAGACCGGCAGCAGATGCACCAGCAGGAAGGTGCCGAACAGCGCCGCGATCGACGGATCCGCGACGTTGGCAAAGACCAGACCGAAACCCACCGCAGCCAGGAGCAGGCGCGCCATCTCGGCGCCCATCATCCGGGTGGCGAGTCCGCCGGGCGCTGCCGCCTGATAGCGCCGGAACACCACGAACACGACCAGCAGGTTCCCCGCGGTGGCGATGGCGCCACCGAGCAGGGCCGAGAGCGCCGGCAGGGCGCCCCACGGCAGCAGCGCAGCAGCGATCAACAGCGAAGCGGCCAACTGCAGGCCAAGCGACTGAATGGCGGGATTGGAGGTCTGAGCGGTCATTGTGGTTGGACGACACGTGGGGCACCCGGACTCTGACCCATTGGGCCGATAATTTCCAAGACGTAGTTCCGATCCGTCCGATAGGTGCCGGCTATGGACCGCGACGGAGGCAACCCAACACCGGCCCGCACCCCCAAAGTTGGCGCAGTATAAGTGGGGACTAATAGGCAGGTCAATCCGGGCGCCGCTTCCGGGCGCCGCAATCGGAGGCTCTGGCCGGTCACTGGATGTGCGCCAGAATGCCATCGAGTTCGTCCAGGCTGTTGTACTCGATGACCACCCGGCCCTTGCCGGCGCGGTTGTAGCGCACCTGGACCGCGGCCCCAAGGGTGTCGGACAACCGGGTCTCGAGTTGCCGAATCTCGGGCAGCTGCCGGGGCGGCGCAGCGGCAGCGCTTGGCGGCGCCAGCAGGCGGCGCACCAGGGCCTCGGCCTCGCGCACCGACAGCCGGCGCTGGACGATCTGCGCCGCCGCCGCCGGCTGCTGCTCCACCGGCAACCCAAGCAGGCAGCGGGCATGGCCCATCTCGAGCTCGTTGCGGTTCACCTGCTCCTTCACGCCGTCATGCAGATCGAGCAGGCGCAGCAGGTTGGTGACCGCGGTGCGGGAGCGCCCGACCGCGGTGGCGGCATCGAGGTGGGTCATGTCGAATTCGCCGATCAGGCGCCGGATCGCCTGCGCCTCCTCGAGCGGGTTGAGGTTTTCGCGCTGGATGTTCTCGATCAGTGCGATGGCGGCAGCGGCCTGATCGGGGATGTCGCGAACCAGCGCCGGCACCGTCTCCAGGCCGGCCATCTGCGCCGCGCGCCAGCGGCGCTCGCCGGCAATCAGCTCGTAGCCCTCGCCGTTTCGGCGCACCACGATCGGCTGCACGATGCCCTGGGCCCGGATCGAGTTCGCCAGTTCCTCGAGCGCCTCCGGGGCCATGTGAACCCGGGGCTGATAGCGGCCCCGCTCGATATGCTCGATCGGCAGGTGCGCGAGCACGTCCGCATCGGTGGACGGCCCGACCTGGCTCAGTAACGCCTCCAGCCCGCGCCCCAACCCCCCTTTGCGTTTAACCATGACTTCGATTTTCCCGTCAGGCGGCCGCTGCGCGCCACCCTGAATCAATGAATACGCGCTGCGAACCGGCGCCCGGGCCGCAACGTCGAAACCCCACCGCACCCGCGCCCCAAGGGCGCAAGGCTCCGGTAATCGCCGACGCGCCGGCGGCGGTTCACGGGCTGGCCCCCGCGGCGGCGGCCACCGGGCGGCGCAGCATCTCCCCGGCCAGGGCCAGGTAGGCGACGGCACCGCGCGAGCTCGCATCATACAGCAAGGCCGGCTGACCGAAGCTTGGAGCCTCCGCCAGGCGCACGTTGCGCGGGACGATGGTGCGGTACACCCGCTCGCCGAAATGCCCGAGCAACTGGTCGGAGACCTCGCCGGACAGGCGGTTGCGGGCATCGAACATCGTGCGCAGCAGGCCGGCGATGCGCAGCCGGGGATTCGGGCCGCGCTGGATGCTCTCGATGGTCTTCACCAGGGCCGTCAAGCCCTCGAGCGCATAATATTCGCACTGCATCGGAATCAGCACGCCGTCGGCCGCGACCAGAGCGTTCACGGTCAGCAGGTTCAGCGAGGGTGGGCAATCGATCAGCACGTGCTGGTAATCGGTCACGTCCGCCTCGAGCACCTGACGCAGACGGTATTCCCGACGCTCCAGGGTCATCAGGCGGACCTCGGCCAGGGTCAGGTCGCCGTTCGCGGGTACCAGGTGGAAACCGGCCTCGACCCGATGGGTGCAGTCCGGTAGCAACGCATCGCCGAGCAGCAGCTCGCAGCTGGTGGCGCCGCGGGCGTGCTTGTCGTAGCCGCTGCCGGTGGTGGCATTGCCCTGCGGATCCAGATCGATCACCAGCACCCGGCGGCCAAGGCGCGCCAGCGAGGCCGCCAGATTCACGCAGGTGGTGGTCTTGCCGACGCCGCCCTTCTGGTTGGTGATGGCCAAGGTCTGTGTCACGAAACGTCTCTCTCGATGATGGCGATGTGGCGGCGGGTCGACGCCCCCGGAACCTGGAGCGGCTCCACCGCGCGATAGCGCCAGCCCGGGGGCAGCGGCGCCTCGGTGGCCTCGACGCCCCCGAGCATCGCCAGCAGGCGGCCGCCGGGGGCGACACCGTGGCCGGCCCGGCGCACGAACTCCGGCGGCGCGGCGAAGGCGCGGGAGACCACGGTAGCAAAACCGGCGGCCTCCCGCAGGTCCTCGATCCGCGCGTGCACGGCCGTGACATGTTCCAGTTCCAGTTCCGCGATGGCCGCGCGCAGGAAGCGGACCCGCTTCAGGGCGCTATCCAGCAGGCAATACGCGCGTTCCCGGTCGGCGAGCGCGAGGATCAGGCCGGGCAGACCGGCGCCACTGCCCACATCGAGCACTCGATCGCCGTGCAGCCAGGGCTGCACACTGAGGCTGTCGAGCACGTGGCGATCGAGCATCGCCTCGGCGCCGCGGACCGCGGTCAGGTTATGCACCCTGTTCCAACGCTCCAGCAGCTCCAGATAGCGCACCACGCCGGGGATGATCGCGGGTGGTACGCCGCGCGTGGCGCAGGTCGCCGTCAACTGCGCACGCCAGGCCTCGAGCTCGCCCCCCGGCACGGCACCCACCTCAGGCACGCTGCTGCGCCCGCTGCTTCAGGTGGATGCTCAACGCGCTCAGCGCCGCCGGCGTGACCCCGGGGATCCGTTGCGCCTGGCCGAGGGTGTGCGGGCGGGTGTCGCTCAGCTTCTGGCGGATTTCGGTGGACAGACCATGGACCCGGGCGTAATCGAGGTCCGGCGGCAGGGCGGTGGCCTCACCGCGGCTCTGGCGGCCGATCTCCTGGCGCTGGCGCTCGATGTAGCCCGCGTACTTGGCCTGGATCTCGACCTGCTCGGCGACCGATTCCGCGATCGGCACCGCCCAGTCCGGGCGCTGGGCCATCAAGCCGGCGTAGTCGACCTGTGGGCGGCGCAGCAGGTCCATCGCGGTGGCGTCGCTGTCCGGTGCACCACCCAGATAGGCCGCCAGCGCCGGGTCTTCGCGTTGGGCGCGGTCCAGGCGCAGCGCCTGCAGGCGCGCCTGCTCGGTGTCGATGGCCTGCGCGCGGGCGGTGAAGGCCTGCCAGCGGGCATCGTCGACCAGGCCGAGCTCGCGTCCGATCGGTGTCAGGCGCAGGTCGGCGTTGTCCTCGCGCAGCAGCAGCCGGTATTCGGCGCGCGAGGTGAACATCCGGTAGGGCTCGTTGGTGCCGCGGGTGACCAGGTCGTCGATCAATACGCCGATGTAGCCCTCGGCCCGGCCCGGCGACCACGGCGCCTCGTCGCGGGTGTGGCGGGCGGCGTTCAGCCCGGCGATCAACCCCTGCGCCGCGGCCTCCTCGTAACCGGTAGTGCCGTTGATCTGGCCGGCGAAGAACAAATTCGCCACCGTCCGCGTGGCGAGCGACGGCAACAAGCCGCGCGGGTCGAAGTAGTCATACTCGATCGCATAGCCGGGCCGGGTGATGTGCGCCTGCTCGAAGCCGGGCAGGCTCTGCACCAACTGCACCTGCACCGCGTAGGGCAGGCTGGTCGAGATGCCGTTCGGGTACAGCTCCTCGGTTTCCAGGCCCTCCGGCTCGACGAAGATCTGGTGGCTGGTCTTGTCGGCGAAGCGGACGACCTTGTCCTCGATGGACGGGCAGTAACGCGGGCCGGTGCCCTCGATCTGGCCGGTGTACATCGGCGCCTCGTGCAGCCGGGCCCGGATCAGCGCGTGCGTCTGCTCGGTGGTGCGGGCGATGTGGCACAGGCGCTGCGCCGGATGCTGGTCGCGGTGACCGATAAAGGAGAATACCGGCCGCGGCGTGTCGCCGGGCTGCGGCTCCAGGCGGGTGAAGTCGACGGTGCGCCCGTCGATGCGCGGCGGTGTGCCGGTCTTCAACCGACCGACGCCGAAGGCCATCTCGCGCAGGCGCGCGGCCAGGTGCAGGCTCGGCGGATCGCCGGCACGCCCGCCCGAATGCTGCTCCGGCCCGATGTGGATACGCCCGTTCAGGAAGGTGCCGACGGTCAGCACCACCGCCCCGGCCTGGAATTCGAGCCCGGCCTCGGTCACCACATGGGTGACGCGATCGCCCTGCATCCGCAGGTCGGCCACCGGTTGTTGGAACAGACTCAGGTTTGGCTGCTGCTCGACCAACCGTCGGATCGCACGCCGGTAGAGGGTGCGATCGGCTTGCGCCCGGGTCGCGCGCACCGCCGGCCCCTTGCGCCGGTTCAACACCCGAAAATGGATGCCGGCCTGATCCGCCGCCGCGGCCATCGCGCCGCCGAGGGCATCGATTTCGCGCACCAGATGCCCCTTGCCGATCCCGCCGATCGCCGGATTGCAGCTCATCTGGCCGATGGTCTCGATGTTGTGGGTCAGCAACAACGTATGCGCACCCGTGCGCGCGGCCGCCAGAGCCGCCTCGGTCCCGGCATGCCCCCCACCAATCACGATCACATCAAAAGAATTACCCATGGCCCACAACACGCTCGCCCAATCAAGCCGCCAGTGTACCAGTCACACACCCAGACGCCGATAGCCTCCGCCCACGCGGGGTACGCCCATTCGGCGCTGCGTAGAGCCGGCCCAGCGCCGAGACCCGTTCAGGCCGTGCCCGAGCCGTGCGGGGTGTGCCCGGTCCGGACACGCTCAAGTCGTCCATGAGCGCTCGAAGATGGCCATCCATGGCCATCTTCGGTCCGGACCGGGCACACCCCACACGGCTCTTCAGCGTTGGGTGTAAGGTCAAGGGCGTGCTGCCGGCGG
>PWGH01000282.1 GCA_003555285.1 Thioalkalivibrio sp.
AACCCTCGATCGTGAAGGTGCACGACAAGTTGATGGACAACCGGGACCTGATGCCGCCGGGGGTCTCCGAGCCGATGGTGAAGCCCAAGGGCGCGGACGATGTACCGGTGGTTACGCTGACCCTGTGGTCACACGAGGTCGACGATGCGATGCTGCGTCAGATCGCCCTGGATTCGCTGCAGTACCTGAACGAGGTCCCCAACACCAGCCAGAGCTTCGTCGTCAGCGGTCGCGAGGAGATGGTGCGCATCGAGGCCCAGCCCGAGCGCCTTGCCGGCCACAACGTGACCATGGAACAGATCGCCCAGGCCGTCCAGGCGGCGAACTCGGAACGCACGGCGGGGACGATCGAAAGTGGCGCCAGCTACACCTCGGTGTACACCGGTTCATTCCTGCGCGATGCCGAGGACATCGGTCGGCTCCTGGTCACCGTCGATGACGGCCGGCCGGTGTACATCCGGGACGTGGCCGAGGTCACCTATGGCCCCGGCGAGGTCAGCCGGTTCGTCCACTACTACACCGGCGTTGCCGGCGATCAGCCGGACGCGGCACCGGAAGGCGCGGCTGCGGTCACCATCGCCATCGCCAAGAAGGAAGGCAGTAACGGCGTCGCGGTGGCCAATGGCATCCTCGAACGGCTGGAGACGCTGCGCGGCCAGGTGATTCCGGATAACATCGAAGTGGCGGTCACCCGCAACTACGGCCAAACCGCCAACGCCAAGGTGAACGAGCTGATGTTCAAGCTGTTCATCGCGACCGCCGCCGTGACCGTTCTGGTGTTCATCTTTCTGGGGTTGCGCGCCGCCGCGGTGGTCTTGGTGGTCATCCCGGTCGTGCTGCTGTTCACCATCTTCAGCGCCTGGTTGCTCGGGTACACCATCGACCGCGTCAGCCTCTTTGCCCTGATCTTCGCCATTGGCATTCTGGTCGATGACGCCATCGTAGTGGTGGAGAATATCTATCGACGCTGGTTGATGAAGGGCGAGATCGACACCGAGACCACCATCGCCGCTGTCGACGAGGTGGGCAATCCGACCATTCTGGCCACCTTCACCGTGATCGCGGCCCTGCTGCCGATGGGTTTCGTCAGCGGCATGATGGGCCCGTACATGCAGCCGATCCCGGCGCTGGGTTCGGTGGCCATGCTGTTTTCACTGGTGGCGGCGTTCCTGTTCACGCCGTGGCTGGCCTGGCGCCTGCGCCCCTCGCTCGCGTACCTGCACCGCGCGGAGGCGAAGGAACACCGGCAAAACGAAATGATGGGCCGGATCTTCCAGAAGGCCATCCCGGGGCTGGTGAATAACCCGGTCTACGGCTGGGGCTTTCTGATTGGCATCATCGTGGTGTTCTTCCTGACCGTGAGTCTTTTCGTCAGCAAGGACGTATCGGTGAAGATGCTGCCGCTGGACAACAAACCGGAATTCAACGTCGTCGTGAACTTCCCGGAGGGGACCGCGCTGCCAAGAACCGGCACCCTGGCCCACGAGATGGCGACGGTACTGCGCGAGTTGCCCGAAGTGACCGCCGTTCAGTCCTATGTCGGTACCGCCTCGCCGTTCAACTTCAACGGTTTGGTGCGTCACTACTACCTGCGTCAGCATCCATGGCAGGCCGATCTTCAGGTGCAATTGGTCGACAAGGGCGATCGCAAGCGTTCCAGTCACGAAATCGCAGTCGCAGCGCGAGAGCTGCTGCAGCCGATGGCGCGGGCGGCCGGGGCCCGTATCCAGGTCGTGGAGATGCCGCCCGGTCCGCCGGTCCTGCAGTCGGTGGTCGCCGAGATCTACGGTCCCGATCCGGAGACTCGGCGACGGGTCGCCTTGGACCTGGAGCGGATGTTTGCCCGGGCCGAGCATCTCGACGATGTGGACAGCTACCTGCAGGCACCGTACGAGGTCTGGCACTTCAACGTCGAACGCGACAAGGCGCTGCGGCGGGGCGTGACCGTGGACGCAGTCAACCGTACACTGGAAGCCGCCGTCGGTGGCCAGATCATTGGTGATGTGAAGGCCCGATCCCTGGTGGAGCCACACCTGATTCAGCTGCGACTGCCGATGGCGATGCGCTCGGACGTCAATCGCCTGCTGCTGTTACCGGTGCCCTCGATGGCCGGCCCCGGTATACCGCTGTCCGAACTCGGCGAATTCGTGCGCATCCCGCAGGATGAGCCGATCTACCACAAGAATCTGCGTCCGGTTGAATACGTGACGGCCGAAACCGTCGGCCGACTGGCCGCTCCGATCTACGGGATGCTGGAGGTGGAACAGCAGTTGGCGGATTACCGCCTGCCCGGTGGAGGCGAACTCGAGTCCTATTGGATCGGTGCGCCACCGAATGACGGTTCCGTCGCCTTCGAATGGGGCGGGGAATGGACGGTGACCTATGAAACTTTCCGGGATATGGGCATCGCCTTTGCCATCGCGCTGATCCTGATCTACATGCTCGTGGTCTGGGAGTTCGGCAATTTCCTGTTGCCCGCCATCGTGATGGCACCGATCCCGTTGACACTGATCGGGATCATTCCCGGCCATTGGTTGCTCGGCGCCGAGTTCACCGCAACCTCGATGATCGGCTTCATTGCGCTGGCGGGCATTATCGTGCGCAACTCGATCCTGCTGGTCGACTTTGCCCGCCACGCGGTGGCGGACGGCCAAGACGTGATGGAGGCGATGGTCAATGCCTGTCAGGCCCGCACCCGGCCGATTCTGATCACCGCCTTTGCGCTGCTCGCCGGCTCCAGCGTGATTCTGTTCGACCCGATCTTTCAGGGCATGGCGATTTCCTTGATGTTCGGTACCATCGTGGCGACCTTGCTCACCTTGCTGGTCATTCCGCTGGGCTGCGTGAGCGCGCGGCACACGTTTGAATCCTGCCCGGTCGAGCCCGGCGCGGACGGCACTCTGACCGCCACGGGCCCGACCGGTTCGGCGGATTCGACGTCGACGAAGGTGATGACCGATCCGGATGGTGGGCCGGTCAGCCGCTTCCTCGGCTTGGCGGGGCTGTATTTGAAGTCGTTGCTGCAGAGTTTCATCGAGGGTGTGGTTCAGCTCCTGCGGGCCTTCGCCGCCCTGATCCTCCGCCTGGTCGGTGGGTCGGACCGTGGCGGGCGACCGCCGGGGCCCGGGACCGATGGCGGACCGGATGCGAGTCCGCCGGGTGGTTCCGATCCGGGCCCCGGGGGCGCACCGCCGGCTCCCACCGAGGCTCCCGATACCCCATCGGCCGCAACGCCTCCGCCCACCAAGACAACACCGCGCAAGAAGCGCGCCGCTGGCACGCGCTCGGCGAGCCCAACGAAAACAGAACGCACGGGCGAGCCTGGCAAGAAGTTGCCCGAGGCCACTCCAGTGCGGCCGAAGGATACGTCTGCGCCGGGTGGAGAATCCCCGGGTCAGGCGCCCGAGACCGAGGCCGAAGCCAAGGGCAAGGCCCCGGCTCCGGGTTCGGCGACAAGCCCTTCCCGGCGCCGCCGGGGCATTCGTTTAAAATGATCGATCCACGTACGTTAACCACAAAGGAGAACGATCTATGAAGCAAAACTCCAACAAGCGCTTTGGCAAGTTCTCGCTGACCGCCCTCGCGGTAGCGACTACGCTGGCCCTCGCCGGGGTGGCACAGGCTGACGAAGCCACGATGGAAGGCGCCACTTCCGGTGCGCCCACCTTCGACCACGGCCTGTTGGCCTATGGCTACGGTGATCGTGGCCAGGGACGCGGCTTTTCGCACGGCGGAATGGATCAGCGGGGCGACATGTCCTCGGGCATGAGCTTCGGCGGGCGCTCCAGCGCCCGCGGCGATGGCTTTGGCCATGGGTATGGGCAGCCGGGATATGGCTATGGTCCCGGACCGGGCTATGGTCCCGGTCCCGGCTACGGCATGCAGCCGCACCCCGGCATGATGCAGCGCGGCCAGCCGGGTTTTGGCCCGGGGCCCTGGGCCCGTGACGGTGACATGCCGGAGATGGACGAGGAAGAACGGGAAGCGTACATGGCCGAGCGCCAGGAACGCATGGAAGCGATGATGGCCGAGCGCCAGGAACGGATGGAGCTGATGGAAGCCGAGCGCCAGGCCCAAATGGAGCAGATGCAGGCCATGCAGGAGGCCCGGATGCAGGCGATGGAAGCCGCACGTGAGGCCTATCGCGAGGCGATGGAACAGCAGCGTGAGGCCATGGAGCAGATGATGGAAGAGCGTCGCCAGGCGATGGAGCAGCGGCGTCAGGCCATGCAGGAACGCCAAGCGGCCCCGGCGAATGCCGAGGAAGAGAACAACGCCCAGGAGGACGCCCCGGCTGCCAACTAAAAAGCCGCAGCCGGGCCCGGTCGATTCCGCTGGGGTCGTCCCGGGTCTGGCGGGTGAGCCCAAGTGATCAGACGTTCGCTAGTGAGTCAGTACACGCAACGGGCGCCGGGCTGGATCCT
This sequence comes from Thioalkalivibrio sp., assembly GCA_003555285.1. The sequence continues at coordinate 4,425 of PWGH01000282.1, forward strand.
GGTGCTTAGCGTGCTCGCCTTGCTGTTTGTTGCGGGTCCTCTGGATGCACGCGAGCGCAACCCGTGGGCGACGCCGGAACAGCAGCGCTCCCCGCCGCCGAGTTTTCAGCAGCAATGGGAGTGGGACGACTACCGATCGCATCGGGACGAATTCTCGGGGCACCGGGAGAGTGGCAGGGCGCCGGCTGGGGGCCTGTTCCCTCCCCGGGGCTATGACCCGACCCAGGATGATCGCCGGCGGGATCAGGATTGGCGGGATCGGCGATCCGGCGATGTCCCTCGGAGTTTTCCGAGTCCGCTGCCCCATGGCCGTTCCGTTGGTCCGGCGCCTCCGCATTGGAGCACGCCGGATGCCAGCGGGGGGCTTTACGGGTCTTCGGGTCTTTTTGGGCTCCCCGGGTCGAGCTATTCGGCACCGTGGTCGCCGTATGGCGGACCTTTGGGTGGGTATCCCGGTATGGATCTATTGTATCCAGGTAGTGGCCTGGGAGTTCCGGGCCTGGGATCATCGTTGTATGGGGCGCCCCCGGGCGGACTCCCGTTATACGGCCTACCCTACTAGAGAGTTTTGGAAACGATTTTGGCAATACCGTGCGCTGGCTGGTAGCCCTCTGGGTCGGCGCGCTAATCCAAAGAGGGCGAAACTCCATTGGAGGTCTACATGAGTAAGCTTGTTAAGGCAGCTGTTCTGGCCGCGTCCCTGGGTGCGCTTGCCGCCGTTCCGATGCTGGCATCGGCACAGTGGGGCGGTCCGGGTTGGGGCGGTCCGAGCTTCGGTGGTCCTGCCTACGGCGGTCCCGGCTATGGTGGCCCCGGCTACGGTGGTTACGGCCCCGGCTACGGCGGTCCCGGTTACGGGCGTGGCATGGGTGACATGTTCGGCATGGGCGATATGTTCAGCGACATGGACTTTGGCATGAGCGGTCGAAGCGCGACGCGCGGTCATGGTTATGGCCATGGTGACGGGTACGGCCACGGTTATGGCCATCCCGGCACCGGCGGCTACGGCCCCGGTTACGGCTACGGCCCTCGCTGGTAGGTCCCTGAGGAAGGTTACCTACCCGGTTTCGACCGGGTAGGTCGTTTTTTGGCGGTCGTTTTCGAGGTCCAGCATGCTGACAGTCATCGGCAACCTGAAGGGCGGTACCGGAAAAAGCACGGTTGCATTCAATCTTGCGCTTTGGGCACTCAACAACAAGCGCAAGGTGCTGGCGGTCGATCTCGATCCCCAAGCCACCTTGAGTGATGTTCTTCGGGTTCGCGACGAGGAGGGGTACCATCCAAGCCTCGCGCTGTCGCAAAGTCTGCCCGATGCATTAAATGTGCGGGACACCTTTGATGAAATCATCATCGATGTCGGTCCATCCGACCTCGAAGTGATGTATGCCGCGATTGTTGCGGCCGACCTGGTCGTCGTCCCGGTGCCCCCGAGCCAGGCGGATGTCTGGTCGACTCAACGTTTCGTAAAGAAGATCCTCGAATTGCGGGGTGAGCAGGAAAAACCCGATATTCTCGGTTTCATCAATCGCGCGGATACGCATCAGGCTGTTCGCGAGTCGGATGAGGCCTTTGGTGCACTCGGCATGATCGAGGGCATCCGAGCGGTACGCCCGCGCCTGCGGCAACGGATGGCTTTTCGCCGGTCGTTCAGTGAAGGGCTCGCGGTCTATGAGCTGGAGCGCCGCGGCAAGGCCGCCCTTGAATTGGATGAATTGGCCAAGATCATATTTCGGAAGCCACGCCGGTAGGCTCCGATTTCCTTCAAGCAAACACAAAAATCAGGTGAAACATGGCTGGAGCGCGCCGCCTTTTGAGTAAGTACTGGATCCTCATCGTGATCGTGTTGTGGGTGATCGCCTGGGCCAACCGGGACTGGTTGGCGAGCAACGACCATCCGGCGCCCGACGCCCCGGCGGAAGAATCGGTGGCGCCGTCGCCGGCCTTGACCGGGATCCCAGAGGCAACCGCCACCGCCGCGTCCGGTGAACCGGAGAAGGCCGAGGGCCCTGTGGAGGCCCGCGCCCCGGCGGAGGCCAGCGTTCCCGTGGAGGCCCGCGCCCCGGCGGAGGCCAGCGTTCCCGTGGAGGCCCGCGCCCCGGCGGAGGCCAGCGGCCCCGTGGAGTTCCGAGCCCCGGCGGAACCCAGCGCACCGGCGGAGGCGCGTGTCGCGACGGAATCCAGCGTTCCGGTGGAACCGCGTGCCTCGGCAAAGGCCCGTGTCCCGGCTGAATCGCCTCCCGAAGGCCTTCAGGTCACATCGCCCCCGGAGTCGGCACCCGCCCCGGAGCCCGTGGACGCGGTGGCCGCAACAGACACCCGCCAAGCCGAGCGCGCCGCTCCGGCGCCGCAGACGGGCGCGCGCGTGGCCGAGCTTCTCGCCCAGGCGCGTACCGCTCAACGGCAGAGCGGCCCGCGCGTAGCGGCGGATTGGCTGATCGCCGGACTCGGCGACATTCCGGCCGATGCGCCCGAGCGTGCCGACCTGTACGGCGAGATCGGCAACTTGCATTTGAGTATGGGCCAGTTCCAGGGGGCCCTGGCGGCCTATGACCTCGCGCTGGTGGCCTTGCCGGCCGCCGAGCGGGCGCAGATGCTCGGTCGCCTCGGGCCGATCTACGATCGTTACCACCCGTCCGGTCGTTCGTATCTCGAGCAATTCAGGTAGAATACGGGGCCTGCCTTTTTGTCAGTAGAACGCCGTGCCCCCAGCCCGCTATTTCAAGATTCGTCGTCCGGTGCAGTGCCCCCGATCGACTGAGGGCGTTCGCTCATGAGGCTGGTGCGCAATCTGCTGGCCCTGGTGGGGTTGCTGACCCTGATCACGGTCGGCTTCCTGATCCTGGCCTTCGAGCCGTACGTCAACAAGGCGCGCAGCCTGGACGAAGGGGCCTTGTCCGTGTACGCGGCCATGGCCCGGACGGTGCTGGATACCGGCGATTCGATGGAGGCCATGGTCTATCGGCAGCGAGTGGCCTCCGGCGATTCAGTGGCAGAGGTGCACGAACGGCTGGAACAGGCCTCGGAGGCGTTGGGGCTGTACGCGCTGGGCGAGCCAATGGCCGTGCATCAGCAGGTGCTGGTCGAGCGTGCCCACCGCTTTCCGTATCTGCAGGTCTACCTGTTTTGCGACCCGATGCTCGCCGCCGACCTGATTCGTCATAACCCGGCGATGGCGGCCTTCTTGCCCTGTCGGATCATTCTGCACCAGGATGATCAGGGTCATTTATGGGTGATGACACCGAATCTGGATCTGGTCCTTCATGGCGGCCGGCCGTTGCCCATCCTGCTGCACGAGCGCGCCCAGGGGTTGCAGTCCACGTTGCGGGCGATGGTCGATCAGGCGGCGGGCCATGGCGAGTGAACCGGGCGGCAGCATAGGCCCCTCCAGCGCCACCGGGGGCGGGTTCCACCCGTCCGGATCCGGCGAGCCGATAGAACGCGCCGTTCGCGGATCGAATACCGCTCGATCGGGCGTGACGCTGCCGGGTCGGACCCAATCTTTTTGCGCGGGGAAGTAAACGATGAACGACTACGACTATCGCAATGATGCACGCGGCCTGGATCGGGAAGAGGAAGACGTTCGTTCGCGGCGCCTGCAAATGATTGTGTATTCCGCGTTGGTCGCCTTCGTGGTGCTGGCGGTTTACGGTTTCTGGCTGATTACCAGCCTGACTCGCGACGTCAGTCGGCTGGCAATCGAGATGTCGGCGATGACCCGCACCATCGACCGGGAGATGGCGGTGATGGCTTCCAAGATGACCGATATCGACGATCATATGCTTTCGATGAATCAAAATATGATGGCGATGAACCAGAACATCGCGATCATGACCGGGGACGTCGGGACCATGACGACCAGTATCTCCGCCATGAACACCAATATTCGGTCGATGGCCGCCGACACGACGACGATGGCGGGGTCCACCCTGAGCATGCAGCGGGACATGTGGAGCCTGAACCGAAACGTCGGCGCCCCACTCGGGATGATGAATTCCTTCAATCCCTTCAGCGGCAGCTCAGGGCCCTTCCCGGGCTCGCCTGCGCCGTATATGCCGCCATTCGGCGGTCACTGACCCGCCGCCATTCCTTGCCGTCCAAACACGGAGTCCGCATGTTCAATCGTCCAGGCACCCGCGTAACCCAGCAGCTTGAATTGCTGAATGATCGGCTTTCCGAAGAGAATCCGGCACTGGAAGGCGTCGTCGACCCCTTCCGCGCGCTGGATCGGATCGGGTATGGCGCCGGTCTGCTCGATCCCACCGAAGACTCCTATGCGTTCACCATCTCCTGGTGGCCGATGATCGCGGTCCTGGGGACCTTTTCTGCCGGCAAGTCGACGTTTGTCAACGACTACATCGGAACCTCCGTTCAGCGCAGCGGCAGCCAAGCCGTGGACGATCGCTTCACGGTGATCAGCTACGGCACCAGCGAGAAGGTCAAGGAATTGCCCGGGCTGGCACTGGACAGCGATCCGCGTTTCCCCTTCTACCGCGTAAGCAATGCGATCGAACGCCTCGGCGACGGCGGTGGCCGGACTGTCGACCATTTTCTGGCGATGAAGACCGTTCAGTCCGAGCGCCTGCGTGGCCGCATTCTGATCGATTCGCCCGGATTCGACGCCGACGAGCAGCGTGCGACCATCCTGCAGTTGACCGACCATATCATCGACTTGTCCGATCTGGTGTTGGTGTTCTTCGATGCGCGCCACCCCGAACCGGGTGCGATGCGCGACACGCTGGAGCACCTGGTCAACCGTGTGGCCGCGCGCAACGACTTCACCAAGCTGGTCTTCGTGCTCAACCAGATCGACACCACCTGGCGCGAGGACAACCTGGAGGAAGTCGTGGCTGCCTGGCAGCGTGCGGTGGTACGCCAGGGCAATGCCACCGGCCGTTTCTACTGCCTGTATAATCCCAGTGCTGCGGTCGAGATCGGCGATCCTCAGGTCAAGGCACGCTACGAATACAAGGCCGCGCGCGATCGTGACGAGATTCACGCTAAGATTGCCGAGATCAGCAGTTCCCGGTCCTACCGCATCGTCGGAACCATGCAGGCCATTGCCGAGGCCATGGAGGTCGACATCGCGCCGGCCCTGACCGGGGCGATGGCCCGCTGGCGGCGCCGCGTGTTGCAGGCGGACCTGGTGCTCATGGCCCTCGTGCTGGCGCTGGTGCTCTATGCTGCGCAGGCGATGACCGGTGGCTTCGGACCCTGGTTCGACGGCACGGTGCTGCAGGCCATGCAGGAGGCACCGGTTTTTTCCGTGCTGGGAATCCTGGTGCTGTTGGGGGTGCTGATCGGTATCCACGTGTTCAACCGCGGATGGCTGGCGCGCCGAGTGGCTCGAAGCCTGCCGGAGGAGACGGCTTCGGGCAATTGGCGAACCGCCTTCCTCAAAAACACGGTGATCTGGCGTTCGATTTTTCGCAGCGTCCCGGTGGGTCTGGGCGGACGCAGCCTGCGTCGCCTGCACAGCCTGCGTGACGAGGCCGAGGCTTATGTGCAGCGATTGAACAACCAATTCATGAATGAGTCATCCGCGGCGCCGGTCCGTGCCGAACATCCGGGCGATCGGGCGATCCCGAGTGCCGAGTCGACCGATGCGAAGAACGAGCACGCGGCCTCTCCGAGTCCCGCGGCCGCTTCGGACAGCCGGGGTTAACGCCGCCGGTCGAACCTCGAACCGTGGCCCGTAAATTGACCGGACCGAAAGAGAGCAGGTACATTTAAGGGTTTTTACATAGGCACCGCGCGGGTGCCGGGGGCGTAAAATGACAATACTCGCATGGATCATGTTTGTTCTGGCGATGGTGCTGGTTCCCGTTTCAGTATGGGCCAGCCTGGCCGCGCTGGGTGTCTGTGCCGGGTGTGCGGCGGTGCGCGACTGGCAGCGGGACCGCCAATTGCAGGCGCCACTGGACAAGGGACATTGATCACTGCCGGCCCTGATCGCGGGGGTCCTGCGCACCGGGACGTCCCCGGCCCAGCCCATTGTGGCGGGCCGGGGGGG
>PWGH01000126.1 GCA_003555285.1 Thioalkalivibrio sp.
GCAGCCGGCGCCTCGAGGTACACGCCGGAGAGCCGCGCGACGAGGTACACGCCGGCGGTGACCATCGTCGCCGCGTGGATCAGCGCCGAGACCGGCGTCGGACCGGCCATCGCATCCGGCAGCCACACATGCAGCGGGATCTGCGCGGACTTGCCGGTCGCGCCGATGAACAGCAGGATCGCCGCGGCGGTGGCGATGCCGACCGGCACCAGACCGCCGGCGAAGGCCTGGTTGATCAGATCCATCTCCAGCGTGCCGACGGCGGTGAAGATCAGGAACATGCCGAGCAGAAAGCCGGCGTCGCCGACCCGATTGGTCAGAAAGGCCTTGCGCCCGGCGCGGGCCTTCGCGGCATCCTCGAACCAGAAGCCGATCAGCAGGTACGAGGCGAGCCCCACCCCCTCCCAGCCGACGAAGAGCACCAGCAGCGAGCGCCCGAGCACCAGCAGCAGCATGAAGAACAAAAACAGGTTCAGGTACGCGAAGTAGCGCGCGTAGCTCGCGTCGTCCTTCATGTAGCCGATCGAATAGATGTGGATCGCGGCGCCGACGCCGGTCACGACCAGCGCCATCAGCGCACTCAGCCGGTCGAGGTAGAACGACACCTCGAAGGCGTGCTCGCCGATCACGGCCCAGGTGAACACCGTCTCGATGATCGGCGCCCCGCCCTGCGCCTCGAGCAGGGTCCACGCCCAGACGGCGACGCCGAAGGCCGCCAGCGGCAGGCCGACGCCGACCACGTTCACGAACCCGGTGCCCAGACGCCGGCCGAACAGGCCGTTCAGGAAAAAACCGACCAGCGGCAGCAGGACCAGCGTCGTCAGGAGTCCGTTCACGTCACTATCCCTTCAGGCCGGCATAGGCGCCGGGGTCCAGGGTGCGCTTCAGGCGCACCAGCAGCAGCAGGATCGGCACCGCGATCGCAATCTCGGCGGCGGCGACGACGAAGACCAGAAACACCAGCACCCCACCGGCCTCGGAGCCCAGCTGGTGGCTGAAGACCACCAGGCTCAGGATCACGCCGTTGAGCATCAGCTCCAGGAACATCAGCATCACCAGCAGGTTCCGGCGCACGATGACGCCGACCAGGCCGAGCGTGAACAGCAGCCCGGAGACCGCCAGCAGGAAGGCCATGTCATCCATGTTTTTGCGCCTCTGCGGCGTCGGCCGCGTCCCGATCCCGCCCGCGACGGCGAATGTCGATCACCGCGCTCGCCGCGATCTCGGCGACCAGCAGCAGCACGGCGGTCAGCGCGAAATACACCCAGTACCCTTCCATGAAGGTCACCGCGAAGGTGCCGACCGCAAAGGCGTCCTCGACCACCGCGGCCGGCGGCATCTCGCTGCGCAGCAGGCCGTCCAGGAGCACGCCCACCAGCAGCAACAGACCGGCGAGCCCGGCGACCCCGAGCGCGGAGAAGCGTTCGGTGAACGAGCGGTCGCGCACGTCGAGCAGCATCACCGCGTAGATCATGAACACCATCACCGCGCCGACGTAGATCAACACCTGGAAGACCGCGATCACGTGCATGCCGAGCGCGGCATAGATCGCCGCCAGCGACAGCATCGTGCCGATCAGCGCCAGCGCCACGCGCATCGGGTGGCGCAGGAAGAACATCGCCACCGCGCCGAGCAGCGCGCCGGACGCGAACACCAGCAAAAACAGGGTCTCGATCATGGCGTGTGCGGGGCTCCGGTCGTGTCGGCGCTCGCGCGTGCCGATTGGGGGGGCGATCCGGGCCGCGCTTCGGCGGCGGGCAGATTCTCGCCGCCGACCGACCCGGGCACGGGCGCGGCCGGATAGGGCTTGGCGGGATCGCGTGCCGGCTGCCAGCTCAGGAGCTCCTCGCGGCCGAGCCAGAAGCCCGTGCGCTGCGGCAGCGGCAGCTTCGGCACCTGGCGCACCATGCGGATCGCGTCCTCGGGACACGCTTCCACGCACAGGCCGCAGAAGATGCAGCGGGAATAGTCGATCTCGAAGCGCTTCGGGTATTTGGGGTGCGCCGGATCGTCGGGATCGAAGCCGGCCTCGATCTCGATGACCTTGGCCGGGCATACGGTCGCGCAGAGGTTGCACGCCACGCACTGCGGCCGCCCGTCGGGGCGCTGCGTCAGCACGTGCTTGCCGCGGTTGTGCGCGGCGTAGTCGGGCCGCGTCTCCTCGGGGTAGTAGCTGGTCACCGCGCCCTTGGTGCCGCGGATCCAGCGGCCGAGGTTGGTGAAAAAGACCCCGCCGGTGATCGACAGCCCGCGCAGCACCTCGAGCAGGTAGATCCGCTCCCACCAGCCGAGCTCGGGCTCGTTCCAGTACTTGCGCCGGCGATCCGGGAAGCGGCTCATGCCCCGGCTCCCGACAACGCCCAGACCGCGATGGCGGTGATCACGAGGTTGATCAGCGCGAGCGGCAGCAGGAAGCGCCAGGCAAAGCGCAGCAGCTGATCGTAGCGAAAGCGTGGCAACGACCAGCGCACCAGAATCAGAAAGCTGCACATCAAGAAGACCTTGATCCAGAACACGCTGATCTGCAGCAGCACCACCAGCACATGCGGCAGCGCAATGGCGATCCCGCCCGGCAGCAGGAAGCCGGCGTCGGTCATGTACGGCAGGTTGTAGCCGCCGAGGAACAGCGTGGTGAACAGTGCGGCGATGATCGCGATGTGGATGAACTCGGCGAACATGAACAGCCCCATCTTCATCGCGCTGTATTCGGTGTAGTAGCCGGAGATCAGCTCGGACTCGGCCTCGGGCAGGTCGAAGGGGGCGCGCTGGTTCTCCGCCTGCGCGGCGACCAGGAACAGGATCGCGGCGAAGGGCTGCAGGAAGATGCCCCACGCCGGCAGGAAACCGAACAGCAAGCCCGACTGCTGCTCGACGATGTCGACCAGGTTCACCGTGCCGTAGATCAGGATCAGGCCGATCACGGTCAGCGCGATCACCACCTCGTAGGAGATCATCTGCGAGCCGGCGCGCACCGCACCGAGCAGCGAGAACTTGTTGTTCGACGACCAGCCGGCGAGCATCGCCCCCAGTACCGCGATGCCGCCGAGCGCGAAGACGACCAGCAGCCCGGCGTCGAGCGGCGCGACCTGCAGCGCATAGCTGCGATCGCCGAACCAGTTGGAGATGCCGTCGAACCAGCCGAAGAAGGTCCCCGGCACCAGCTCGCCGCCGAAGGGAATCACCGAGAACACCAGCATCACCGGCACGAAGGCGAACCAGGGCGCGAGCGCATAGGCGACCCGGTCGTACGATGCCGGGCGCCAGTCCTCCTTCAGCAACATCTTCATGCCGTCGGCCAGGCCGTGGAACAGGCCCCACCAGACCAGCTTCACCTGGGTGAAGGGAATGCGCAGGTAGGCGCGGTTGGCGCCGATGCGATCGGACATGATCGCCCCCTGCTTGCGCTCGACCCAGGTCAGCAGCAGACCGACGGTCATCAGCATCAGCACCGCATAGACGATGTACACGCCGTGCACGACCAGATCCTGGATCATGCGTCACTCCCCGCCGGTGCGGCGAGCAGCGGGAACAGCGTCTCGGCGTCGATCGCCCCCTCCGGCCGGTGTTGCCAGGGTTCGAAGGCGCTGACGACACCGTCGAAGTTGGTGTAATGGCCGCGGCGCTCGGTCTGGATGCTCAGCGGCAGGAAGACATCGGCGTGGCCGTTCTCGGGCGCCAGCCAGGCGCCCAGGAACAGGATCTTCGCGCCTCGGGGCAGCATCGCGAAATCGACCCCCTCGCCCCAGACCAGCACCAGGTCGGTGTCGTCGGGGAGGTTGATCGGCGCGGTCCCGAACAAGGACTCGGCGGCGCGGGTGTTCGGGTTCTTGTCGGCGCGGATCAGCAGCTCGTCCTCGACGACCTCGCCGTCCACCGGCAGGTGGTCCGGCTTCACGAAGGCGGTGAAGGTCTCGCCGAGCACGCCCTTGAAGGCGCGCAACTCCTCGTTCGACGCCCAGGTCGAGACCAGGGCCACCCGGCGGGCGCTGTCGCGGATCAGGCGCCGGGCGGCCTCGAGCGCGACACTCATCGCGACGACCGTGCCCTTCATCAGCGGCTGATCGGCGCGCGGGCGCTCGAGCAGCGCGGCGAGGTCGCGGCCCTTGTTGCAGATCCAGGGGCCGTTGACGCGCGGATTCTCGAGCGGCGTCACCCGCAGGATGCCCTCGTTCTGGCGGGCGCCCTGGGTCTTCAGTTGCCATTCGGGCTTGCGGTGCCAGGCCTGCACGGTACAGCCCCGGCTGCAGCCGGGGCAGATCGTCGCGGTCGGCTCCAGGTACCAGACTCGGGACTGGTACAGAAAGTCGCGCGACAGCAGCGCCCCGACCGGACACAGGTCGATCACGTTGTCCGAATAGGGATCGTCGTCGAGGGTGCGGTTCTCGACCGGGCGGATGATCGACTGGTCGCCCCGGTACTCGATCCCGAGCACGTTGGACTTCGAGATCTCGCGGGTGAAACGCACGCAGCGGGTGCAGAGAATACAGCGCTCGTTGTCGAGCACGATCCGCTCGGACAACGGGAAGAACTTGGTCGACGTGAGCTTCGGCTCGCGCGAGCGGGCGGACTCGCCGTTGTATTCGTAGTGGTAGTCCTGCAACGTGCACTCGCCGGCCTTGTCGCAGATGCCACAGTCGACCGGATGGTTCAGCAGGATGAACTGCAGCGTCGTCTTGCGCTGCGCGCGCACCATTTCGGAATCGGTTTCGACCTTCATGCCGTCGCGCACCGGCATGTTGCAGGCGATGCCGACCCAGCCGTCCTGCTCGACCACGCAGACGCGGCAGTTGCCGGGCACCGACAGTTCGGGATGCCAGCAGAAGTGCGGCACGTAGAAGCCGTTGGCGAGCGCGACCTGCAGCACCGTTTTGTGCTCTCCGGTGTCGACCGCCTCGCCGTTGATGAAGATCACAGGCATTCCAGGTTGCCTCCGAACTTGGAGCGTCCGTGCTCGATGAAGTACTCGAATTCGTCGCGAAAATTGGCAACCATCGCGGTCACGGCGTAACCGGCGGCGTCGCCCAGGCCGCAGATGGTGGTGCCGTCGTTGGCCTCGGCGATGAACTGCAGCCGTTCGATGTCCTCGGGGTGCCCTTTTCCGGCGAGAATCCGATCGAGGATCCGATGCATCCAGCCCGTCCCTTCCCGACACGGCGTGCACTGGCCGCAGGATTCGTGGTGGTAGAAGCGCTGCATGATGTGCAGCAAGCGCACCATGCAGGTGCCTTCGGCGATCACGATCATGCCGCCGGAGCCGAGCGACGAGCCGGCCGACTTCAGCTTCTCGTGATCGAGCGTCAGGCCCTCGACCTCGCCGGCGGTCAGCACCTTCGCGTCCTTGCCGGTGAGCACCTGCGACGAAATCCCGCCCGGAATCACCGCCTTCAGCGCCCGCCCGTGGAGCACGCCGCCGCAGTCCTCGTGCAGGAAGCGGGCCCAGGAATAGCCGAGTTCGATCTCGTACACGCCGGGGCGCTCGATATGCCCGGAGATCGAGATCAGCCGCGTGCCCGGGCTCTTCGGGGTGCCGATGGCGCGGAACGCCTCGGCCCCGTTATTGATGATCCAGGCGATGGTCGACAACGTCTCGACGTTGTTGACCACGGTCGGGCATTGGTACAGACCCTTCACGGTCATTCGCGGCGGGCGGTTGCGCGGGTAGGCGCGGGTGCCCTCGATCGAACCGAGCAGCGAAGAGGCCTCGCCGCAGACATAGGCGCCGGCGCCGCGGAACACAAACAGATCGCAGGAGAAACCGCTGCCCTGGATGTTCTCGCCGAGGTAACCCGCGGCGTAGGCCTCCTCGACCGCTTCTTCCAGGCGGCGCAGCGGCAGGTCGTATTCGCCGCGGATGTAGACGAAGCAATGGCGCACCGCCAGCGCATAGCAACTGATGACCATCGACTCGATCAGCGTATGCGGGCTGAATTCGAGCACCCAGCGGTCCTTGAAGGTGCCGGGCTCGCCCTCGTCGGCGTTCGCAATCAAATAGTGCGGCTGGCCGTCGTGGGGGTCGATGCCCTGCCACTTGCGCCCGGCCGGAAACGCGGCGCCGCCGCGGCCCTGGAGACCGGAGTCGACGATGGTCTGCGTCACCTCCTCCGGCTGCATGCTGGCGAGCGCCTTCTCGAGGCCCCGATAGCCGCCGCGCTTGCGGTAGGCCTTCAGGCTGTGCGAGCGGGCGGTCACGTTGAAATTCATCAGTACCTTGTGCCCGTCCATGTCAGTCCAGCCCCTCGATCAGCGCATCCACCTGCGCGATGTCCAGCTTCTCGTGGTAGGTCGTGTTGACCATCAACACCGGCGCGGTGCCGCAACAGCCGAGGCATTCGACCGTCGACAATGTGAAGCGCCCGTCGGGCGTCGTCTGGCCGGGCTGCACGCCGAGGCGCTCGATCAGGTGGTCGATCAGGCGCTCGGCGCCGCGCATCGAACACGACACGTTGCGGCAGATCTGCAAGTGCCAGCGGCCGATCGGCGCGCGGCGCAGCATGCCGTAGAACGACAGCACCTCCTCGACCTGGATGCGCGGCACCCCGAGGTAATCGGCGACGTCGTCGATGTCGCTGTCGGCGATGTAGCCGCGGTCTTCCTGGATGCGGTGCAGGCAGGGCACCATCAGCGTCGCATCGTGGCCGGGCGGCAGGCGCGTCTTCAGGCGTTCGAATTCGGGAATCAGGTGCTTCATCGGTCGCATTCCCCGCCGATCATGTTCACGGTGCCGAAGCTCGAGATGATGTCGGCCAGCTGGTAGCCGTCGAGCATCCGGTGCAGCCCGCCCATGTGCACGAAACTCGGCGCGCGCACGTGCACCTTGTACGGCGTGCCGGTGCCGTCGCTGACCAGGAAGAAGCCGAGTTCGCCGTTGGCCGCCTCGTGCGCGCGGTAGACCTCGCCCGCCGGCACCTGCGGGCCGTCGATCACCAGCTTGAAGTGGTTGATCAGCGATTCGATCTCGGAATAGACGAGTTCCTTCTTCGGAAAGCTGCAGCGGCGGTCGTCGACGTTCAGCGGGCCCTCGGGCAGCAGGTCGATCAGCTGCCGGATCATGTGCACCGATTCGTCCATCTCGCGCATGCGCACGAAGTACCGATCATAGTTGTCGCCCTTGATGCCCACCGGGACGTCGAAGTCCAGATCGGCGTAGGCCAGATACGGCGTGTCCTTGCGCAGGTCGCGCGGCACGCCGGTCGAGCGCAGGATCGGGCCGGTGAAGCCCCAGTGGACGGCCTCCTCGGGGGTCAGCACGCCGACATTGCGGGTCCGGTCGATGAAGATGCGGTTGCGGTCGAGCAGGCCATGGATGCGCCCGATGTAGACCTCGTACTCGTCGAGAATCTCTTCCAGGCGCTGGATCCAGCCCTTGGGCAGGTCGTTCGCGAGGCCACCGATGCGGCTGTAGGTGTAGGTGACGCGCGCGCCGGTCAAATCGGCCAGGTGTTCGTAGATGTAGTCGCGGATGGTCATCAGGTACAGGAACGCGGTCATCGCCCCCATCTCCATCACCGACGCCGCGATGCAGGTCATGTGGTCGGCGATGCGCGAATACTCGCCGAGCAGGGTCCGCAGCACGCGGGTGCGCGGCGTGAGCTCGATGTCCATCAGCGTCTCGACCGCGTCGCAATAGGCGAACTCGTTCAGCAGACCCGAGCAGTAGTTCAGGCGGTCGACGAAGGGCATCAGGTTGTGCCAGGTGTGCGCCTCGCACTCCTTCTCGAATCCGCGGTGCAGGTAGCCGCAGTGCACGTCGGTGCGCACCACCCGCTCGCCGTTCAGCTCGGCGATGATCTGCAGCGTGCCGTGGGTCGCCGGGTGCGAGGGGCCGATGTTGACGATCACCCCGTCCTCGGTCGAGGGCCGGTCGAAGGCCGGGCGCACCGGGTTGGGCAGCGTTTCGGCCCAGGCGGCGCCGGAGGGTGTGGCGTCCGGGGCCACGGCCAGGACCATGCCGGCGGCCTTCGCCGCTGGCTTGCGATCGGCGGCGCTCATGTGCGGTACCGCACCAGGGGCTGCTCGTGCTCCTTGACGTAATCCTTGCGCAGCGGATGCCCCTCGAAGCCCTCGTAGAGCAGGATCGGGCGCAGATCGGGATTGCCCTCGAAGACGATGCCGTACATGTCGTGGCACTCGCGTTCCATGAAACCGGCCGACCCGTACAACGACACCAGCGAGGCGACCGTGGGGTCGGCGAGCGTGACCGCGGTCTTCAGGCGCACGCGCACGTGATCCCGGGTCGAATAGAAGTGATGGACCACGTCGAAGCGCGGGTCGCGCTCGGGCCAGTCGATCGCGGTCACGTCGAGGAACAGGTCGAAACCGAACTCGGTTTTCAGCAGTGCGGCGGTCTCGAGCAGCGCCGCCCGGGGCAGCGTGACCGCGAGCAGGCCGTGCGCCGGCTGCGCGTCGTACCCGGCCGCGGTCAGGCGCTCGCGCAGCGGTTCGAGTCGCTCCAGGGGCATCGTGGTCGTCGGCATCGGCGCGTCCTCAGAACGTCTGGGTGATGATCGGATGACGGGCGCCGGCGATCTTGTCCTGCAGCTGCATGATGCCGTCGATCACCGTCTCCGGACGCGGGGGGCAGCCGGGGATGTACACATCGACCGGGATGATCTTGTCGATGCCCTGCAAGGTCGCGTAGTTCTGGTAGAAGCCCCCGCTGCTCGCGCAGACGCCGAAGGCCATCACCCACTTGGGCTCGCACATCTGCTCGTAGACCTTGCGCAGGATCGGCGCCTGTTTGTGGGTAACCGTCCCCACCACCATCAGCAGGTCGGACTGACGCGGCGTGAACCGCGGCAACGCCGCACCGAAACGGTCGGTATCGTAGATCGTCGAGCTGACCGACATGAATTCCATCGCGCAGCAGGCGGTGACAAAGGGATAGGGGAAGATGGAAAACTTGCGGCCCCAGCCGATCAGTTCATCCTTCTTGGTCGTGATGTACTCGAACGCGCCACTCTTGCCTGCACCGGCTTGGCTGGGATCCATCGTCATGCGCGCACGTCCTCGAGCAGTCCGGATTTCCACACATACAGGATCAGCAGCACCAGCAAGGCCAAAAAGAAGCCGAAGACCAGCAGCAGCGTACCCGTCAGCGGCTGCGCGCCGAGCGCCCAGAGCACCAGGAACACGGTTTCGAGCTCGAACAGGATGAACACCACCGCGATGCCGTAGTACTTGACCGGCACGGCCTTGACGTTCATCGGGTCGATCACCGTCGCGCCGCATTCGAAGGGCTCGAGCTTCATCGCGCTCGCCGCCGGCTGCGGCCCGAGGAACCGATTCAGCAGCAGCGTCACTCCCACGAAGCCGAGGATCGCCAGCAGGTAGAGAAAAAAGATGGCATAGGAATTCACGACAAGTGACCTGCCCCGGTTTCCGTGGATTTACCGTTCGAGTACGAGCCCGGCGGGCCGAGCCGGGAAAGTTGCACGATCCAACACGCGTCCAGCATAGGGGATTCTACGGCGATGATCTAGCGCAACCGAACCTGGCAAAGCAAAATCGGTCAAAGCCAGCCGCCATTCGCCGGATCATTTCGAACCGGGCGGCATTGACACGAACCGGGAGCGGGCAATGAACGAGGTCGAGGGGTCGGCGGGATCGACGGTGGAGGCATTGTTGCTGATTGCACCGGGATGTCCGCATTGCGGTGGGATGCTGGAGAGCTTGGGACGACTGGTGAAGGAAGGGGGTTTGACCCGCCTGAAAGTCGTGAATATCGCCGGCGACCCCGCGCTGGCGCAGACGTTGGGCGTGCGCACGGTGCCCTGGACCCGGATCGGGGCCTTCGAGCTGGCCGGCTTGTACAGCCTGGAGGAATTGCGCCACTGGACCCGCCTGGCCACCCGGGAAGACGGCCTTACGCTGCACCTGGGCGAACTGTTGGCCACCGGCCAGCGCGCCCAGGTGGCGGATCGCGTGCGGCGGGAGCCCGCGCTGCTGGCGCGGCTGGTCGCGCTGCTCGGGGATCCGGAGAGCGGCCTCAGCATCCGGATCGGCGTGATGGCGACGCTGGAGGAATTCGAAACCTCCGGCCGGCTCGCCGGGCTGACGGAAGCCCTGGTGCCGCTGACCCGGGATCCGGTGGCCCGCATCCGCGCCGATGCCTGCCACGCGCTGTCGCTCACCGGCACGGCCCGGGCCCTGGAGGTGCTTCAGACCTGTGCCCAGGACACGGATCCCGAGGTTCGAGAGACCGTGGCCGACGCCCTGGAAATCCTGAACGCCCGACTTCTGCAGGATGGGTGAAGCGCAGCGCACCCACCGCCCTTGACCAGGACCTTGGTCTGGACCTTGACCTTGAGCTTGAGCTTTGCAAAGCGCTGCAGAGCCGTGTGGGGTGTGCCCGGTCCGGACCGTAGATGGCCATGGATGGCCATCTCCGAGCGCTCATGGACGACTTGAGCGTGTCCGGACCGGGCACAC
>PWGH01000069.1 GCA_003555285.1 Thioalkalivibrio sp.
GGGCTCGAGGTCACCCTGGTCGACGCCGCCGATCGGCCCGCGCAGGGCGCCAGTGCGGCCAACGGCGGGATGCTGCACGCCAGCCATGCCGAGCCCTGGAACGCCCCGGGGGTGGCCGGGGAGCTGCTGCGTCACCTCGGGCGCAACGACTCCCCGCTGCTGCTGCGCCCGCGCGCGTTCCCGGCCATCATCCCCTGGGGCATCGAGTTTCTCTGGAACAGCCGCCGGGAGCGTTTTGAGCGCAACACCCTCCTCAATGCGCAACTCGCCGAGTACTCGCTGCGCCAGTTACGGGCCTTGCAACAGGCGCAGCCGCTCGATTTCGGCTTCGTCAACGACGGCATCCTGAAGCTGTTCCAGGACCCGCTCAGCCTCGCGAAGAACCGGGCCGCCAGCCGGGCGATGGCAGACGTCGGCGTGCACTTCGAGGAATGGGACGTCGAACGCACCGTCGCCGAGGAACCGGCGCTGGCCCCGATTCGCGATCGCCTGTGCGGTGCGCTGTTCTTTCCCGCCGATGCCACCGGCGATGCCGCCGCCTTCACCCGGGAGCTGGCGGCGGCGGCCCAGCGCGCCGGCGTGCGCTGGCGGCCGAACACCCGCGTCACCGGGTGGCGCTGGTTCAAGGAGCGCCTGAACGGTGTGGAGACCAGCGCCGGCCCGATGGCCGCCGATGCGGTGGTGCTGGCCAACGGCTTCGCCGCGACGGCGCTGCTGCGCCTGCTGGGCCTGCGCCTGCCGGTGGCGCCGGTCAAGGGCTATTCCCTGACGATCGACCTGCCGGACGACCGGCGCCCGCGGCTGCCGCTGATCGACGACGCCAACAAGGTGGTGCTGACCCCGATGGGCACACGCCTGCGCCTGGCCGGCACCGCCGAATTCACCGGCAGCCACGGCGCGTTGAACCCGCGCCGCGCGGCCAATGTCCTGGCCCAATGCCGGCGCACGCTGCCGACCCTGCCGGAAACCTTCGATGCGGCGACGATGGAACCGTGGAGCGGCCTGCGCCCGATGAGTGCCCGCGGCACGCCCATCCTCGGCCCGACCGCCATCCCCGGCCTGTACCTGAACACCGGCGCCGGCCACCTCGGCTGGACCCTCGCCTGCGGCGCCGCAAGCCTGGTACGCGACAGCATCCTCGCCACCCCCCCCGCGCTGCCCCTCGAGCCCTTCGCGCTGTAAACGCCCACACCCTAGGCCCGCGCCGTTCAAAGGGCGCCGTGAGCGCGGCAGGTCAGGAGCCGGGGAAGCTCATGCGGATGCGGGCGCCGCCCAGATCGGGGGCCTGCTCGATGTTCAGGTCGCCGCCGTGGTCGCAGACCAGGCTGTGCACGATGTGCAGGCCCAATCCCTGCCCGCCGGGCCGGGTATCGCGGCGGGTCCCCCGCCGCAGCACCGCGGCACGATCCGCGGCCGGGATCCCCAAGCCGTCGTCGTCGATGCACAGCACCAGTTGCCGCTCCTGGCAGCTCAGCTGCACATGAACCCGCGAACGGGCGTGGCGCAAGGCATTGTCCAGCACGTTACCCAGCAACTCGAACAGGGCGCCCGATTCGATGCGCAGACTGCAGTCGGCCTGCAGCGCCGTATCCAGACGCACGCCCTGCTGGTCCGCCAGCCGACGCAACGCCGCACACGTGCGCTCGATGACCGGCGCCAGCACCACCGGCGGCTGGAACGGGGACGGACCCAGGCGCTGCGCCTGGTTCAACTCGTGCTGGATCAGCTCCTGCATGCGCTCGACCTGCAGCAACAACTCCCGCTGGTCCATCGCGCCGTCCCGCCACCGGCGCTCAAACTCTCGCCCCTCAGATGCCGGACTCTCCATCGGCATAAGTCCCGGTGCCTGAACCGCGCGCTTCGGGTTCTCGGATCCCGGGCGCTCCGGCACGGCCTCGCCCAGGCCCAGGCGGAGCACCGACAGCGGAGTCTTCAGGCTGTGAGCCAGGTCGGCCAACGCATTCTGCTGGCGTTCCAGGCGTTCCCGCTCGTATTCCAGCAGGGCATTGATGCTGTCGGTCAGGGTCTGGATCTCGCCCGGATAGGGGCCGCCGAGCCGACGGTTCTCGCCCAGCCGCAGCGCCTCCAGATCGGCACGGACGCGGCGCAACGGCCGCAGGCCCCACAGCCCGAGCGCCAGCGCCTGGCCGCCGATGAGCAGGATCGTCAACAACCCCAGCGCCACCCACAGGGTACGCCGGTTGCGTTCCAACTGGGCCTCGTAGGCCGTTCGCTCCTCGAGCACCTGGAAGGTCAGGGGAACGGTCTGCTCCGGCAACTCCCACTGCACCGTAATGCTGCGCTCGAAGAATTGATGGTGACGCCAATGCCCCCCGAGCGCGGTGCCCAGCACCGACGGCGATCGCCACAGAGGCACCCCGTCGGCATCCAGGATCCGCGCGTACAGGCCGCCACCCGGCACGACCAGCCGCGCCTCCGGGAGCGTCTCCGGCAACTCGACGTGCTGCGGACCGATCACCTCCACGATGCCCATCAGCAACAGCAACTGTGCATCGAGACGGGTCTCGACCGCATCCTGGGCATTTTCGCGAAAGGCGCGCTCCAGCAGCGTGGCCGTGAGCAGGAAAAACACCGCGATCACCGCCGCCGCCACCAGGCTGATACGCAGCGTCAGACTCATTCCCGGCAACCGGCTCAAAGCAGCCACTGGGTCCCACCGGGGTGTCGAGCCCAGGCGGAGCGTCGGACGATGGCCGATCGGAACGAGGGCATCCCCAGCCGGTTCATGGGCTGCGACCGCTGACCTCGGCGGGTTCCAGCGTGAAGCGGTAGCCGCGCCCGCGCAGCGTCTCGATAACCCCCAGCGTGCCCTCCGGGTCCAGCTTGCGGCGCAGACGCCCGATCAGCACCTCGATCACATTGCTCTCGCGATCGACATCGTGTTCGTAGAGATAATCGGCAAGCGCATTCTTGCTCAACGGCCGACCCGCCTGGCGCACCAGTTGCAGCAGCAAGCGGTATTCAAAGGTGGTGAGGGTAACCACTTCGCCGTTCAGGAATACGGCGTCGCTCGCGGTATCGACCACCACCGGCCCGAAGTCCAGCCGCTCCTGCCCCTTTTGCAGGCTGCGGCGCACCAGGGCCCGCAACCGCGCCTGCAGTTCCTCGATATGGAAGGGCTTGGTCAGGTAGTCATCGGCACCCGCCTCCAGCCCCCCCACCTTGTCCTGCCAGCGGTCGCGCGCGGTCAGGATCAGGATCGGCAGCCGCGGATTCACCATCCGGGCCCGGCGGATCACCTCCAGCCCGTCCAGCCCGGGCAGCCCGAGATCGACGATGGCGATGTCGCAGGCGTATTCGGTGAGCAAATACAGGCCGGTCTTGCCGTCGGCCGCCACGTCCACGCGCCAGCCGGAGGCCTGCAAGGACTCCGCGATCTGGCCGCGCAGGCCGTCATCGTCCTCGACCAGGGCCACGCGCAGGTTCATGGCCGCACGTGCTCGGCGGCCGGAATCTCGAAGGTGCGTACCTGCTGGCCCTCGGTGAGCCAGCGGATCACATAGACCGCTCCACCATTGCGCGGCTCCACCCGCGCGGACAGCAGACGCCCGTCATGCGCATCCTCAACCTGGCGGACCGCCTCCTCGAGGCTACCCGGCGCCTGCGCCGCGACCCCGGCCGTCGGTACCGCAACGGCCAACAGCGCCACCAGGCCGGCCACCACGCAGCCGCGTCGAAGGCCGCTCCAGGTCTTGTTCCAGTCCACGCCCATGCTCCGATCTCCACCGTCTGCGCCCCCCTTCGGGGGTTCTTCCGAACCGGTCACCCGCCCGCGGCGAATGCACCCGAAGGGACCGCGTATTACACTAGGACTACAGCCTGAACCCGGTCTGAAGAAGACGACCCGACCGCGATGAAACCCATACTTCGCCACCATACAACGCCGGACGCACAAATGCCCGACCTGAACCGCGAATGCGGGGAACTGGCCTGGTCGGCACTGCTGCCGCATTTCGCGCGTGGGGCGGTGATCCGGGTGGCACCCGAACTCGACCTGATCGACGTGGCACACCGCTTCGGAAACAACGACACGGCACAGGTTCAGGCGTGGTTGGAAACCGCCGCCGTCAGCCGGGCCACCGACGACGATGCCCGGCGCTGGAACCGGGTCAAGCCCGTGTTTCGAGCCATCGTCATGGCGCCCTGGGTTTTGGTCCAGGAACGCGCCATCACCAACCAAGGACTACACGCATGCTAAACATCAACCCCGATACCGTGCTTTGGGTCATCCGGGCCACGCGCGAATTCCACGCCAAGGAGGAAGTGGTCTTCCCGGACGATTCGATGGAAGGCAACGACAGCGATTGGGCGATGCAGATGCTCGCCGACCACGGCAGCGACCTGACCCTGCAGGAGCTCCGGGTGGCGCTGCACAACATGGAACCGGTGCAGCAGGCCGAGCTGTTGGCGATGAAGTGGCTGGGGCGCGGCGATTACACGCCCGAGGAATGGGAAGAAGCCAAGCGCGAAGCCATCGACAACTGGTCGCCCGAGATCATGGACCGGCTGATCGCCACCCCGCTGATCTCCGAATACCTGCTCGAGGCCCTCGACCTGCTGGGCATCGAACACGAAGAATAGCGCGCCCTGCCCGTACGGAACCTCAGCGCCTTCTAGCCGGACCGGCGCCAGCGGCCGAGATCGGCTCGAACCAAAGCCCGTGCCTGCAGGCTGCGGCGATTACCCGGGCAGGCCCGGTAAACTACGCTAACCCTGGAAATCCCGATACCCAGGGTCTACTCTCCCCTGTTGGGGGTAGTTGAGGCGAACCCCGTCTGATCCTTCTCTCAGGGGGTGCCAACGGGCATGGGTCAAGATCGGACGGGCCTATTGCGCAATCCACCCTCAACTTGGCAGTTACAGACGTGAGCGATTGTAACGGGCACGTGCAACCACTGCTGCGCGCGCTCCAGGCTCATGCGGTTCACGCAACGGGGGCAAGGCCCATCCCCCGATGCGACCCCTACCGGGCACGTACCCGAGACCGAAAGATCGAGATCGGGTAACCAAGAAAAAGGCAGCAGACGAAAGCTGCCACGACCACCAAGAGTTCACACCTCAGACGGAGGAGCCCACATCCTATGAAACGTTTTCGCACTCTCGCCGCGACCATCGCGGTCTCCATGGCCGGATTGGTCTTGGCACCGCAGGCGGTGGCCGAGGTTGACCGGGGGCAATTGCTCACCACTTCCTGCTTCTCCTGCCACAGCATCGACGGCACCGGTAGCATGCCCGGACTGGTCGGCTACCCGCGCGATCTGATGATCTCGCAGATGCAGGCCTTCAAGGACGATTCGCGTCCCGGCACGATCATGAACCGACATGCCAAGGGCTACTCGGATGAAGAGATCGTCCTGATCGCCGATCACTTCGCGACCTACGAATAAGGCAGGGGAGCCAATAGCCATGACAGACATTACACGTCGAAATTTTCTCAAGGCCATCGGCATCGGCGGGGCCGCCCCCCTCCCCGGCGTCGGCTGTGCCACCGTGGGCGCCGATACGGCCGCCCGTAGCGCCCACGTCGTTGTGATCGGCGGGGGCTCCGGCGGCGCTACCGCGGCCAAATACCTGAAGCGATTCTCGCCGGACATGCAGGTCACGCTGATCGAGCCCAATGCCACCTATTACACCTGCTACGGCAGCAACTGGGTGCTCGGTGGCGAAGCCCAGATGGACGACATTGCCCAGAACTACGGCGCCCTGCAGGACCGGCATGGCGTGACGGTGGTGCAGGACTCGGTCACCGCGATCGACCCGGCCGCACGCACCATTCGGACCTCGAACGGCACCAGCATGTCCTACGATCGCCTGATCGTATCGCCCGGCATCGACTTCCGCTACGACGCCGTGCCCGGCATCTCGGCCGCCGACGCCGAGCGCATTCCGCATGCCTGGAAGGCCGGCGAGCAGACCCGCATCCTGCGCAGTCAGCTCGAGGCCATGCCGGACGGCGGGGTCTTCGTGATGGTTGCCCCGGGCAACCCGTTCCGCTGCCCGCCCGGGCCGTACGAGCGGGCGTCGATGGTCGCCCATTACTTCAAGCAGGCCAAGCCACGTTCGAAGATCATCATCCTCGACAACAAGGAGAACTTCTCCAAGCAGGGCCTGTTCGTCGCTGGCTGGGCCCAGCATTACGGGGACATGATCGAGTGGGTGCCGAGCTCGCGAGGCGGGCAGGTCGAGGAGATCGACGCCGCCAACCTCACCGCGATCTCCGACAGCGGCCTGACCACGTTCAAGGCCGATGTGCTGAACTACATCCCGCCGCAAACGGCCGGTGCGATCGCCATCCAGGCCGGTCTGGCCGCCGATGGCTTCTGGTGCCCGGTCAACCAGCAGACCTTCGAGTCCAGCATCCATCCGCACATCTACGTGATCGGAGACTCCAGCGTGGCCGGTGCGATGCCCAAATCCGGGCATTCCGCCAACAACCAGGCGAAGGTGGCCGCGGCGGCGATCATCCGTGATCTCGCGGGCCAGGAACCGCTGGCGCCCTCGACCGCCAACACCTGCTACAGCCTGATCACGCCCGATCATGCGATCAGCGTCGCGGCGGTGTATGCCTACACCGACGGCGCCATCGCGGCCGTTCCAGGTTCGGGCGGTGTCAGCCCGGCCGACGCACCAGCCTCGTTCCGTCAGCAGGAAGCGATCTACACCCAGGGTTGGTACGACGGCATCACCGCCGACATCTGGGGCTGACCCCCTCCGGGGGGCGGGATCGCCCCGGGGTTTTCCCGGGGCTGATCATGCCCGGGGCTGATCATGCCCGGGGCTGATGCCCTCCCTGCAGCCAACACGGCGCACCGGATTTCCGGGGCGCCGTTTTCGTTTCAGGCATTCAGGTCCGGGATCAGCCGACTGCGCAGGCGCGCAATGGCGTCCTTCAGCTGCAGCTTGCGCTTCTTCAGCCGCCGCAGGGCAAAAAGATCCTGGGCCGTGCCCTCATGCAGGGCATGAATGGCGATCTCGAGGGCCTGATGCTCATACTGCATCTCGACGATGCGCATGCGGAGTTCGTTTTCGTTTTCTACCACGGAAACCTCGATCTCTAGCCGGCTCGCTTATCATCGCAGAGCTTGCGCGCGCCGCCAACACATCCGAGCCCCTGGAGTCCACGATGTCCATCCGCAACCAGACCCTGGAGATTCTGACCCCGCGCGGCATTCGCCTCAGCGGCGTGGTGGTGGAACCCGAAGGCACTCCGATCGGGCAGGCCTGCATCGCCCATTGCTTTGCCTGCTCCAAGGACTTTCCCGCCACCGTGCGTCTGGCACGGGCCCTGGCCCACGAAGGCATCATCACGCTGCGCTTCGATTTCATGGGCCTGGGCGAGGCCCAAGGCCGTTTTGCCGACAGCAGCTTTGGGACCTACTGCCAGGACCTGGGCGCCGCACTGGATGTGTTCGATGCCTACACCGGCTTTCCCACCGATTTGCTGATCGGGCACAGCTTCGGTGGCGCGATGGCGCTGGCGCTGGCCGGACGGCGGCCGGAGTTGCGGGGCGTGGTGACCATCGCCGCGCCGGCCGAACCCGGCCATGTCACCCGGCTGTTCGAGGCGCAGGCCCCGGCCATCCGGGAGTCCGGTTCCGGCGAGGTGGAGATCGGCGGGCGCCGAATCGTGATCGGGCGCGAGTTTCTGGACTCGGTGGAACACCAGGACCTCGATGCGGCGCTGAAACGCCTGGAGCGGCCGTTACTGATCCTGCACGCCCCGAAGGACACGGTGGTGGGCATCGCCCATGCGCGGCGCATCTTCGAACGCGCCCAGCACCCGAAGAGCTTTGTCGCCCTGCATCAGGCCGATCACCTGCTCAGCCGCCCGGAATACACCGCCTACGTCACTCGGCTGATCCACGCCTGGGCCTACGACCTGCTGCGCCCGCACCAGTAGGCCCGCACCGGCAGGTCCTCACCAGTAGTTCTCCACGGTGATCTGACCCGGGTGGCTGCGACGGTTGCGCTGCAGGCCGCGAAGGCGCAGCACCTGCTGGGTGTCGCGCAACATGTCCGGGTTGCCGCAGATCATCACCTGGGAGCCCGCGGCGGTTACGGCGAGGTCGGCCAGGTCCTCCAGCCGCCCGTGCTCGAGCGCGTTCGGGATGCGCTCGCACAGCGCGCCTGCGCAGGCCTCGCGGCTGACCATCGGCAGGTAGCGAAAACGCCCCGGCGCCTGGGCAGCGAATGCCTCGATGCGCTCCCGGTAGTTCAGTTCGCCGGCTCGGCGCACTGCGTGCACCAGGCGGATGTTCTGAAACCGGGCCCAGGGTTCCGCGGTGCCGAGCATCGACAGGAACGGCCCCAGCCCGGTCCCGGTCGCCAACAACCACAGATCGCGCGCATCCGGCACCTGATCCAGCGTGAACAGCCCGCTGGCCCGCGGCATCAGTTCGACTTCATCGCCGGGCCGCAGCGCCACCAGCCGGTGGCTCAGCGGCCCCTCCGGCACGGTAACCAGATAGAACTCCAGCGGCGCCGTACCGGGCGGGTTCACGTAGGAATACGGCCGGCCCACCCACTCCTCGCCGATGAACAGGCGCAGGCGGTTGTACTGCCCTGCCTTGAACGGTTCGACCTCGGCATCGATGCGCAGGCTGAACAAGCGATCGGTCCATCGCGTAATTTCCCGTACCTGTCCCTTGACCCACCCCATGCTTGCCACCCCTTATGATCGGACGCGATGATCGGACGCGCCCCGCCCATGCCCACAAGATGGCCATGCCGACCACCCCTTTCAACAATTCCACACTGGGCAAGAACCCCACCACGGGCAAAACCCGACGGTGTGGACCCGCGTTTTCCGCAAGGCCGCGGGTGCGGAAATGCGGCTGCCAGTATAATCACCGCTTCAGAAACCGACAGCCGCGGAGAAACCATGGCACGCACCCCTTCCCAGATGATCGACCTCGGCACCGAGGCCCCGAATTTCCGTCTCCCCGACGTCGTGTCGGGCAAGGATATCGGTCTGGATGACTTTCCCGAGGCCAAGGGCTTCCTGATCGCCTTCATCTGCAATCACTGCCCCTTCGTGCACCTTATTCGGCACGAGTTTGCGCGCTACGGGCGCGAATACACCGGCAAGGGACTGGCGGTGATCGCGATCAATGCCAACGACATCGAGGCCCATCCCGAGGACGGCCCCGAGGCGATGCAGGGCGACGCCCGGCGCTTCGGCTACGGCTTCCCCTATTGTCTGGACGCGGACCAATCCGTGGCCAAGGCCTACCAGGCGGCCTGCACCCCGGATTTCTACCTGTTCGATGCCGACCGCAAGCTGGTCTACCGCGGCCAGTTCGACGCGGCCCGCCCGGGTAGCGACGTGCCGGTGACCGGCCAGGACCTGCGTGCCGCCACCGACGCGCTGCTCGCCGGCCAGCCGATCCCGGAGCCGCAACAGCCGAGCCTGGGCTGCAACATCAAGTGGAAGCCGGGCAACGAACCGGTTTACTACGGCTGAAGGCGAGCCTTCACCCCGCCGATGTCCTTAACTGGGCCGTCGCCCGCGTCGCAGGAGCGTGATGCCGCCGAACAACATACTGGCCGGACCCCGTGTCGCGACCTGGACCTGCCCGTCCTGCCGTGAGCCCGCGCCACGGCTGCTGCCCAACGGCGCCCGCAATCGGCTGCGGCTCGAACAGCGCCACATGCTGCTTCCGGTCCCGGAGATCCACGCCGCAGCCGCACGCGTGCCGGGCCCGCGGGTCAGCGAGGTCTGCATGACCTGCTTCGATGCCTACCGGGAACTGCTCGGCACCCTGATCTGCCCACCGAACGAGGAAGGCGACGCGCGGGCCAGCCCCGGGCTGAACGACACCGGCGTGATCGGGGCCCTGCTGCCGATCGCCGGCCACGGCACCCGGATCCTGATCTTCCACGTTGTCAACGGGGCCCTGCGCGACACCGAGATCGAAGACCTGCGGCGTCTGAACCCGGACCGCCTGACCTACCCGGGCAGCCGCGGCGCCATTGCCCCGCAGATCTGGTCCCTTTACGAGGACCACCTGGCCCACCTCCACGCCGAAGCCCCTCCCGATCCCCCCCTCGCCCCCTAGAACGAACCCCGCGCAGCGGACCCACCACCCGCACCCCGACACAAACCTGCCTTCAACACGCCGACGAACGGGCCACACGCCGCCCCGGCATGCGGGCGCTCGCCACAGGAACTACACTAAAGGGATGCGCTGCCAAAAGCGGCTCCATCCAAACGGACTTGAGGCCAACGGCCAGTATTGAAGACTCTCGCGATCTACAACATGAAGGGCGGCGTGGGCAAAAGCGCCGCGGCCGTGAACCTCGCCTACCTGGCTGCGCAATACGGCCGGAAGACGCTGCTGTGGGACCTCGACCCCCAGGGCGCCGCGACCTGGAGCCTGGGCCTGGAGCCCGGGGTGCAGGA
>PWGH01000292.1 GCA_003555285.1 Thioalkalivibrio sp.
ATGCACCACGGTGCTTGCAAAACCGACCGCAAGCCGTTCCGGAAAATCGGGCTCCGGAATTGCCAGGAAAGATCACCGCATGCGCCCGCTACCCCCCAACTCAGTAGCCTCCTGCTCACGGACTGCCCAGCCATGCGCCCATCAAGAATCCGGCGCTCGCCACGACGGTGCAGAGCGCCATACCCCAAGCCGTGTCCACGAGCACGATCTTCAACGGCCAGTCCTTGAGGGTGGCGAGGTTGGTCAGCTCGTAGGTTGCGTAGGTGAAGAAGCCAAACAGGGCGCCCCAGCCCGCGGCCACGGCCAGCGAGTCCGCCGCAAGGCCCGGCAGCACGGCGAAGATCAGGATCCCGACCACGTACAGCAGATAAAAGATCAAGGCCGCCGGCCAGTTGACCGTTGGACTCAGAAAGGGTCGCAGTTGCGTCTGATAGAAACCGCGGGCCACAACTCCGAGCCAGAGGAGATCGACGACGAGGAAGACCCCGAGCGTGAGGGCGTATAGCTTGGCGTGGAAGACGAGGTCCATGATCCACCTCTACAGTAGGGTCGGCACGAAAGATTACCGTTGACGGCATGGGACCGCCAGCGGCGCCCGACCTTGTGGATGCCTGCGACCTCGACTGCTCCCCGCGTCATCGCGCAGGATCTCTCCGGGCTGCGGCGGATTGTGCATCGTCATCGTGTACCTCCTCAGGGGCAATCCTGATCATCGACCAGACTCAACCCCAAGTCACGATGGCCAGGACGGCCGCCGCCCCGGTGAGAAAGAGGAACGGCTGGTCCCAGGTGTGTGGGGCCCGGGCCTCCGTCAGCGTCATAGCCAGGGGGTCAACACCCTCCTCTTCCGTTGCGGAGCCCGGTGCGGCGGCAAACGCCGATCAATCGGCGCTTCCCTCACTCTTGAGGGGGCCGACAGCTCCCAGCAGGACGTCGCCGAGCAGGAATACGCCAGTGAGTACGCCGAGGGTCGCAACCAGCGCAAGAACCCCCAACGCCAGCGCGAGGGCAACCACCACGCCGTCGCGCTGAACGATGCCAATGCCGAGGCCCGCCACCGAAAATGCCGCAAGAATGTTGATCCCCGGAATGGGCGCCGCGAGCAGCACGGCCATCAGCATGCACATCGTGCCGTGCGCGCGGCCGGCGGCGGCGACTCGCGGCAGGCGCGGTCTGGAGAGACGATCGAACCGGCGCGCGCGCGGCAGGGAATGGTCGATCACGGATTCGAGAAGCGACGCCTTCAACGAGCGGCGCAGCAACCAGACAGGCAGCGGCGGACTGGGCCCGTAGGCCAGCATGTAGCCGCCGATGACGAAGATCGGCACGGCCAACAAGGCCGAGAAACCGACCATGGGAATCGTCTCCGGCAGCGCCAGCAACAGCAGCAGGGGCCCGATCGCCCGCCCTTCGGTCCACAGCGCGAGCTCACCGAACGTCACTCGCTCGGCGTCGATCCGATCGCGCACTCGGCACAGCAATTCGGCCGTCGCGACGTGGCGCGAACGCTGATCACGGCGAAGGCGTTGACGGGCCAAGTCATTCACCGTTGGGTTTGGCCGACCATCATCGCCGATGATTCCAGACCGGGACCATGGGTAGATGACCCAACGCTGTCGCCGCCGACCGGTGGACCCGATGCGGCACCCCAGTGAAGGTACGGAAAGCAGAATCGCTGTGCGCAGGTCGATCTCCAGGAGTCGCAGGGGCGGGCGACCCTGCGGCTGCTTGGGGCGTATACCGCGCACGGTTTGCACCCTCAGTCCAAACAGGACGGGTGTTTTTCGTAATATTTTGCGGGTGGGTGAAGCGCAGCGCACTCACCATGCCGTTGACCCGAGTGCCGCGGTTGCCCCGGTGGGTCCGCTGCGCTTGGCCCACCCTACGAAGGGCACCCTACGGGGTATTCGGCTGCTGCGGCCGCGAGGTACCGCAGAGCGCCGCGAGTGACACAGGCAAGACGTTGGATCGTCGGATTGACTGGTCTGGCCTGAAGTTCAACCATGGTTTTCCGCAGGACCTCGGCAGCGACGCACGCCTGGCGAGGTCCATCAGCACCAGAATCACGGGAGCCGCGGATGGAAGAATTGTTTGGCCGCATTGCGCTGGCAGTGCTGATCCTCTGGGGCCTGATCCTCGTCAGCATGGTGATTCGGCGAAGGACGCCCTTTCTCCGGGACATCTTCCTGCCGGCGTCGTTGCTTGCGGGTTTCCTCGCGCTGCTGGCGGGACCGCAGGTGCTGGGCCTGGCGGTGCGGACCTGGATCGGGGAAGAGGCAGCCTTGTCGGAGGGTCTGTTTCCCGAGTGGATCCGCGAGGTGTGGGATCCGTTGCCGGGCCTGCTGATCAGCGTGGTGTTCGCAGCCTTGTTCCTCGGAAAGCCGATTCGCGGCATCGGCAAGATGTGGCGAGACGCCGGGCCGCAGGTCATGCTCGGGCACTCGCTGGCCTGGGGGCAGTATGTCGTGGGTCTGGCGCTGGTGCTGTTGCTGCTCGGGCCGATCTGGGGCCTGCCGCCCGAAGCGGGGGCACTGCTGGAAATCAGTTTCGTCGGCGGACACGGAACCGTGGCGGGCATGTCCGGTGCTTTCGAGGAAATGGGTTTCCCGGAAGGCGAAGCGCTGGGGATGGGCTTGGCGACGCTCGGAATCCTGTCGGGCGCAATCATCGGCACCGTGCTGGTGAACTGGGCCGTGCGCACCCAGCGCATCGATATCTCGGCGCCTTCTCCCGAAGAGAAAGAAAACCTCTCGAATTTCGACGAGCGTGAACCTCAGGAGGAGGAACCATCCCGGCGACTGGTGCCTCGCGACTCGCTCTCGGTTCATCTGGCCTTGCTGGGCCTGGCCATCCTGATCGGATATGGATTGCAGCAGGGTTTGATCTGGCTGGAACTCAACACCTGGGGCCGACGGAACGTCGAGCTCTTCCGGTACATTCCGCTGTTCCCGCTGGCGATGATCGGGGCGATCGTGGTCCAGGTGGTGGTCGACCGCCTAGGGCACACGCAGGCGTTGAACCGGCAGATCATCAACCGCATCTCCGCCGGCTCGCTCGATCTCATCATTGCCGCGGCGCTGGCGACGCTGAGCCTCGCGGTTCTCGGTGAGTACCTCGTGCCGCTGCTGATCCTTGGCGTGGCAGCCATCGCATGGAACGTGGCGGGATTTCTCATCCTCGCTCCGCTGCTGATTCCGCGCGACTGGTTCCAGCGCGGCTCTGGCGATTTCGGCCAGTCGATCGGCATGGCTGCACTGGGGCTGTTACTGATCCGGCTCGCGGATCCGCACGACCGGAGCCGCGCGAGCGAGCGCTTCGGCTACAAGCAGATCCTGTTCGAGCCGGTATTGGGCGGCGGCCTGTTCACGGCCGCCTCCGCACCGCTGATCCATCAGCTCGGCGGCTGGCCGATACTCATCGCAACGTTCATCCTGACCACCGGCTTCATCGCCACCGGCATCCATCTGTTCAAGGATCGTGACGAAAAGGATTGATTGTTGGTTCCACCCCGGAACGCGCGGGCGGTCATGGTCTTTCATGCCCATCGTGCTGCCCAAGACAAGCCTTCACGGGCAGTTGGAGGCGTAGGGAGCACTGACTCCCATTCGCGCTGTTACCCTCATCCGATGAACGGGGGGGCGCCCCGTCATCCCGGCAAGGTTCCGTCCACGTAGAGCCACTGACCATTCACGCGCCGGAACCGGCTGCGTTCGTGCAAGCGCTGGCCACGACCGCCAATTCTGGATCGGGCCACGAACTCCACCTCACCGGCATCATCGTCCACCCCGCCCGCGGCCGTTGCGCGAATGCTGAGGCCGAGCCAGCGCTGTCCCGGGTCGAGCTCCAGATTTTCCGGACGGGTCTGCGCAGCCCAGGTCCTCAACAGATACTCGCGGTGGCCCTCCACGAACGCCGAGTACCGCGAACGCATCAGCGCCTCCGCAGTGGGCGCGATGGCCTCCCCGTCCAGATAGGGCCCGCAACAGGCCCCACGCGCCGCCCCGGATCCACAAGGGCAGGCCGCGCCGGTTTCATTGCCGTTCTTGTTCCGCTTGCCCATGGCCGACAGGTCTACAGACAGGACGTGAACCAAGTCAAGACAACGCAGAAGGTTGATCGCGTCATGCTCCCGCTCGAATGGCAATTCCCGCGGGGGTAGTCCCCGGTGTGCGTCATCGCTGTGTATGCTTGCGGTTTCGCGGCTAATGACATCGCCTGTGACGTGAGTCAGGTATTCCGGCATTCCTGGGAGGCAGCATGCGCGAGCAGATCCCCAAGCCCATCAAGCCATGACGGGTCTCGAAATCACGATCCGTGTCCTCACGGGACGCGACCCTCAGCTGAAGGCGTACGTCGACGACCTTGCGCGGCTGCGTATCACGGTGTTTCGCGATTTCCCCTACCTCTATGCGGGCTCGCTCGACTACGAGCGCAACTACCTGCGCACGTATCTGGAGTGCCCGGACAGCGTGGTCGTACTGGCCTTCGCTGGCGATACCGTGGTCGGCGCCTCGACCGGCCTGCCGCTGGCTGCGGAAACGGAGGAATTCCAGGAGCCTTTTCGCTCCGCCGGCATCGATCCGGAGACTCGATTCTACGGGGGCGAATCGGTGCTGGTGCCGGATTACCGCGGCCGCGGCGTCTACCGCAGCTTCTTCGCCGAACGCGAACGCCATGCGCGTGCCCTCGACCGCTTCACTCACATGACCTTCTGCGCCGTACAGCGCGCCGCCGACGATCCCCGCCGGCCACCGGACCACGTGCCGCTGGACGCGATCTGGACCCGCTTCGGGTACACCCGGCGCGACGATCTGGTGGCACGGTTCGAATGGCCGGACCTCGATGAGGTGACGCCAAGCGCAAAGCCCATGGTGTTCTGGGAAAAACCACTGTGACCCGTGCGGGAGAGCGGATGTAGGATGGTGCAGGCTGTCACTGAACCCGGGAGACCCCATGTCCAACCGTTCCATTGGTCTTGATGACACGCTGTACGGCTATCTGCTGGACGTCTCGCTGCGCGAGGCTGCGGTGCTGGCCGCGCTGCGCGAGGAAACGGCGGCGCTGCCGGAGGCCAACATGCAAATTGCCCCGGAACAGGGGCAGTTCATGGCCCTGCTCGCGCGCCTGATCGCGGCGCGGCAGGTCCTCGAGATCGGCACCTTCACCGGCTACAGTGCGCTGGCGCTGGCGCTGGCCCTGCCGGAGGACGGCAGGCTGGTGACCTGCGACCGCAGCCGCGAATGGACCGACATCGCGCAGCGCTACTGGCAGCGCGCCGGCGTCGCGGGTCGCATCGATCTGCACCTCGGTCCGGCCGCCGAGACCCTGGCCCGCCTGATCGACACGGGCGAATCCGGGCGCTTCGACCTCGCCTTCATCGATGCCGACAAGGGTGGCTACCCGACCTATTTCGAGGGGTGCCTGACCCTGCTGCGCCCCGGCGGTCTGATCCTGGTCGACAACACGCTGTGGAACGGCAAGGTCGCCGATCCCGACCACCGGGATCCGGACACCGCGGCGATCCGCGCCTTCAATCGGCAGCTGCACGAGGACGAGCGCATCGACCTGTCGCTGGTCCCCATCGCCGACGGCCTGACCCTCGCCCGCAAGCGCCCCGCGGTACCCTGATCAGGCAAGGGGTGGGTGAAGCGCAGCGCACCCACCATCTTGACCTTTGGCCCCGCCCATAGCGCCGACCCCTGTCCGATCAGCCACACCGGAAGGAAGTTCGCCACCCGCTCAGCGGGCAGCTCTCAAGGCATGGCGTGCGGCCCAAGGCAGGATCAGCGCCGCGAGCAGGTAAACCGTTCGCCAGTGGCGTCTTCCAGAACCACCTGCCCCGGCATTTCGCTGACGATGTGCGCGGTCTCCGTGTGCGGCAATGGGGGCAGCATCGACGTAAGCTGTTGGATCACCAAGTGCTGCAGCTCGACCCCGCGCGTCGAACCCGGCGACAGTTCGAGGGTTTCGATGGCGAGGGTGAACTGCTGCCCGTCGCGCAGCCACTGCCCCTGACTTGCCGCCGCCAGCGTCAGCGGCCACGGTCCGAGCCGCACCACCGCCTCGCCTTCGCTGTCGTAGTGCCCCCCGGCATGCAACCGAGAACGCGTGCTCGCCTGCAGGGTCAGTTCGCTCTGCCCAACCGCGGCCAGATGCAGCCGCACCGGGCAATCCCAGGATCCCGTCAGCTCCGAGGCTGCGCCGGCCACGGACGACCCCAGCACCGCCACCGACAGCACCACCCTCTTCAGCCAGGATCGATCCAACACGTGTTAATCACTCCCGTACTCTTCGGTGCGTAGGGACAGCACGACCTGGGTTTCATTCAGCATATGGCGGAAGGGGAGGGATTCGAACCCTCGGACGGTTGCCCGTCGCTGGTTTTCAAGACCAGTGCAATCGACCACTCTGCCACCCTTCCTGCAAACGCGGTTCAGGCCCGAAACCGGCTAGCGCCCCGGGCCCCATCCTATGCCGGATATTCTCGGCGTTGAGGGCAGGGTTTACAACCGGGCCTTCAACATCGCATAGACCGGCGTCTATTCCGTTCATTATCATATTGCATTGGAGTTCCCCCAGGCTGCGGTATATCCTCGCCAACCGATCCATTTACCATGATTTATGCGGGAACGCCCATCTCGAGTTGGCCGGGGTGCTTTTCCGAACCTTTCGAACGTGCGCCCCGTGCGGGCTCAGGAGATCGACCGGCCTGCTGATCCGGCGGGGTGGCTCCGGTGCCTGGCTTGACCCGCCCTTCGCTGAGACCACGCCCGCTGATGAATAGCCTTCTGCTTCGCCTCTTCCCCTTCCTGCGTTGGCAACGGCCAACCGGCGAGATCCTGAAGGCCGACTTCTCCTCCGGTCTGGCGGTCGCACTGGTGCTGGTGCCCCAGTCGATGGCCTATGCCGCGCTGGCCGGGCTGCCTCCGGTGTATGGCCTGTACGCCTCGCTGCTGCCGGTGATCGTCGCGGCGCTCTGGGGTTCGTCGAATCACCTGGCCACCGGGCCGGTCGCGGTGGTCTCGCTGCTGACGGCCACGGCACTGATTCCGCTGGCGGGCGCGGGTTCCGGCGAGTACATCGCGTTGGCCATCGCCCTCGCCTTCCTGGTCGGCATCATCCAGTTGTCGATGGGCGTGCTGCGCCTGGGTGCACTGGTCAGCTTCATTTCTCATCCGGTGATCGTGGGCTTCACCAATGCGGCGGCGCTGATCATCGGTCTGTCGCAGTTGAACAAGCTCTTGGGCGTACCAATCGACACCAGCGGGCACTTCATGGTCGGGCTGTGGGGTGTGCTGACCGAGATCGGCCGGCTGCACTGGCCGACGCTGGTCTTCGGGCTGGGAGCCATCGCGATCATGGTCGGCTTCAAGCGGGTGATGCCGAAGGTGCCTGGGGTACTGGCGGCGGTGGTCATTGCGACCGCACTGAGCTGGATGGTCGGCTTCGAGCGCAAGGCCGACGTCGAGTTGGCGCAGATCGCCCCACCCGAGGTCTCGGCCCAGATCACGACGTGGTCCGAACTGCGGGACCAGACGGCGCAGCTCGACCAACAGATTCGGGAGCGTGAAGCCGCCATCGCGGACGCGCCCCCCGCCCAGGCCGCCGCGCTACGCTACGAGGCCGAGCTGCTGCGCATCGAGGCCGAACAGACACAGGCCGAGGCCGCGACCCTGCGCCAGGCCTTGCGAAACATCCGTTTCGCGCTGATTCCGGCAGCGAACGACCAGCCCGCGCGCCTGATCGCGCGCGAGGCGGTCGAGGCCGATCAACCGGTCGCCGGTCGCAACTGGCGCGTGGACGGGGTCGTCGACGACCGGGTCCTGATCAACGCCGGCGGCACGGTGGTGGGCGATATTCCCGCAGGGCTGCCGTCCCTGGCCATGCCGGACTTGAGCCTGACCACCATCGCCGCCCTGTTCACCGCCGCTTTCGTGATCGCGCTGGTCGGCTTCACCGAGGCGATTGCCATTGCGCGGGCCATCGCCGGGCGCACGGGTCAACGGCTCGATCCGAACCAGGAGTTGATCGGACAGGGACTCGGCAACCTCGCCGGCAGCTTCAGCCAGGGGTATCCGGTCAGCGGCTCCTTCTCGCGCTCGGCGGTGAACCTGAATTCCGGCGGGCGCACCGGCCTGTCCTCGGTGGTCACGGCCGTATTGATCCTGCTGGTATTGCTGTTCTTGACACCCCTCTTCTATCACCTGCCGGAGGCCGTGTTGGCGGCCATCATCATGATGGCGGTGATCGGGCTGGTGAATTTCAAAGCCATCCACCACGCCTGGCAGGCCAGCCGACACGACGGTACGGCCGCGATTGTGACCTTCGTGGCGACACTGGCGGTCGCGCCGCAGCTGGATCTCGGCATTCTCCTCGGGGTTGCGGTGGCCCTCGGCTTATTCCTGTACCGGACCATGCGCCCGCGGGTTTCCGAACTCGCGCGCTATTCCGACGGTACTTTGCGCGAGGCACAGCGCTATGGCCTGAAGGCCAGCGAGGAGATCGGGCTGCTGCGCTTCGACCGCTCGCTGTATTTTGCCAACGCGCCGTATTTCGAGGATGCGGTGCTGGAACAGACCGCGCGGCATCCCAACGCCAAATACCTGATCGTGGTCGCCAAGGGGATCAACGAGATCGACGCCTCGGGTGAAGAGGTGATCCGTTCGTTGGTCGCACGCCTGCGGGCCCAGGGCGTCACCCTGGTGTTTGCCGGGCTGAAGGCGCAGGTGCTGGCGGTGATGGAACGCACGCACCTGGACGAGGTGATCGGCAAGGAGAACCTGTTCCGCTCCACCGACGCCTCGGTCGCCGCCATCCAGGCCCGCGTTAGTCAGGAGACGGACGATCCGCAGGAACCGCGCACCGCCTGACGCGGCCTGCGCAACACCGAGCGCGAAACACCGGGTTGGTGGGCGCCTTAGAACACTCCGAGGGCAAGGGCAATGGGCTCGGTGGACTTCACCCACCCGACGCAAATCACCGCAGCCTGAACCTGGGCCGAGCGCAGCGGCCCCACCAAGAGCGCCTTCCAAACCCGTAGGCCACAGCCAACCCCAACACAAGGCGGTCTCGCTGGACAAGACCCCGCGTGTAGGTACACTAGTGCGCATCGATCGCTTTGCCAAGGAGCCCTCCGTGTCTGAAGAACGCCTGATCCACACCCGTGCCAGTACATCGTCCGCCGCCGAGACCATTCGCACCAACCAGGTGATCCGCAGCACCTACCTCCTGCTGTCGATGACCCTGGCCTTCAGTGCGGTCACGGCCTTCACCGCGATGGCGATCAACGCCCCGCCGGTACATTGGCTGATCATGATCGCCGTGCTGATCGGCGGCCCGTTCGCGATCAATGCGGTGCGCAACTCCGGCTGGGGCCTGGTCCTGACCTTCGCCTTCACCGGCCTGATGGGCTTCTTCCTGGGCCCGATCCTGAGCATGTACCTGGGGCTGCCCAACGGCTCGCAGATCGTCGGCAATGCCTTCGGCACCACGGCGGTGGCCTTCATTGCGCTGTCCGCCTACGCGCTGACCACCCGCAAGGACTTCAGCTTCCTGGGCGGCTTCATCGTGGTCGGCCTGGTGATTGCGATCGTCGCGATCGTCGCCAACCTGTTCCTGGCGATCCCGGCGCTGTCGCTCGCGATCTCCTCGGCGGTGGTGCTGCTGCTCTCCGCGGCCATCCTCTACGACACCAGCCGGATGATCCACGACCGCGAGGCCAACTACATCATGATGACGGTGTCGCTGTACGCGAACCTCTACGTGATGTTCCTGCACATGCTGAACCTGTTCCATGCCTTCACCGGCAACGACTAAGCCTCGCCTGCCCTTGGGAACAAGCCCCGCACGCCGGGGCTTGTTTTCGTTTCGGGCACCGCTTTTACCGGCCGCCACCCCCACCGAGACCCGATCATGAAGGGCGTCTTCCTCGACCTGAACACCGTGGACCGGGACGACCTGGATCTGGAACCGCTACGCGCTACCCTCCCCCACTGGACCTTCCTGGCCCAGACCCGGCCCGAGGCGATCGCCGAGCAGATCCGCGATGTCGAGGTCGTGGTCACAAACAAGGTGGTGCTCGACCGCAAGGTCCTGGCCCAGGCACCGAAGCTGCGCCTGATCTGTGCAGCGGCCACCGGCACCAACAACATCGATGTGGCGGCCGCCGCTGAACGGAATATTTCAGTCTGCAACGCCCGCGACTACGCCACCGACTCGGTGGTGCAACACGTGTTCGCCTTCCTGCTGACTCTGGTGACCCGCATGGATGCCTACCGGACCGATGTGCGCGCCGGGCGCTGGA
>PWGH01000050.1 GCA_003555285.1 Thioalkalivibrio sp.
CTGGAGGCGAACGACGGCGACTGGCTGGAATACACCGAGTTCGCTCGTGCACAGGCCCATTGGCTGGACGACTTCGCGCTGTTCGTGGTGATCAAGCGCCTGCAGGGCGATCGGCCCTGGTGGGCCTGGCCGGAGCCGCTGCGCCAACGTGCGCGGCCCCGCCTGGAACAATTGCGCGCCGAAATGAGCGAGGCGCTGGAGGCCGTGCGCTTTGCGCAGTTCGTGTTCTTTCGCCAGTGGCACGCGCTACGGGCCCAGGCGAACGCCCGCGATATCCTGCTGCTCGGCGACATGCCGATTTTCGTGGCGCACGATTCCGCCGATGTCTGGGCCCATCCGGAGGACTTCGACCTGGATGTAAACGGGCAGCCGCGGACCGTGGCCGGGGTGCCGCCGGACTATTTCTCCGAAACCGGGCAACGTTGGGGCAACCCGCATTACCGTTGGGATCGCATGGCCGAGCAGGGCTACGAGTGGTGGCTACGGCGCATCGAATGGGCTTTGAACGGGCTGGATGCGCTGCGCATCGACCACTTCCGCGCTTTCGAGGCCTACTGGTCGATCCCGGTGGACGAACCGACCGCGATCGGGGGGCATTGGGAACCGGGGCCGGGAGCCTCCTTCTTCGAGGCGTTGCTGAAACGCTTCGGGGAATTGCCACTGTTGGCCGAGGATCTCGGGGTGATCACGCCGCCGGTGACGGCCCTGCGCGAGCAGTTCGGCCTGCCGGGGATGAAGATCCTGCAGTTCGCCTTCGATGGCGGACCGGACAACCCCTACCTGCCCGAGCATCATGTGGAGCGCGGCGTGGTGTACACCGGCACCCACGACAACGACACGACGCTGGGTTGGTTCGAGGGGCTGTCACCCGTGGATCAGGAGCGGGTGCTGCAACGGCTCGGTGCGGCACCGGAGGCGATGCCCGGCGCCTTGATTCGCACGGCCTTCGAATCCTGCGCCCGGCTGGCGGTCATCCCGATGCAGGATGCGCTGGAACTCGACGGCGGGCATCGAATGAACACCCCCAGCACGACCGAGGGCAACTGGGCCTGGCGCTTCGATTGGGACCAGGTCGACCCAGAGCGCACGCAGCAGCTACGCCACCTGAACGAAGCCACCGGCCGTATCGAAGCCGCTTAATCCCCTCCTCGTCACCCCCACCCCGTCGGGTGGGCCGTAGGGTGGGTGCGCTGCGCTTCACCCACCCTACTCCGGAGCGTTCAGCCAGAGCAGGGCGCGGCGCCGGGCTTCGGTGAGTTCCGCGGGGTTCAGCTGCGACTCGAGGTTCTGGCGCAACGGCTCACTGGTGGCATCGCCGCCGGCCGCCGCGAGGCTGGCCCACTTGTACGCCTCGATGGCATCCAGCGGTACACCGTTGCCGACGGCATGAAAATGGGCCAGCCAGGCCTGCATCTGCGGATGACCCGCCTCGGCACCGAGGCGCGTGTAATACAGATCCTGCATCGGGTTGGCGGCGACCGAACCCAGGCCCTCCCGATAGATGCGTGCCAGATAATACGCGGCAGCCACCATGCCATTCTCGACCGCATGCACCAGCAGGTCGCGTGCCTCAGCCACCCGGTCGGGCGATGTTGGGCTGTGTGCATCCGTCACCACCAGCGAGGCATCCATCACCAACAGCGAGCCCAGGGCGAGGCGGGCCTCGTGGTCATCGCGTTCGTCGATGACCCGTTGAAACCAGGCCTCACCTAGATCCCGATCCGGTTCCACCCCCCGGCCCTGGATGTGCATCCAGGCGATCCGCAGCCCGTACTCGTTTTCGCCCGCGTCATAGGCCTGGGTGAAATAGCGCAAGGCCTGTTCGGCATCCGGCTCGACGCCGAGACCCTGTTCGTAGAGCCAGCCCACGGCCCCCATGGCCTCGACCGAGCCCTCGGCCGCCGCGCTTTCGAGCCAGAGCCGGGCCTCGACCAGATCCGGAGGCGTGAGCTCCAGATGCCGCTGCGCCGCGAGCCGGCGTGCCTCCGCGCTCATGCCCTCGGCCTGTTCGGCGCTGTAGGGGGCCGGCGCGGCCGCCGACGGGGCCGCGGCACCGGGCAGGGTGACGAGCGATAACCACAGGAATGCGAGAAGTAGGGATGCGCTGCGCATGGTGCCGGCTCCAATGCCGATGTAACCCCCCTATGCTACCGTTAAGTGACGCAACCTGCATGAAACCGCTCCATGGAGCCCCGTAGGTCACGTACCCCGCCACGAAGGAGAGCGCCCCACCCGAACCCAGGGTGAGCCCAGGATCAGCCAGTGTCCGCGGGGGGGCAGCCAGAATCAGCGCGAATCGAGGGTGTGTCGGGCCGGGATTCCGTAGGCGCGGGCGTGGCCGGAGACGGTGACGCGCAGGGTGGACTGGCCGGCCTCCAGGGCGGGGGCCGGGGCGGCTTCCTGGTGGCGGGCACTGGCAAACATCGGGCGTGGTCCCGGGGCGCCGTCGTCGTGCAGGGTCAGTTCCTCCGGCAGCAGGTACGCGGCGCCCAGCGCGGTGCCCATCTCCTGGGCGGTGCGCTGCCACTGATCGATGGCCTCGGTCAGCAGAGCCTCCCGGTGAAGTCGCTGGATCTCCGGGCTCAGCGAGAACCGGATCTGCGTGATGGCGAGCCCCCGATCCTGCAACTCACCGGCCAGTGTCGTGAGAGGATCGAAGTCCTTCCCCTTCAGCTCCAGCACCTGGGTGACCTGCCAGGCCACCGGTGTTATGCGGTTCTGCGAAGCCCCCGGTTCGTGGCGCTCGTTGTTGCGGTCGTAGATCGGTGCAGTCGAATAGCTGATGCTGCGGGCATCGATCTCGGGCACCTCGGCCACGCGGTCCAGCGCCTCCTGCATCAGCCGGTTGATGGCAGCGGCGGCCTCGGTGGCGGCCTCCGCCCGGCGTTCGATGCTCAGGTGCACGGTCATCAGGTCGTTCTGCACCTCGGACTGCGCGTGGGCGGTGAGCTTCAGCAGGGCGAAGCGGTCCTCGACGGGAACCGGGGGGGTCGCGGCGAATGCTCCGGGAATCAGGAGCATGAGGGTCAGAAATGCGGGGATCAGGAAAGGGGCGAACCGGCGTATGGACCACTGGACTCGAGACATGGGCACGGCTCCACTCAGTCGGGGTCGCGGGCCAGACGCAGCCCGGCGAACACATGGCGTTTTTCGGGGGTGTAGAAATTGCGCATGGACGGCCGTTTCAGCCAGTCATGACTGAAACGGCTGCCGCCGCGCAGGCTGAAATGCTGCCCGTCGAACCAGGGCTTCGAGTACTGATCGTAGGGAAAGGAGCAAAAGCCCGGGTAGGGGTAGAAGGGGTTCGCACACCATTCCCACACCGCACCGGTGCCGACGAGTGGATACGCCCGCGCCGCCAACTCCCATTCGGCCTCGTGCGGCAGTCGGACCCCGGCCCAGCGCGCAAAGGCCTCGGCCTCGTAGCGTGACACGCCGCTCACGGGTGCCTCCAGGGGCGCCTCGGCTGGGGCGACTGGCAGGCAATGCAGCCGTTGGGTGCGGCGGCCTTCACAGGCACCGATCTGGAATGCCCAGTCCAGCGGGCCGGACACCCGGTTGGATTGCCGCCACAGCCAGCCTTCGGCCGTCCACCACTGCGCCTGGGTATAGCCGCCGGCGGCGATGAAGTCGGCAAATGCGCCGACACTGACCGGTCGGCGGGCAATCCGATAGTCGGCCAGGTGCACCTCGTGGACCGGTTTCTCGTTGTCGAAGGCCAGAATCGAATCGCTGCCGAGGGTGGTGGTCTGGGCCGGAATTTCCAGCCACTGCGCGGGCGGCACGCGCCCTTCGGCGGGGATTCGCCGTCGCGGCGGCAGGCACGGGCTTCGCCGGCGTGCCGCGGCGCAGCGGACCTGCTGCATGGTTTCCAGGTGCAGTGCGTGATGCTGGGTCAGAAAGCCGGTCAGGTAGCCATCCTGCAGCAGCGGGTGGGTGAGCACCCGATCATCGTGCGCCAGCAGCGCGCGGTGTTCCTGCTGGCGCTCCACGGCTTCGGCGAGCATCGCGTGCTGGTTTTGCAGCCGGCCGCCCCGGCGCCATTTCGGGCTCTGTTCCGGAAAATAGAGGTCGTGCCAGTCGCGGTCGGCCCGTGGTTTTTCCTGGAGGATGCGTTCGCGCAGCCAGACCGCCTCGATGAACAGGCAGTGTGCGAAGTGCCAGCCGATCGGGCTCAGCTCCGGATGGTATTGGTTGCGCAGTTGGTGTCCGGGCGTGCGTTGCAGTTCCTGGCGCCAGGTCGCCTGGATGTCGGCGAGTCCCTCGAGCAGCGCGGACGGGGTCGGGGCGCGCATGCGGCGGCCTCAGAGGGGAACCAGCTCGGGGGGTTCATCGAGGGCCAGCACCAGGATATGGCCCTCGGGCACGGTCCGCCAGCGCTCGCGGTCGGTCAGGGGCTCCGAGGCTATCACCATGGCGCCATCCGGGAAGGTGTCGTCGTCGCTGGTGTAGTACAGGCTCGGGCTCGTGTCATTGATCGCGTGGCGGCTCGCCACCAGGCGATCGCCGTCGGTGAGGATCACGTTCAACAACGCGCGTGCCGGACCGAGCCAGGATTGCAGGGTCGAGAAGGCCTCGGTAAGCGCGCCCTCCAGGCTCATCTCGACATCCTCGAGGAGGCACTGGCGGATCAGGGCGAAGAGGTATTCGGAATCGGTGGTGCCCCGGATGCCGGCCTCCACCTCCGGTTCGATCCGGTCCTGGATCTGGCGCCGAATCGTGGGCAAAAAGTCGTCGATCAGGCCGTTGTGGCTGTACAGCAGATCGCCCTGGGCGAAGGGCTGGACGTTGACCACATCGCCGCCGAACCCCGGCGTGGCACTGCGCACTGCAGCGACCCAGAGGTCGGCATACAAGGTCCGTGCGAGGTCCGCCAGATTGGGGTCCTGCCAGATCGGATCGGCACGGTGATAGATCAGGGCCGTGTCGTCGTCGCCATACCAGCCAAAACCGAAACCGTCCGCGTTCAAGCGCGCATAGCGCAATTCCTGGGGCGCGCTCGCCTGTTGCGCCAGGCTGTGCGGGGGTGATAACAGGATGTCCTGAAGGGGGATCTCCGGACCCACATAGGCAACGTGGCGGCACATCGGTCTGACCTCCGGTAGTGGGATCCAGCAGGCTTGCATGGTAGCGTTCCCGCGTGCACCTTGCACGGATTCCAATCCTGGCCGCACCGAGCGCGGCGCGCTTGGGGTCTGCCGATCGCGAGGCCGCCCCCGCCCGGCACGTCGCCCCTTCGGACGTCCACCCGCCCAGAACGTCGTTTCACTGGAAATGGTCATGAGCTCTACAGGCCGATCATCATGAACACCGAACCGCTCGCACAGGAACGCTGGCTGGTGCTGGTGCGCCATGCCCAGGCCGGCGACCCCGAGCGCTTTTTTCGCGAGACCGGCCGACCGGATCGGGAACGGCCGCTGACGGCGGCGGGCAGGGTGCAGAACCGGTCTGCGGCGAATGGCCTGCTGCGGTTGCTGAAGCGGGTCGATCACCTGTGGAGCAGTCCCTACGTGCGCGCGCAGCACACGGCGCAGGGTATTGGCGAGGCCTTTGGCCATCCGGCAGAGGCGCCGGCGGCGCTGCTGCCGCCGTGGGACGGCGCCGGCCTGACCGACTGGCTGGAGTCGCGCCTGAGGCCCGGCGAGACCGCGATTCTGGTGGGCCATGAGCCAGATCTGTCCGCCCTGCTCGGGCGCTGGCTCTGCGGCAGCGAGCCGCATTCGCCGGTCCCGATGGAGAAAGGCACCGCGTGTGCGCTGCGTATTTCCGGACCGATCCGGGTGGGGAGCGTGGAATTGCTGTGGAAAGTCCCGCAGTATTGCCTGCGCAAACTCTAGCACTGCCGTCATGCGCCGCAGTTTACCCATCGAATCAGGAAGCCCGATGCCAGTCAGCCCGCACGACCGTGTCTTCGAAACCGTTGCGGCGGTGGACCTGGGTTCCAACAGCTTTCACATGCTGGTGGCCCGGTGGCACGACGGGGAGGTCATCAAAGTCGATCGGCTGAAGGAGACGGTGCGTCTGGCCAGTGGCCTGGATGCGAGAAACCGGCTTTCCGACGCGGCCAAGCAACGGGCATTGGCGTGCCTGGAGCGCTTCGGGCAGCGTCTGCGGGAACTGCCGCCGGGCAGTGTGCGTGCGCTCGGCACCAATACCTTGCGCAAGGCCCGTGGGGCACGCCGTTTCCTGGATCAGGCGCAGCAGGCCCTGGGGCATCCGGTGGAGATCATCGGCGGTCGGGAGGAGGCCCGCCTGATCTATCTCGGCGTCGCCCACACGCTGGCCGACGACCAGGGCCGGCGCCTGGTGATCGATATCGGCGGTGGCAGCACCGAGTTCATCATCGGCGAGCGCTTCGAGCCGCTGCTGGCCGAGAGCCTGCAGATGGGCTGCGTAACCTTCAGTGCGCAGAATTTTGCCGACGGACGCATCACGGCGCGCCGTTTCCGTCAGGCCGAACTGCATGCGCAACTCGAGTTGCAGCCGATCGTCGCGGCCTATCGGAGCCGGGGCTGGGACCAGGCGCTTGGGGCCTCCGGAACCTTGCTTGCGCTCGATCGCATCTTGCACGCCAGCGGCATCGAGAAAGCACCCGGCATGAGCCTCGCCGGTCTCGAGGCGCTGCGCAAGCGCATGATCGAGGCCGGGGCGCTCGATCGTCTGAGCCTTCCCGGCCTGAGCGAGGACCGGCGACCGGTGATCGCCGGCGGGCTCGCGGTGATCATCGGGATCTTTCGGGGCTTGGGCATCGCCCGCCTGACCACCTCCGATGGCGCGCTGCGCGAGGGGGTCGTCCATGATTTGTTCGGTCGCTTTCGACATGAAGATGTCCGCGGCGCGACGATTCAGCACCTGCGCAAGCGCTTTGCGGTGGATTCGAGCCACGCGGAGCGGGTGGTCGCCGAGGTGCAGCGGTTGTTTGCCCCGCTGGCCCCGATCTGGTCGCTGGCGCCCGAGGAGGCGGATCTGGTCAACTGGGCTGCCGAGCTG
This sequence comes from Thioalkalivibrio sp., assembly GCA_003555285.1. Next base: position 6,991 of record PWGH01000050.1, read on the forward strand.
CACGAGGTCGGGCTGGCTCTGGCCCACAGCCGTTACCACAAGCATGGCGAATACATTCTGGCCCACGCTGATCTGCCCGGTTTTTCGCGCCGGGAGCAGGGGGAACTGGCCTTGCTGGTGCGCGCCCATCGGAGTCGGCTGCAGCCGCGTTTGTTCGGAGAGTTTCCGAAAATCCGCCGGAAAAGACTGATTCGTCTGGCCATCCTATTGCGTCTTGCGGTGTTGTTGCACCGCTCCCGGACCGATCAGCCGGTTCCGGTGACCCGCGTCAGCGCGCGTCGGGAGACCCTGCGCATCGAATTCGAAGCCGGCTGGCTCGCGGCGCACCCGCTGACCGCCGCCGACCTGGAGCACGAGGCCGGGCAACTGTCCGCCGTGGACGTCCGGCTCGAGGTCGCCTGAGGGGTTGGATCCTGACGGGGCGATCAGCCCTTGCTGGCGAGCGCGTCCAGCAGTTGCTGTTGGACGGAGAAGGGCGCCTCGCCGGGGGCGGGTTGCTGGCGCTGGTAGCTGCCGTCCTTCTGCAGCACCCAGGCGTTCATGTTGTCGCGCATGTAGGAGAACAGCGATTCTTCGGCTGCGCGGGCGCGCAGCTTCGGGTCCTTGATCGGGAACGCGACCTCGACCCGACGAAAGAAATTGCGCGGCATCCAGTCCGCACTGGACAGGTAGATCTCGGGATTGCCGTCATTGCCAAAGTAGAAGACCCGCGAGTGCTCGAGAAAGCGGCCCATCACCGAGCGCACCTCGATGTTCTCCGAAACCCCCGGCACGCCGGGCCGCAGGCAGCAGATGCCGCGCACCAGCAACTGGACCTTCACCCCGGCGTTGGAGGCCCGGTACAGCGCCTGGATCACCCCCGGCTCGATCAGCGAATTCATGCGCGCCGCGATCAGCGCCGGTTTGTTGGCGGCGGCGAACTCGGTCTCGCGTTCGATGCGTGCGATCACCGCCGCATGCAGGGTGAATGGGGCCTGCAGCAGGTCCTTCAGCTTCGACACCTTGCCCAGGCCCGTGAGCTGCTGGAACACCCGGTGCACGTCCTCGGCGATCACCGGATCGGCCGTCAGCAGCCCCCAATCGGTGTAGGCCTTGGCGGTGCCGGCGTGGTAGTTGCCGGTGCCCAGGTGGGCATAGCGGGTGATCTGGTCCTTGTCGCGGCGCACCACCAGCACCATCTTCGCGTGGGTCTTGTACCCGACCACGCCATAGGTGATGTGTACCCCGGCGTCCTGCATGCGGTTGGCGAGCTCGATGTTGGCCGCCTCGTCGAAGCGGGCCCGCAGCTCGATCACTACCGTGACTTCCTTGCCCGCCTGCGCCGCCTCGATCAGCAGCTCGACCAGCTGCGAACGCGTGCCGGTGCGATACAGCGTCTGCTTGATCGCGAGGACGTCGGGGTCCCGCGCGGCCTGGCGGATGAATTCGATCACCGGCATGAAGGATTCGTAGGGGTGATGCAGCAGCAGCTCCTGCTCGCGCACGGCATCGAAGATGCTGACGCCGCTGGCCTGGGCCTTGGGCAGGGCCGGAACGAACTGCGGGAACTTCAGATCGGCGCGGTCGACCAGGTCGTGCACCGCGATCAGACGGTTCAGGTTGACCAGGCCGTGAACCTGATACAACTCGGCCGGGGTGAGCCCGAACTGGGTGAGCAGGAAGCGGGCGTCGTCTTCGGGGCAGTTGTCGGCGATCTCCAGGCGCACCGCCTCGCCGTAGTTGCGCTGCGGGAGCTCGCCCTCGAGGGCGTTCAGCAGGTCGTCGATCTCCTCTTCGCGCACGAACAGATCGGAGTTCCGGGTCAGGCGGAACTGGTAGCAGCCGGTGACCTTCATGCCCTGGAACAGCTCACCGACATGGGCGTGCAGGATCGACGACAGGAACACCAGGTCGTTGTTGCCCTTGGCCACCTCGCGCGGCAGGCGCACCACCCGCGGCAACGACCGCGGCGCCTGCACCACGGCGCGACGCGATTCGCGCCCGAAGGCATCCTTGCCCTTCAGGGTGACGATGAAATTCAGGCTCTTGTTCAGGATCCGCGGGAAGGGGTGCGCCGGGTCCAGACCGATCGGGCTCAGGACCGGCTGGAGCTGCTCCTGGAAGAAGTTCTGGAGCCAGCGCTTCTGCTCTTCGTTCCAGTGCGTGCGCCGGATGAAGCGGATGTCCTCTTCGGCCAGTTCCGGGATCAGTACCTCGTTCAGGGTGCGGTATTGCTCGGCCACCAACTGGTGCGCATGGTCGCTGATCTTTACCAGTTGTTCCGGTGCCGAGAGCCCGTCGGGCCCTGGCGTGTGCACGTTCAGCGCGACCTGTTGGCGCAGGGAGCCCACCCGAACCTCGAAGAACTCGTCGAGGTTCGTCGACGAGATGCACAGAAAGCGCAGGCGCTCCAGTAACGGAAAGCTCTCATCCAGCGCCAATTCGAGCACCCGCTGGTTGAATTCCAGCAGCGAAAGCTCACGATTGAGGTACAGCTCGGGGTTCGCGACGTCGATGGCGTTCATGGGGCTCCTGTAGGCCGTATCCTCAGGAGACTAAACCACTTTCAGCGTCGGAGATAGGTTCTTCGGGTGAGCGCGGCCCCGGTGCGCCTCAGCGCTGCAGCATCAGGAATTCGATCAGGGCCTTCTGGGCATGCAAGCGGTTTTCCGCTTCCTCCCAGACCACGCTGTGCGGCCCCTCGAGGACCTCGGTGCTGACCTCTTCCTCGCGGTGGGCCGGCAGACAGTGCATGAACAGCGCCTCCGGTCGGGCCAGGGCCATCAATGCGGCGTCGACGAAGAAGCCGCTGAAGGCCTGGCGGCGCGCACTCTTCTCGTCTTCCTGGCCCATGCTGGCCCAGACATCGGTGACCACCAGATCGGCATCGCGCACCGCGGCCTTCGGATCGCGAACCAGTTCCAGCGCCGCACCCGCGGCGCGGCTGATTTCGGGGTCCGGATCGTAACCCTCGGGGCAGGCGGCGGCGAGGGTGAAGCCCAACTGGCGGGCTGCCTGGATGTAGCTATTGCACATGTTATTGCCGTCGCCGATCCAGGCTACGCGCTTGCCGGCGATGTCGCCGCGGTGTTCGGTGTAGGTCTGCAGGTCGGCGAGCAATTGCGCCGGATGTTCCAGGTCGGTCAGGCCGTTGATCACCGGCACCGTGGCGTACCGGGCAAAACGCTCGATTTTTTCGTGTTCATAGGTGCGGATCATCACGCAGTCGACCATCCGCGACAGCACCCGTGCGGTGTCCTC
>PWGH01000100.1 GCA_003555285.1 Thioalkalivibrio sp.
CCCAAGGCCCTGATCTCGGCCTCTGCCGTCGGCTACTGCGGAGTTCACCCGCGCGCTGGGCAAGTCCCTGAAACACCCCACCGTGTTCCCGATGCCCGAGCCGGTCCTGCGCCTGCTGTTCGGCGAGATGTCCGAAATCCTGCTGGTCAGCAACCGCATGATGCCGACGCGCCTGCTGGAAGACGGCTTCGAATTCCGGTACCCGAAACTGGAACAGGCGCTTCACGCCATTCTGAACCCTGATTAGCACTGAAGCTCCGCAGCGCGCGATTCGGTCATTGCGAGCGCAGCGCGGCAACCCAAGCGGCGTCAGGAGCGCTCGCGCCGTATGGATTGCCACGGCCCTGCGGTCCTCGCAATGACGGCCACGGCCCTGCGGAGCTTCAGTGCTAATCAGGTTCTGAAATGATTCCGATCACAATGAATCGGCACATTCTGGTCGGTCGCGCGGCACGCTGTAAAATGGATCATGTTTACTTAGCTGGAGAGTAGTTCCTCGAACTGCTTTTCGTTCAAAATACGCACGTTCTTGGCCTTTACCTCGTCGAGCTTCCTGCCCGGATTGTCGCCCACCACGAGGTAATCGGTTTCTCCACTGACGCTGGAGGTGACACGGCCGCCGAGACCTTCGATGGCCTCTTTCGCGTCGTTTCTCGAGTAGTTTTCGAGTTCGCCGGTGAGAACAAATTTCTTCTCTTCGAGCGGCCGTTTCTTCGGCTTCGCGGACATGTCCTGTACGGTGACCCCGAGTTGCTGCATCCGCTGCAAAATTCTTTCGTTTTCGCCTTCCTGGAAGAACAGGTGGACGCTCCGCGCGATCTCAGGGCCAACGTCCGCGAGCTGTGCCAGCTCATCGAGACCGGCCTTGCGAATCCGAGCAAGGCTCTTGAACGCCTCGGCAAGAATGCGCGCCACCCGCCCACCGACATGCCGGATCCCCAGTGCAAACAGGAAGCGATCCAGCTGGGGTGTCTTCGTCTCCTGGATCGCCTTATGAAGATTCCTCGCCGATTTGTCGGCGAAACGTTCCAGTTGCAGCAGATCATCGACGGTGAGTTCGTACAGATCAGCGAGGTTTTTCACCAATCCCTTCTCCACCAACTCCCGAGCCGTCTCTTCACCGAGACCATCGATATCCAGAGCCGCCCGCGAGCCGTAATGGACAATGCGGCCGATCAACTGCGGCTGGCACCTCAAGCCGTTCGGGCAGATATGATAGGCCCCTTCACGGACGATCTCCGTACCACAAACCGGGCAATCCTTCGGCATTCGGAAGGGTTTCGCGCGAGCCTTGCCCGGCTCGTTGACCCGTTCGACAACCTCCGGAATGACATCGCCCGCCCGGGCGATTCGAACCTTGTCGCCCGGACGGACATCCTTTCTCTGCGCCTCCTTCTCGTTGTGCAGCGTCGCACGACTGACGGTCACGCCGCCGACATCGACCGGTTGCAACAGCGCGATCGGTGTCAGCTTGCCGGTCCGCCCGACCTGCACCACGATCTCCTCCAGGCTCGTGACTTCCTGGCGCGATGCGAATTTCCCTGCCAGCGCCCATCGGGGGCTGCGGTGCCGGGCACCGAGTTCGTCCCACAATGCCTTTTCATCCAGCTTGATCACGATGCCGTCGATCTCGTAGTCGAGGTTGTCCCTCTCCTGCGCCAGCTTCTCGTGAAACGCCACGACCTCTTTCTTTTCCGAACACCGTTCGATATGGGGATTGATCTTCAGACCCCATCGGGGAAATTGCTGAAGTTCTTCCCAGTGGGTTTCAAATCCCAGTCCTTCGGTCCGGAGAACATCGTAGAAATAGATATCCAGCGGATAACGGGCGACGACTTTGGATTCCAATCGCCGCAAAACCCCGCCGGCCGCGTTGCGCGGGTTCGCGTACGGTGCATCGCCGCGCTCGATCCGCTCGCGATTCATCGCTTGAAAACCCTCGCGCGGCAGAAATACCTCGCCACGCACGGCCAAAAATTCCGGTGTCTTTTCGCTTTCGGACAGCGTTAACGGTACGGCACCGATGGTGCGGAGATTCGATGAGATGTCTTCCCCGCGGTGTCCATCGCCACGGGTCGAACCGCTGTCGAAGCGACCTTTTTTGTAGACGATCTCGACAGAAACGCCGTCGAACTTCGGTTCCAGCACATAGTGAACGCGTCTGGCCTGCGTTGCTCGGTTCACGAACTCGTGAAACGTGTCGAACTCGTCCTGATCGAGCGCGGCATGGAGGCTCAGCATCGGCGCGGTGTGCTCGACCCGCTTCAGTTCATCGAGCGGCTCGGCACCGACACGGCGCGTGGGCGAATTTTCCGAGCGGTATTCCGGAAACGCGGCTTCCAGTTCCTGCAAGCGGCGGAACAGCGTGTCGTAGACGGAATCCGAGATGACCGGATCGTTTTCCAGGTAATACTTGCGGTCGTGGAATTCGATCCCCTCGCGCAACGCGTCGATCTCCGCCTTCGCCTCCTCCTTGCCGAGACGATCGACATCGTCGAACTCCGTGCTCGGGTTGTTCTTGAAATCACGATTCGTGGCCATGGATCTCAGCCCCTTTTCAGCAGCTTTTTCAGGTCACCCCAATTCCGCGTGTTCAACACGTCCTCCGCTTCAAGCCAGCCGCGCCGCGCCTGGTCGATCCCGAACCGCAGGAACTCGAAATCGGTCTTGCTGTGGGCATCGGCCGAGATGGCCACCTTCAGCCCCTTCTCCTTCGCCAGCTGGCAGTGCGCGTAATGGAGATCCAATCGATCCGGCTGCGCGTTGAGCTCCAGGTAACATCCGCGATCGAGCGCGGCATCCATGACTTTCTCGATGTCGAGCGGATACGGATCCCGCTCATTGATCAGGCGTCCGGTGGGATGACCCAGAATGTGAAAGCAGGTATGGTCCATCGCCCGGATGACCCGCTCGGTCTGCCGCTCCCTGGACAACTCAAACTTGCCGTGAATCGAGCCGACCACAATATCGAGCTCGCTCAGTACGTCGTCGTCGAGATCGAGCGAACCGTCTTCCATGATGTCCACTTCAATTCCCTTGAGAATGCGGATGCCACTCAGCTCGTCATTGAGCCTGTCGATCTGTTCCATCTGGTTTCGCAGTCGTTTCTCGTCGAGACCCTTGGCCATCGCAACGGCTTTCGAATGATCGGTGACCGCCAGATACTCGAGTCCGAGTGCCTTTGCAGCTTCCGCCATTTCGTTCAATGAGTATTTGCCGTCGGTGTTGCTGGTGTGCGTGTGCAAATTCCCGCGCAGGTCTTTGCGTTCGATCAGCTTCGGCAACTTGCCTTTTTTTGCGGCTTCCACTTCGCCACGATTCTCCCGGAGCTCCGGCGGAATGAACGGCAGACCAACCTGCTCGAAGACCTCCTCTTCGGTCTTGCCGGCAATACGGTCGTCTCCTTTGAACACGCCGTATTCGTTGATCTTCAGATTCTTTTTCTGGGCAATCTTGCGAACAGCGATGTTGTGTTCCTTGGACCCGGTGAAGTAGTACAACGCGGCGCCGTAAGCGGCCTCCGGCACGACCCTCAGATCGACCTGCAGGCCGGATTGTAAGATTACCGTGGAACGGGTCTCCCCCTGTTCGACCACCTCATCGACCTCGTCGTAGCCGACGAATCGATCCATCACCGGCGAGTTCTTCTTGCAGGTGATCAGAATGTCCAGGTCACCGACCGTTTCCTTGCGTCGTCGGAAACTGCCCGCGACCACGACTTGCTTCACCCCGTCGACCTGGGCGAGGTAGTTCTCGAGCGACCGGGCGATGGGATCGACATCGGACAGCTTCGGCCTTTGCTGGCGCTCATGCTGACGTTCGATTTCCCGGAGAATTTTTTCTTCGGTCTTGCCGCCGAACCCCTCGAGGTCCCGGATCTTGTGCTCTTCAGCAGCCTGCTGGAGTTCGTCAATCGAACTGACACCGAGCTCTTCGTGGATCGCCTTCACACGTTTCGGACCGACCTGGGGAAGCTTCATCATATCGCTCAGTTCCGTGGTCGTCTGTTGCTCCGTTTCTTGCAGCAGCGGCAGCTCGCCTGTCTTCACGATCTCCTCGATCTTTCCCGCCAGATCAGCGCCAATCCCCGGCAGATCGGAAAGGTCTTCCCCGTCTTCGAGCATTTCCTGCGCGTCGCGAGGCAGCGATTCGACGGTCTGCGCGGCCGTCCGATAGGCCCGTACGCGAAACGGACTCGCTCCCTGGATTTCGAGCAGATCGGCCAATCGCTGAAACTTCTCCGCAACCTGTTTGTTGTGAATCGGCATGGCGGCCTTCCGTCAGTGGTTACTTCGGCTGGCACTTCGGGCAGAAATAGGGGGGGCAGCGAGGAAGGGTCAGGGGAGGACGTGGGCGGCGTCGAAGCCTTCGCGGACGGCTTCCGCGACCTTTCGGGGGGCCACGGCATCGCCGATGACGCGCGCATCGGGGAAGGCTTCGAGCCACCGGGTCACCTGCTCCGGGTCCACTTTCAGCCCCATGGCCAGAACCACCAGGTCTGCGGGCAGCGTGTCTTCGCCGCCCTCTTCCACGTGCTCGATCTCGACGTCGCCATCCCGTATCGCCCGCAGCTTCCGACCGGTGAGCACCCGGACCTCTGCCTTGTCCAGCTTCTCCTGGATGCCGACGCGGGTGGCCGGGTGCTCGCTTTCGGCAATCCCGCCGAGCATTTCCAGAACGGTGACCCGTGCGCCCTGCGTGGCCAGGAGATGGGCGGTCTCGCAGCCGGTGAGACCGGCCCCCACCACAATCACCGACTGCCCGTCGGCGGCATGCCGGTCCCCGCGGAGCACGTCGAGAAAAGAACAAACACCCTCACCCGGAATCCCGGGGATATTGGACGGCACCACGGGCACGGCTCCCACCGCCACCAGCACGGCATGGGGTTTCTCATCGCCCACCGTCGCCGGGGTCGCCTGCGTCTGCAGGCGCGTCTCCACACCCAGCCGGTCCAGCTCGCCGATCAGGTAGTCCTTGTACCAGGCGATCTGCTCCTTGCCCGGCGGCATGCATCCGGGCACGAGCTGCCCACCCAGTTCCTTCTCCTTCTCGAAAATCACCGGGGCATAGCCGCGCAGGGCCAGGACCCGGGCGGCCTCCATGCCACCGGGACCGCCGCCCACGATCGCCACCTTCCGCCCGTCACCGTCTCGCGGCAGCTCCGCGGGGACCCAGTGCTCGCGGCCGGTGCGTGCGTTCACCGCACACTCGATCGGCCGGCCGACGAAGATCGTCTCGACACAACGCAGGCAGGAGATGCATTGGCAGATCTGCGTATCGCGGCCTTCGCGGGCCTTGCGGGCCCACTGCGCATCGCTGAGCAGGCCCCGCCCGATGGCCACGAAATCCGCCTTGCCCTGCGCAAGCACCTGCTCGGCGTAGGCCGGCTGACGGATCACGCCCACCGTAACCACCGGGATCTCCACCTCCGCCCGGACCGCCTCCGCCAGGTAGACGCGCCAGCCTTGGGCGTAGGTGATCGGCTCCAGCAGCGTCTGCATGCTTTCGTATGTCCCGCAGCTGACATCGAGTGCGGCCACTCCGATCGACTCCAGGTGGCGTGCGATGGCCAGTCCCTCGTCCAGCGTGATCCCGCCCACCACGAACTCGTCGGCGCTGTAGCGGACCATCACCGGAAAGCCGTCCCCGCATCGGTCCCGGATGCCTTGCACGATCTGCGTAATGAACCGGAGCCGGTTCTCCAGGCTGCCGCCGTATTCGTCTTCCCGCCGGTTGCTTCGGGGGCTCAGAAACTGGTTGATCAGATAGCCGTGGGCGCCGTGCAGCTGCACGCCGTCGAAGCCGGCGATCTGGCACCGGACCGCGGCGGCGACGAACTTCGCCACCAGCTCCTTCACTTCCTCGCCGCTCAGCGCCCGAGGTTCCTCGCCCACCGCTTCGTTCGTCACTGCACTCGGGGCGACGATCTGCTTCCCGCCGGTGATCTGGCTGTTGGACTGGTTCCCGGCATGGTGCAGCTGGCCGAACAACCGGGTGGGGTACTGGCGAATGGTCGACGCCAGCCGGGTGAGTCCGGGAATGAACCGGTCGTCATCGACCCGGGTCTGGACCGAAACCGCCCGGCCCAGCTCGTTCTCCACCGCCAGGATCTCGGTGACAATGAGCCCGGTACCACCCCGGGCCCGCTCCTCGTAGTACGCGATCTGGTCCTCGGACACGCTGCCATCGGCATGGCACAGAACGGTCCCTATGGCCGGCATGACCACACGATTCGGGATTGTGACCGAGCCGATTCGTCCGGGGGTGAACAGCTGTGGGTATGCCATCGTGTGGGCCTCCATAGCTGGTTCTTGAGCGTTGGCGGAGCACGGTGCGGGCGCAACAACCCTGAACGGTTGGACCCGGTGGCGGCGGACTTGTTCCTGCCGCATGCCGCCGTTGATCCTGGCTTCGGGGCCGCTCTGATGGGCGCCCACCCTTGACCGCGACCTTAAAAAAATAAATCAGTCCCCGTTTAGTCCCATCCATCAATACGGCGACCCCACGCCGCCGCTGTGCAGCGCCACCGGGGCCTTTATTGATACCAGTCCTCCACCCGCAGGTTCGCGATACGCTCGAATTCCCGTGTATTCCGGCTGACCAGAATGGCTCCGTGGGCCTGGGCTGTGCCGGCGATCAGGGTGTCATACGGGCCAATCGGCGTTCCCTGCTGTTCCAGGGCCGCCCGGATAGCCGCAGCCGCCCTGGCCTCCTTTTTGTGGAAAGGCAGCAGCTGAACGATAGAGGTCAGCTCGGCAAGCTGTGCTGTGCGCTTCTCGGGTGAAGAAGATTTGGCGATGCCCACGTGCAGTTCATAGAGCACAACGGCGGGTATGCCGATATCCGCGGGGGCCTTGCTGAACAGGGAATCGGCCACCTTGCCCTCACCCTTGAAAAAATAGATCAGAGTGTTGGTGTCCAATACCCACATTACAGGGATTCCCGCTGCGTGTCCGCCGACGCGCCGCCGCGCAACTCATCAATGGACGGAAAATCCTGCCAGCTTCCCGGCAGCGCCCGCACCGTGTCTGGCCACTCGTCCACCAGCTTTTCCCGGATGACATTGGCAATCCACTTGCTTTTCGAGAGATTCATGGCCCGGGCATTGGCGACCATTTTCTGTTCGGTTTCATCGTCCAGATAGATCGTGACCTGTCCCATCGCTAAGCTCCAATGAGAAATATATGTGGAAGTATATGTGTTCATGACTCGTGGTCAAGCCCTGGCAACGAAACGATAGGCCATGGCGCTGCTCGCCGTCGCCCTGCTGGCCCTGCTCGGCGGCCTGCTGGGCGCAGGCCCCGCCGTGACGCAGGAGGACGGCCAGGAGGGCCGTCGGCGAAGTCTTCCCTGATCACCCACTCGTGAATCTCCGCCCTACACCGCTACCCCGTTCCCGGCTGAACGGTGGGGGTGATGTCGGTGCGGGGGAAATCATCGCCCTTGAACAGCAGCGACTGCCCATTCGCGCGCGCCAGCGCATAGGCGAAACAGTCGCCATAGTTCAGGCCGGCGCGGTGCCGACCCTTGCCGAACTGGCTGAAGGCCCGGCGCGCCTCCTGGGCCTGCCGGAGATCGACAGGCACGCACTCGATCCCCGCGCGGTCGAGGAAACGGTCCAGCAGATGCAGCCCCGCTGTGCCGTAGCGCACTTCGATGACGATGGATGTCTCGACCCAGTTGGCCACCGAGAGCAGACGCGACTCCGCGGCCTCGATGGCTTCGTTGAAGGCGTGGCGTTCCGGCTCGTCCTGGAGGATGGCGACCAGCGCCGAGGTGTCGATGACCATCAGCGCGGAAGACCGTGCTCGTCGTAGCCGAGGATCTCCTCGGCAGTGCGGCGGTCGCGAACCGGGAGCGCCGCGCAGGCCCGGCCGATCTCATCCAACTCATCCGCGAGCCGCGTTCCCCCACGTTCACGCCGCACGCGGTCCATGCGTTCACGCATCGCGCGGATCACTGCCTCGGTCTTGGTCTCGCCCGTGGCCCGCGCCAACTCCTCCGCCAGCCGATCCGCTTCGGGATTTCGGATATTCAGCGCCATGTTTTCCCCACGCTTGTGCAGACCGCTACACAGTAGGTCGCGACCGGATCGGCCGTCAACCTGGACTCGGACGGAAACGGCCGTATACCGTCATACGCCCAAGCGTACTCAAGCTGCGTCTCGCATCGATCCCGGCCTTGCCGCGACCGCGCCCGGCCTTTAGTTCGACCACACAACGGACGGCAGCGTCCAGATTGTCTTGCGCGATGCACTGTACGATCTTGAGGTCGGAGAAGCGGCAAGCCGCCGTGCGGCGGTGAGCGCGTTTCGGACCGGGTGCCCACTCGAGCCCGGCGGGGTATCGACCGTTGCCGAACTGGCTGAAGGCCCGGCGCGCCTCCTGGATCTGCCAATGACGGCAGTAGCTGTTTCTGGAGGTCCCATCACTGCCGGGTGACGGATACTCCTCCATGCCTCGTCCCCGTAGGGTAAGTGAAGCGCAGCGCACCCACCGCCCTTGATCTTGACCTCGCCCTCGACCTCGCGCACCACCCCTGGTGGGCCCGCTGCGCTTGGTCCACCCTACGGGGCGAGGCTTCGCCTGGCCGCCGATCTTGGCTGGAACATCCGCACCCAACCGCAAGGGTCTATGCGTCGGCCGAAGTGCCTTGTTGCGCTTCATTCCGACTGCACTTCTCATATACAAACGCTGGATCAAGATCGATTCCGGAATCCCACTCCACTGTATCGAACGATACGTTAATCCGCTTGAAGGCATTGATATCCTGTAGCCTCCGGAAGACACCGAAGTCCAAGAAAGGCTTCATATCTAGCGTCCCCCGCTCGCCATTACCAAAATCAATCCGCAGGACGTAGTCGTCAGAGGGAACCACGTTTATCACTGATGGATGCATTTTCTTCACCTTACTGAAGTGGTTGAATCTTGAATGGCTCCTCACCATTCATTACCAACTGCCAATCCTCCAGTAGCTCGTCCTGGCGGAGTTCCGCCCACGCCAATGCGAGTTTTGTTTGCTTCTTTGGAAGATCCCATTCGCTAAACCACACGGAATTCGACCTTTTCGACATCTTCCAGGTTAACGGATTGGCGGGCATGCCATAATTCATAGTTGTCCTGCATCGCAAGCCAACTCTCGGGCGAGCGGCCGAGAGCCTTAGACAGCCGAAGTGCCATTTCCGGACTTATACCACTCCGCCCCTGAAGAACGCGATTGAGCGTCGAGGGCGAAACTCCCAGCTTCGATGCCAGTTGCCTTCCGGTCAGCGAATGCGGGTCCAGATATACCTCACGAATGAATTCGCCTGGATGCGGTGGATTTTGCATAGTCATCAATGGTAATCCTCATAGTCCAAAACATGAGCCTGGCCATCGCGAAACTCGAAGGTCAGCCGCCAGTTCCCACTGACTCGGACTGACCAGCGCTCTGCGTCTCTGCCTTTGAGACGGTGCAACCGAAAACCGGGAACATCCATATCCTCAATTGTAATTGCAGTATCAAGGGCAGCAAGAAGCATTCTCAATCGTTGCACATGATTCGGCTGAATTCCTGCCGCAGAGCCCGTTTCATAGAACTTGGCCAAATCCTTGTGGCGAAATGACTGAATCATGCCCGAAGTGTCGCATGTTGCGCACTGCGCATAAAGGAGCTCGGGCTTGGATAGACCTGCAGCCCACATGCTGCCCAAACTCCGGGTGTCGGCGGGGAGCCGCCGGTCTTCTTGCGTCTTGTGGACGTTGGTGCGGTAGTCGTAGACCCACAGCTCCCGGGTCTGCACCTCGCGCGAGGCGGGGCGTTTGTCGAAGATTGGCCTTCACGCCGGGGCTGTACCAGATGCCGGTGGGCAGGCGCAGCAGCGTATGAAAGTTGAAGCCCTCCAGCAGCCGCTTGCGGATGCCCTCGCCGGCCCGGCCGGCCTCGAACAGCACGTTGTCCGGTAGGACCACGCCGGCGCGGCCGCGGGTGTCCAGGATGGTCATGATGTGCTGGAGAACGTTGAACTGCTTGTTCGAGGTGGTGAACTTGAAGTCCTCGGTGCGACACGAAGTCGCACGCTCATTTATCAAGGAGTTAGATC
>PWGH01000049.1 GCA_003555285.1 Thioalkalivibrio sp.
CGCCAGTCTGCTCGCCTCGGGTCGGGTGGGCTGGGTGATCGTCGGGGCCGACCGCATTGCCGCCAACGGCGATACCGCGAACAAGATCGGCACCTATGGCCTGGCGATCCTCGCGCGGGAACACGGGGTGCGGTTCATGGTCGCCGCGCCGGTCAGCACCATCGATTTCCAGATGGCCGACGGCACCGCGATCCCGATCGAGATGCGCCCGGAGTCCGAGGTGCTCGCGCTCGGCGGGCAGTCCGTGGCGGCCATTGGCGCCCGGGCCTGGAACCCGGCCTTCGACGTCACGCCCGCGCGCTGGATCGATGCCATCGTCACCGAGCGCGGCGTGGTGGAGCGCCCGGACCGGGGGCGACTGGCGGCGCTGCAGGCACGCTAGTGGCACCCGGGCATCCGGCCCGCAAACGCCGCCGGACCCCCCTTTATGCTATGATCGCGGGTTTACCACTCCGGAAGATACCGCATACCGATGGCTGACTTCGCCAAGGAAATTTTCCCGGTCAATCTCGAAGACGAGATGCAGCAGTCCTACCTCGATTACGCGATGAGCGTGATCGTGGGACGTGCGCTGCCGGATGTTCGCGACGGCCTGAAACCGGTGCACCGGCGGGTCCTGCACGCGATGCGTGAGCTCGGCAACGAGTTCAACAAGCCCTACAAGAAATCCGCGCGCGTGGTCGGCGACGTGATCGGCAAATACCATCCGCACGGCGACAGCGCGGTCTACGACGCGATCGTGCGGATGGCCCAGCCCTTCTCGATGCGCTACATGCTGGTGGACGGGCAGGGCAACTTCGGCTCGGTCGACGGCGACGCCCCGGCGGCGATGCGCTACACCGAAGTGCGCATGGCCCGGATCGCCCAGGAACTCCTGGCGGACATCGACAAGGACACCGTCGACTTCATCGACAACTACGACGGCTCCGAAACCGAGCCCTCGGTGCTGCCGGCGAAGTTTCCGAACCTGCTGGTCAACGGCTCGGCCGGGATCGCGGTGGGCATGGCGACCAATGTGCCGCCGCACAACCTGCGCGAAATCATCGACGCGACGATCGCGCTGATCGACAACCCCGAGATCGACATCGACGGCCTGATGGCCTTCGTGCCCGGGCCGGACTTCCCGACCGCGGCGATCATCAACGGCGCCGACGGCATCCGCGACGCCTACCGGACCGGCCGCGGGCGCGTGCACATTCGGTCGCGCACCCACTTCGAGCCGCTGGAAAGCGGGCAGCGCGAGGCGATCATCGTCACCGAGCTGCCGTACCAGGTGAACAAGGCGCGGCTGATCGAAAAGATCGCCGAGCTGGTGAAGGAACGCAAGCTCGAGGGCATCAGCGAGTTGCGCGACGAGTCCGACAAGGACGGCATGCGCATCGTCATCGAGCTCAAGCGCGGCGAGATGCCCGAGGTGGTGCTGAACCACCTGTTCATGCACACCCAGATGCAGAACGTCTTCGGCATCAACATGGTCGCGCTGGTCGACGGCCAGCCGCGGCTGCTGGACCTGCGCCAGATCCTCGAGGCCTTCCTGCGCCACCGCCGCGAGGTGGTGACCCGGCGCACGATCTTCGAGCTGCGCAAGGCGCGCGATCGCGCGCACATTTTGGAAGGCCTCGCGGTTGCGCTGGCGAACATCGACGCGATCATCGCGCTGATCAAGGGCGCCCCGAGCCCGGCCGAGGCCAAGGCGGGGCTGCTCGCCCAATCCTGGGATGCCGGGATGGTGCTGGCGATGCTCGACCGGGCCGGGGCCCGTGCCTCGCGGCCCGAGGATCTGGCCGAGGAATTCGGGCTCGCGCCGGATGGCTATCGCCTGTCGGAAACCCAGGCCCAGGCGATCCTCGATCTGCGCCTGCACCGCCTGACCGGGCTCGAACAGGAAAAGATCCTGGACGAGTACCGGCAGTTGCTCGACCTGATCGAGGACCTGCTCGACATTCTCGGCTCCGGGGAACGCCTGCAGACGGAGATCCGCAATGAACTGCTGGATGTGCGCGAGCGCTTCGGCGACGACCGGCGCACCGAGATCCGGGGCGTGCATGCGAACCTGACGCTCGAGGACCTGATCGGCGAAGAGGATGTGGTGGTGACGCTGTCGCATGCCGGCTATGTCAAATACCAGCCGGTGACCGCGTATCGCGCGCAGCGCCGGGGCGGGCGGGGCAAGGCCGCCACGAGCTTCCGGGAAGAGGACTTCATCGACCGGCTGGTCGTGGCCAGCACCCATGACACCATCCTGTGTTTCTCCAGCCTCGGACGCCTGTACTGGATCAAGGTCTACGAGTTGCCCCAGGGCAGTCGCGCGGCCCGGGGCAAGCCGATCGTCAACCTGCTGCAGCTCGAGCCCGATGAGCGGATCAACGCGATCCTGCCGGTGCGCGGCTATGCCGAGGACCGCTTCGTCTTCATGGTGACTGCCGCCGGTACGGTCAAGAAGACGCCACTCACGGACTTCTCGCGTCCGCGTGGGCGCGGGATCATCGCGGTGGACCTGCGCGACGGCGACCGCCTGGTCGATGTCGCGCTGACCGACGGCGAGCAGGATGTGATGTTGGTAACGTCGGCCGGCAAGGCCGTGCGCTTCCCCGAAACCGACGTGCGCGCGATGGGCCGCACCGCCTGCGGCGTCCGTGGCGTACGCATGGACGATACCCACCGGGTGATCGCGCTGCTGATCGTCGCCGAGGGTGCGGCGCTGTTCACCAGCGAACACGGCTATGGCAAGCGCACCCAGTTCGACGAGTTTCCGGTGCATCGGCGGGGCGGTCAGGGCGTGATTGCGATGCAGTCGGCCGGCCGCAACGGCACGCTGGTCGGTGCCGCCCGAGTCCAGGAGGATCAGGAAGTGATGTTGATCACCGACGGCGGCACCCTGGTGCGCACGCCGGTCGAGCAGATCCCGCTGATCGGCCGCAATACTCAGGGCGTGCGTCTGATCCGGCTCAATGAAGGGGAGCGGCTGGTCGAACTCGCGCTGGTGGAACGTCTGCAGGGCGAGGATGGCCCCGAAGACGATCCTGAGGGCGACTCCGAAGGCGGTGGACAACCGGAACCCGGGTCGCCGTCCCCCGAATCCGAGGTAAACGACCGCCGGTCCGAAGGCGATCAGGGAGAAGAACAATGAACCGAGTGTGGAATTTCAGTGCCGGTCCGGCTGCCCTGCCGGAGGCGGTGTTGCAGCGGGCGCAGGCCGAATGGCTCGACTTCCGTGGCGCCGGCATGTCGGTTATGGAGATGAGCCATCGCGGTAAGGTTTTCATGCAAGTGGCGGAAAAGGCAGAACAAGATCTGCGCACACTGCTGGCAGTGCCGGAGGACTACGCGGTGCTATTCCTGCAGGGCGGCGCGACCGGCCAGTTCGCCGCGGTGCCGTTGAACCTGCAGCCCGGCGGGCAGGGGATGGACTATGTCGACACCGGAGCGTGGTCCGGCAAGGCCATCAAGGAGGCGCAGAAGTACGGTCCGGTGAACATCGTCGCCAGCAGTCAGGCCCATGGCTACGCCTCGATTCCGGATCCCGGGACCTGGAACCTCGATCCGGGGGCGGCCTATGTGCACTACACCCCGAACGAGACCATCGGCGGTGTGGAATTTCAGTTCATTCCCGACACCGGCGACGTGCCGCTGGTCGCGGACATGTCCTCGACCATCCTGTCGCGGCCGCTGGACGTCGCCCGTTTCGGGGTCATCTATGCCGGCGCGCAGAAGAACATCGGCCCGGCCGGGCTGACCCTGGTGCTGGTGCGCAAGGATCTGCTCGAGCGGTCGTCGGGGCCGGTGCCTGCGGTCTTCGATTATGCGCTGCAAACGAAAAACGATTCGATGTACAACACGCCGCCGACACTCGCCTGGTATCTCTCCGGCCTGGTGTTCGAGTGGTTGCTGGAGCAGGGCGGCTTGTCCGCCATGGGCGAGATCAACGGCCGTAAGGCGACCAAGCTCTATGATTTCGTCGACAACTCGGAGTTCTACCGCAACCCGGTCGAGCCGACCGCACGTTCCTGGATGAACGTGCCCTTCATCCTCGCCGATGACGCCCTCGACGGCAGCTTCCTGAAGCAGGCCGACGCCGCCGGACTGACCAACCTGAAGGGTCACCGTTCGGTCGGCGGCATGCGCGCGAGCCTCTACAACGCGGTGCCGGAGGCCGCCGTGGACGCCCT
The DNA here is from genome assembly GCA_003555285.1 of Thioalkalivibrio sp. The sequence continues at coordinate 4,170 of PWGH01000049.1, forward strand.
GGTCGAGTTCATGGCCGACTTCGAACAACGGCATGCCTGAGCGGGGATCCACCATGTTTCGTATTCAGACCTTCAACAACATCGCGGTGCGCGGCCTCGATCGATTCCCGCGCAATCAGTACGAGGTGGCCTCGAGCCTCCCGGACCCCGACGCCTTCATGCTGCGCTCGCACAATCTGCACGAGACCCCGATTCCGGAGTCGGTGAAGGCGGTTGGTCGGGCCGGGAGCGGCGTGAACAACATCCCGCTGGAGGCGCTCTCCGCGCGCGGCGTGGCGGTCTTCAATGCCCCGGGCGCCAATGCCAATGCGGTCAAGGAGCTGGTGATCGCCGGTCTGCTGCTGGCCTCGCGCAATTTGATCCCCGCCGCCGAATACCTGCGCGGGCTGGACGTCGACGCACCGGACTTCCAGAAGCGGGTCGAGGACGGCAAGAAGCGCTTCGTCGGCTTCGAGTTGCCGGGTCGGACCCTGGGTGTGATCGGGCTCGGGGCGATCGGCGTGAAGATTGCCAATGCCGCACGCAGTCTGGGCATGAAGGTCATCGGCTACGACCCGAAGATCACGGTGGACAGCGCCTGGCGGCTCGCGGCCGAGGTGGAACGCGCCCGCACCGTGGATGCGGTGATCAGCAATGCCGATGTGATCACCTTCCATGTGCCGTTGAACGACCAGACCCGCAATATCCTGGATGCGGTACGCATCCGCTCGCTGCGGCCGGGCGCGATCATTATCAACCTGGCGCGCGAGGGCATCGTCGACGACGCCGCGCTCTGCAAGGCGCTCGATGCCGGTCATGTGCACGCCTATGTCAGCGACTTCCCGTCGCCAGACCTGGTGCGTCACCCCCGGGTGATCACCTTGCCGCATCTGGGAGCCTCGACGGTGGAGTCCGAGGAGAACTGCGCAGTGATGGTGGCCGATCAGCTGCGCGATTACCTTGAGCACGGCAACGTGCGCAATGCAGTGAACCTGCCGTCGATGAGCCTCGAGCGCAAGGGTGATACTCGGCTTGCGATCGTCAACCGCAACCTGCCCGATCGGGTCGGCCAGGTTTCCCACGTGCTGGGCCAGCGCGGCGTGAACATCGTGCACATGATGAACGAATCCCGCGGCGATCTGGCCTATACACTGCTGGACGTCGAAGAGGCGATCGACGCGGCAACGGCCGAGGCCATTGCCGGGATCGACGGGGTCCTGCGTTCGCGAGTGCTGTAATGACCGGCTCCGGGGATCTCGAGGCGTTGCGTGCGCAGATCGATCGCATCGACGCCGATCTGCTGGCGCTACTGAATCAGCGCGCGCGTTGCGCGGAGCAGGTCGCTGGGGTTAAGCGCAGCCAGGACGATGACAGTTTCTACCGACCGGAACGCGAGGCCGGGGGGTTGCGTCAGGTTCGCGAACAAAACCCCGGGCCTCTGCCGGACGCGGCGGTGGTGCGCCTGTTTCGCGAGATCATGTCCGAGTGCCTGGCGCTGGAACAGCCGCTGCAAGTGGCCTATCTGGGTCCCGAAGGCACCTTTACCCAACTGGCGACGCGCAAGCATTTCGGGCATGCCGCGGCCCTGCTGCCCCTGCCATCGATCGATTTGGTCTTTCGCGAGGTCGAATCCGGCCGGGGTCAGTTCGGTGTGGTCCCGATCGAGAACAGCACCGAGGGCGTGGTTACCCATACCGTCGATTGCTTCATGGAATCGCCGTTGCAGATCTGCGGCGAGGTAATCCTGCCGGTGCACCACCACCTGCTGGCGCGCGGTGATCGGCTAGAGGCCGTGGAGGTGGTGATGGCGCATCCGCAGGCCCTGGCCCAGTGCCGGCAATGGCTGGATCGCAGCCTGCCGGGGGTGGAGCAAGTGGCGGCGGCCAGCAATGCCCGGGCCGCCGAGGCGGCCGGCAAACGGCCGGGCGCCGCGGCGATTGCCAGCGAGGCCGCGGCCGAGCGCTACGGTTTGGGGATTCTCGCCCGCAACATCGAGGACCGCAGCGACAACACGACGCGCTTTCTGGTGATCGGGCACCTGGAAACCACGACGACCGGGCGCGACCGAACCTCGATCATGCTCAGCACCCGGAACCGCCCCGGCTCGCTGTTCGGCCTGTTGAAGCCCATTGCCGAGGCCGGCATCAGCCTGACCCGCATCGAGTCGCGCCCGTCACGCTGCGTGAACTGGGATTACGTCTTCTTCCTGGACCTGCTCGGGCATCAGGAGGATCCGCCGGTGGCGGCCTGCCTGGAGCAATTGCGCGCGGCCTCGGACCTGATCAAGATCCTCGGCAGCTATCCCCAAGCCGCGACCTAGCGTGCGCGACGTTTTTTCTTTTGGATCCGGACGGATGGGACGGGACGACTGATGGTGGATTTCAATGCGCTGGCGGTGGCCGGAGTGCAAGGGTTGCAGCCGTATCAGCCGGGCAAGCCGGTGGAGACGCTGGAGCGCGAGCTGGGCATTCGCGATGCGGTGAAGCTCGCGTCCAACGAAAACCCGCTGGGTCCGAGCCCGAACGCGCTCGCGGCGATGCAGGCGGCCTTCGGACAGGTGCATGTGTACCCGGACGGCAATGGCCTTGCGCTGAAGGAGGGGCTGGCGGCGCAGCATGGGGTGACTCCGGAGCAGATCACGCTGGGGAACGGCTCGAACGAGATCCTGGAGCTGGTGGCACGGGTCTGGCTCGCGGCGGGGCGCAGCGCGGTCTTTTCCCGCCACGCCTTTGCGGTGTATCCGCTGGTGGTGCAGGCGGTGAACGCCGAGGCCCGGGTCGCCGCGGCGCTGCCGGCGGACTCGGAACAGCCGTATGGACACGATCTGCAGGCGATGGCGGCCGAAATCGATGCCAGCACCCGCGTCGTCTTCATCGCCAACCCGAACAATCCGACCGGCACCTGGGTTACGGCCGATGCGCTGGAACGTTTTCTGGCCGCAGTCCCACCGGAGACGCTGGTGGTGCTCGACGAGGCCTATGCGGAATACGTGGAGGCGGCAGCGTATCCGCAGGCGATGCAGTGGCTCGAGCGCTTTCCCAACCTGATGGTCACCCGGACCTTTTCCAAGATTCACGGGTTGGCGGGGTTGCGTCTTGGGTATGCGGTGTCCTCCGCGCGCATCGCCGAACTGCTGAACCGCGCGCGCCAACCCTTCAATGTCAATGCCCTGGCGCAGGCCGCCGGCCTGGCCGCCCTGGGGGATCCGCGCCATGTCGTCGCCAGCCGCGAGGTCAACCGGGAGGGTCTGCGTCAGGTCGTCGCCGGCGTGTCGCAGCGGGGGCTGGCGTTCATTCCTTCGGTCGGCAATTTTCTTACGCTGGATTTCGGACAGCCCGCCGGGCCGGTCTATGAACGGCTGTTGCGCGAGGGCGTGATCGTGCGTCCGGTAGCGAATTACGGCCTGCCAAACCATCTGCGGGTGACCATCGGCGCCCCGGCGCAGAATGCCCGTTTCCTGGCGGCTCTCGATACGGTGCTCGCACCGTGATCCAGCGCCTGGTCATTTTCGGGGTGGGGTTGATCGGCGGGTCGCTCGCGCTGGCACTGCGGGAGGCCGGCGCGGTGGCCGAGGTCATCGGCTGCTCGCGGAGCCCGGAGAACTTGGAGGAGGCCGTGCGCCTGGGCGTGATCGACCGCTGGACCACCGATCCGGCGGCGGCCTGCGTCGAGGCCGATGTCGGGGTGTTGGCGGTGCCTTTGGGCGCCATGCGCGGACTCGCTGAGGCGATTGCCGGGCACTGGCCGGAAGCGGCCCTGCTGACCGATGTCGGCAGCAGCAAGCAGGCGGTGATCGACGCGGTGCGGGCCGGTTTTGGCACCTTGCCGCGCCATTTCGTCGCCGGTCACCCGATTGCGGGAACCGAGAAGAGCGGGGTGGGCGCCGCCTTCCCGTCGCTGTTCGAGGACCGTCTGGTGATCCTGACGCCCGCCGACGAAACCAGTCCGCTGGCCACCGAGCGTGCCGCCCAGTTGTGGCAGGCGACTGGTGCCCGGGTGGAGTTCATGACCCCTGCCCACCACGATCACATCCTTGCGGCAACGAGCCACCTGCCCCATGTGCTGGCCTTTGCGCTGGTGGAATCCCTGGCCCGGTCCGGTGCCAGCGACGAGATCTTTCATTACGCGGCCGGGGGCTTTCGGGACTTCACCCGCATTGCCTCCAGCGATCCGGTGGTCTGGCGCGATATCTGCTTGGCCAATCGGGAGGCCATTCTCACCATGCTGGATCAGTTTCAGCGGGATCTCGACGGCCTGCGCGCGGTGATTGCCGCCGGCGACGGCGCGACACTGGAATCCCGCTTCGGTTTTGCCAAGGCGGCGCGGGACCGGTTCAGCGAACAGATGCAGGTACAATTGGACCAATGAGCACAATCACCAGCACCTTTCATGTCGGCCCCGGCGGCTCGTTGCAGGGCGAACTGCGGGTTCCCGGCGACAAGTCCTTGTCCCACCGTTGCATCATGCTGGGTGCGTTGGCCGACGGCCGCACCCGCATCACCGGATTTCTTGATGGCGAGGACTGCCTGGCGACCCTCGCGGCCTTTCAGGCGATGGGTGTGGCGATCGAGCGGCCGGAGTCCACCACCGTGATCATCGACGGCGTGGGCCTACACGGCCTGCAGGCGCCGCCGGGGCCGCTGGACATGGGCAATTCCGGCACCGCGATGCGCCTGTTGTGCGGGGTTCTTGCCGGGCAGGCTTTTGATAGTGAACTCACGGGAGACGCGTCGCTGACCCGGCGGCCGATGCGTCGGGTGACCGAGCCCCTGGCGCGGATGGGAGCCCGAATCGACACCGGACCCGCCGGAACGCCGCCGCTGCGAATTCATGGTGGGCAATCCCTGCACGGCGAGACGCACGACTTGCGCGTGGCCAGCGCGCAGGTCAAGTCGGCGCTGCTGCTTGCGGGTCTTTGGAGCCACGGCGAGACCTGCGTGACTGAACCGGCGCCGACCCGCGATCACACCGAGCGCATGCTCCAGGGCTTCGGGTATCCGGTGCGCCGGGACGGGCGCCGTGCCTGTGTCACCGGCAGTGGACGGCTGACGGCGACCCCGGTGGAGGTGCCGGCCGACATTTCCTCGGCGGCCTTCTTCCTGGTGGGGGCGAGTATTGCCGCCGGTTCGTCGGTGCACCTGCGCCATGTCGGGGTGAATCCGACCCGCACCGGCGTGATCGACATCCTGCGTCTGATGGGCGCCTCGATCGAGGTGCTGGATCGACGCGAGGTCAGCGGTGAACCCGTCGCCGACCTGCAGGTGGATTGGGCACCCTTGCAGGGGATTGCCATCCCGGAAGAACTGGTGCCGCTGGCCATCGACGAGTTTCCGGCGCTGTTCATTGCCGCAGCCTGCGCCGAGGGCGAGACCGTGTTGACCGGCGCGGCGGAATTGCGGGTCAAGGAGAGCGACCGCATCCAGGTGATGGCCGATGGCCTGACCGCCCTGGGCGTGGAATGTGTGGTGCAGCCGGACGGCATCCGGATCCAGGGGCGCCCGAGCCTGACCGGCGGGACGGTCCAGAGCCACGGCGATCATCGCATCGCGATGGCCTTTGCGATGGCCGCACTGCGGGCCACCGGTCCGGTGCGGATCGAGGACTGTGAGAACGTGGCCACCTCCTTTCCGGGTTTCCCGGCACTGGCCCGAACGGCCGGTCTGGAGATCGCAGCATGACCCCGGTCGTGACCATCGACGGGCCGGGCGGCGCGGGCAAGGGCACGATCAGCCAGCGCATCGCCCGTGAATTGGGTTGGCACCTGCTCGACAGTGGCGCGTTGTATCGCTTGGTCGGGCTGGCGGCGCGTCGTCATCACGTGGCCTTCGACGACCCTATGGCCCTGGCGGCGCTGGCCCGGGACCTGGACGTAGAATTCCGCCTACCGGCCGATGCGCAGTTGGTGCAGACTCGGCTGGAAGGCG
>PWGH01000278.1 GCA_003555285.1 Thioalkalivibrio sp.
GAGGATTTCTCGAAGATCATCCCGAGCATCTTGCCGCGCAGAATGTGGTCATGGTGCACCCGATCCCGCGTCTCTTGCTTGAGCGCGATGGCGCGCTGAAGGAGGGCCCGCACCTCGGCCCCCGTCAGATCGGAAAACGAGAGAAAATGACGAATGGTCATGCGGTTATTCCTTTATCTTCAATTTCTTTGTGAGCATCCCTGGCCACCAATTGCAGGATGATCTGGGACACCGTGTCGGCGATCTCGGTGGTCTGCGCATCATTGAGAATCAGCGGCGGCAACAGGCGGATCACCCGTTCCGCGGTCACGTTCAACAGCAGGCCCCGATCGAGCGCCATGCGCACCAGATCCCCGGCGGGCCGATCGAGTTCGATGCCCAGCATCAGGCCGCGGCCGCGAATCTCCCGCACCGCCGGACAGTCCTTCAGGCGTTCGTCCAGCAGCCGCTGCAGGGCCTCGCCCTGGCGCTCGGCGTCTTCGCACAGCGCCTCTTCCTGCATCACGTCGAGCACGGCGAGCGCAGCGCGGCAAGCGAGCGGATTGCCGCCGAAGGTGGTGCCGTGGCTGCCGGGGGTGAACAGGCCGCGGGCACGCCCGGAAACCAGGCTGGCGCCGATCGGCATGCCGTTGCCGAGTCCCTTGGCCAGACTCAGCACGTCCGGGACGATGGCCTCGTGCTGGAAGGCGAACCACTGGCCGGTCCGCCCGATGCCCGCCTGGATCTCGTCAAGCATCAGCAGCCAGTCGTGCTGGTCGGCGAGTGACCGCAGGTTGTGCAGGTAATCGCTCGGCGGGATGCGAATGCCGCCCTCACCGGTGATCGGCTCCACCAGGATGGCCGCGATATCCGGATCCTCGGCGTATTCGGCGACCGCTGCCGCATCGCCGAAGGGGACGCGGACGAAGCCCTCCAACAGGGGTTCGAAGCCCTGCTGGATACGGGCGTTCCCGGTCGCGGACAGGGTGGCGAGGGTGCGTCCGTGGAAGCTGCCCTCCATCACGATGATCTTCGGTACCGCAATGCCGCGACGATGCCCGTGCAGTCGCGCCAGCTTGATCGCGGCCTCGTTGGCCTCGGCACCGGAGTTGCAGAAGAAGGCCTGTTCCATTCCCGCCAGCGCGCACAGGCGCCGAGCGAGTTGTTCCTGTAACGGTATCCGGTACAGGTTGGAGGTGTGGATCAGCGTGCGCGCCTGGTCGCTGATCGCGCTGGCGATCTTGGGGTGTGCATGCCCCAGGCCACAGACGGCGATGCCCGACAGGGCGTCGAGGTATCGTCGGCCTTCGGTATCCCACAGCCACACACCTTCGCCGCGCTCGAAGGCGACCGGCAGGCGATTGTAGGTGGTTTGCAGCGCATCGAACATCGTCGGGCTCTCCGGGCAAAAAACGAATGCCGGTCAGGCCACGGGCTGGCTTGATCGGCAATCGGCTTGAATGAAGAAGGCCGGTGGCATCAGACGACGGCGCACCGGCCTCGGATCGGGCCGCACCCGGCGGTGCGACACCATTACCGGGATTGTCGGACTATTTCATCTGACTGGCAACGAAGTCCCAATTCACGAGGTTCCAGAAGCTCTCGAGGTACTTGGGGCGAGCATTGCGGTAATCGATGTAATAGGCATGCTCCCAGACGTCGGCGGTGAGCAGGGGCGTCTTGCCGTCGCGCAACGGGTTGCCGGCGTTGGAGGTGTTCACGATCTCCACGGATCCATCGGCATTCTGGACCAGCCAGGTCCAGCCGGAACCAAAATTGTTCACACCGTGTTCGGCGAACTTTTCCTTGAAGGCATCGAAGGAGCCGAACGCCGCATTGATCGCATCCGCGACCTTGCCCGTGGGCGCACCGCCGGCATTGGGGCCCATGCAGTTGAAATAAAAGGTGTGGTTCCAGACCTGGGCGCCGTTGTTGAAGATGCCGCCGGCCGGGGCATCGCGGATGATGTCTTCCAGTGAGGCATTTTCGAAGGCGCTGCCGGGCAGCAGGCCGTTCAGTTTGGTCACATAGGTCGCGTGATGCTTGTCGTGATGGAATTCCAGCGTCTCGGCCGAAATATGCGGCTCCAGGGCGTTTTTTTCGTAGGGCAGCGGGGGCAATTCGTGTGCCATTGGGGATCTCCTTGTTGGTGGATAGCGAATGCTTCGCCAGGGACATGGTGACGAAAGATAGTCATACGCCCCCCAGGATGCAATTCCCGAGGTTTTTGGTCGGCTTTGGTGTCGAAGCGCCGGCGCGTCTGAGCGTGGGGTGTATCGAGGCATCGCCAGCGCGATGGACGCTTGGATGGGATGCCTTATCATGGTGGTTGCGGGACGCCGATTCAACGCGGCCTCGATCGGGCCCCTCACTGGAGACGCCGTGGAGACGTTGCTGCAGCAATCGGATCCGATGGGCCGCATCGGGCGCTGGCTTGGACCCCTGGTATTCGTTGGCTTCGTGCTGGTGCCGGCCCCGGAGGCAATCGCACCGGACGCCTGGGTGGTCCTGGGCCTGACCCTGTTCATGGCGATCTGGTGGGTCACCGAGGCGGCACCGATCCCGGTCACGGCCCTGCTGCCCATCGCGCTGCTGCCGGTCCTGGGGGTGATGCCGATTCAGGAGGCCACCGCCCCCTATGCCAACCCCCTGATCTTCCTGTTCGTCGGTGGCTTTGCCGTCGCCCTGGCGGTGCAGCGCTGGAACCTGCACCGGCGGGTGGCCCTGGCGATCCTGAGCCTCTCGGGCACCCGCCTGGATCGTCTGATCGGAGGGTTCATGCTGGCCACCGCATCCCTCAGCATGTGGGTGAGCAACACCGCCACCGCCGCGTTGATGCTGCCGATCGGCCTGTCGGTGCTGGCCCTGGTCGAGTCGGATCCACAGGGTCAGGCGGCCGGATCGCGCCCCGCAGTGGCGCTGCTGCTGGGGATTGCGTTTGCCGCCAACATCGGCGGCATGGCGACCCTGATCGGCTCGCCGCCGAACGCCCTGGCCGCGGCCTTTCTGAGCGAACGCTACGACGTAGAAATCGGCTTTGTCGAATGGTTGGTCATGGGCGCTCCGATCGCGGCCGTGCTGCTGCTGTTCACCTGGTGGTCCCTGACCCACTGGGTCTTCCCCGTGCACCGGATTGGACTGGTCGGCTTGGGCGATCTGCTCCACCAGCAGCGCAAGGATCTGGGTGCCTGGTCCTCTGCGGAACGTCGGGTCGGGTTGGTCTTCGCGCTGGTCGCATTGGCCTGGTTGCTGCGGCCGGTGTTGAACCACCTGTTGCCGCTGGAACTCACCGATCCCGGGATTGCGGTGCTCGGGGCGGCCGTGCTGTTCATTCTGCCCTCCGGGCGGCCTGAGCAGCGCTACCTGCTCGCCTGGGAGAACACACGGGACCTGCCGTGGGGCGTGCTGCTGCTGGTGGGCGGCGGCCTGAGCCTGGGTGCGGCGATCGAAGGTAGCGGGCTGGCCGAGGTCGTCGCCCAGTCGCTGCAGGTTGCGGTGGATCTGCCGTTCTGGATGCTGGTGGTCGGGGTGATCCTGCTGACCATGACGCTGAGCCATGTGACCAGCAACACCGCGACCACTGCGACCCTGCTGCCGCTGGTGGCGGCACTGGCCGTGGAGGCCGGCCTGGCACCGCTGTTGTTGATCGTGCCGGTGGCCTTGGCCGCTTCGGTGGCGCTGATGCTCCCGGTGGCCACACCGCCGAACGCCATCGTCTTCGGGAGCAATCGCCTGCGGGTGATCGACATGATCCGGGGGGGGGCACTGCCCAGTCTGTTCGCTGTGCTGCTGCTGGTCGGCGTGGCATTGGCTTGGGTCGGCTGGATTCTGGGTGCGTGATGAGTGCGTTGCGCCCGGTCGGAAGGGACGCCGTACGGGCCATGCTGGACGACATGCTCTGGCTGCTGCCGGTGCCGGTGTTGCTGGGGTTGGCGGCCGTCTTCGGCACGGCGCTTGCGGACGCGCTGGTGCTCGCCTGCGGCTTGGGGCTGGCGCTGTTGATGCTGCCGGGCCTGTGGTTGCGCGCAGTGGTCCGCCGGCGAATCTTCCTGCGCGGCGCGATCCGCGATGCCAGCTACTGGCATCGGTGGCTGCGCGGCGGTGCCGGAGTCGCCGTGCTCAAGCTGCTTCTGGCCGTGCCGCTGGCGGCCCTGCTGCTGGTCGCGGCGGTCCGGCCCACCGGCTGGCACTTGCCGGCGGCGTGGGTGCTGAATCTTCCGGTCTTTGTGGGCCTTTGGCACCTGGCGTCCCGGCGCCTGTTGCCCCATGCGGTGCCGCGGTTTCGGCCGGTCCTGGCCCTGCGTCTGGCGATGGCGTTGAATTTCGGGTTGTTGTTCCTGGTGTTGGCGATCGCGGCGGTCTTCCAGTCCTATCCGGATCTGGGGGCCTTGACCCTGTCCGAGGCCATGCTCTGGGAGATCGGCCGCCAGCAGGCGCGCAGCGAAGGCCTGCTGATCCTGTTGCAGGCGGCGGCGGCGAAGGATGCGCTGGTGTGGTGGCTGGGGCAGCAGCTTTTGCCCGGCGTGATGGCACCGGTGCTGCAATTCATCGGCTGGGCCGTGTGGCTGGCCGCCGATGCCGTGATGCTCTGGGCCTATCTGGTGATTTGCGCGTCGGTGCTGAGTCTGGTGCACTGGCGAGAATGGCATCCGGGAGTCGATCCGCATGACGACGAATCCCCCTGATTCACCCCCTGATTCACCCCCTGATCGACGGGCAGAGCGATTGCGTCTCGGGACGCTTGTGCGCCTGCTGGTGCTGGCGATTGCACTCGGGCTGCTGTTGGCACTGGTCCTCGATCCGCGTGTTGGGCAGCGGCTTTTGGCCCCCGAACCCGGTTATGACCTCGTCCTCCAGGGCGCGCCGGTTCGGGTGCCGCCCGAGGCGGCCGAGCGCCTCGGGCGGCACTCGGCGTGGCAGGCCGAGCGGGGCCGGGAACACGCGACGGCCGTACTGCACGCGGTGCTGGCAGCCGAACTGGATGCGCTGTTCGACGAATTTCACGGCCGTCTGCCGGCGTATGCTGACTGGTATTTCTCCCTGACCGGCGAATACGCACGCCTGTCCATGCTGCTGCTGCAACGCACCGGGCTCTCCGAAGGCGACTACCTGGCCGATCGCGCCGCCACCCTGATCTTTGGAAATGTGCCCCTGGGGGCGCAGATCGGTGCGATCGAGGCCCGGCTGCAGAGCGAGTTTCGAACCGAGGCCGCCGAACTCCAGGCCGCCTGGCTGGCCCAGCTGCTGCGCTTGACGACAACTGCGCAGCCGGTGGCGACCGACCGTGCCCCACGCGCCACGTTGACCCTGGACGACCTGGCAGCAGAGTTCAGTGGTCATGGTCGCAGCGAATTCCTGACCCGCATCTCGGCGACCTCGGTCGGCGCCGGCGGCCTGGCGGCCGCACCGATCCTGACCCGGCTCGCCGCAGGTTCGGCGGGCGCGCTGTCGGGACGGGCCGCGGCGCGCGGTGTGAGCCGCGCGGGGGCGGCCGGCGCCAGTGCCCTCGGTTGTGCCGCCACCGGGCCGGCAGTGCTCGGATGTGCGCTGGTGGTGGGCGGTGCTGCCTGGGTGGCCACCGACTGGGCGCTGTTGAACGCGGACGAATGGCGCAATCGCGACGCATTGATCAACGAGTGGGACGCGCACTTGCAGCAGCTGCGAACCGAGTTCGAGGACACCCTGCGGGCTCACTACGAGCCCGCCATCGCCGCCTGGCACGCAGGCCTGCAGCTGGAGGTGGAACGGAGTTTTTCGCCGCTGCAGGCCATTAAAAGAACAGAGGGCGAACGCCTGAACCATTGAACGCCCGGCAGAAGGCGTGCCCCGGCAGTGTCCCGCATCCGCTGGCGGGGGTCGGCAGCAGGGCGGTCGCCGTCCCGCCTACGCGGCGGAGGTCACGGCGTTACGCCAGCGATTGCGGGGTGCTGCAGGGGCGCGCGCGCTGCGCCATCATCGCCGAAGAGGGCGTGGGCGTTTTCAGTGGCGATGCGGCGGGCGACGTCGGGGGGGAGTTGGGCGAGCCAGGCGCGGATGTCGGCGACGTGTTGCTCGACCTCGAGCCAGCGGCGGTGGCTGAAGGTATCGGCGCCGACCAGGAAGCGGTCGGCGTGATCGATCAACAGGTCCTGCCAGTCGAGGGGCATGAAGCCATCCCCGTACAGCCGTGCACTGCGCATCGAGAGATCGACGTACAGCTTCGGGTAACGGGACAGGTAGTCCCGGATCAGCGCGGGAATGGGAAAGGTCCCGGCATGGGCCCAGAGGATGGTGAGCTCGGGTTCGACCTCATAGGCCCGGTCGATCACCGCCGGATCGCCGTGAATCATCACCGGCAGGTCCCGGGTCCGGGCGATCTGCAGCAACTCGGTGAAGACCGCCGCGTGGCGGTCGTCCGCGAACAGGTGCAACTCGCCGATACCGCGCCAGGCGCCGGTCTTCAGCCCGGCATCGAGTCGGGCGCGGATGCGCTCCGGCAGGCCGCGATCGTGCATCCAGGTGTCCTTGTGATCCGGTGTCGCGTAGATGTCCAGGAAGGGCAGGATGCCGCCGGGCTTGGCGCGCATCAGGGCCTCGAGCAGGTCATCGTGCCGGGAGGACACCACCGCGCGTTCGATCCCGGCCTCGGTCAGTGCCGCGGCCGCCGCCGGCGGTGACAGCGCCTCGACGTGGGCGGCGTTGTAGTGCAGGTGGGTGTCGAACAGCGGGCCGTCGAAGGCGGCAAGGGATACGGGAGCGGCTATTGAAACCGGCAGCCACAGCAGTAGGGCCAGCAAGGGCGTGCGCCGCCGGTGGCGGATGGTGGGGGTCGTGTTCATCGGGGGTCCTCCGAAGGTGGGTTGGCGAAGGTGGGACCAGTCCCAAAGCCGTGCTGCAGCCAGCCGCGCAGGTCATCCAGCCCGCCGAGGCTCGTGGCCTCCGGGGGCCACGCGCCGTCGACGAAGCCGCGGGCCCGGAACGGCTCGAGCAGCGCCGGATCGCCGCTGATCACATGCACCGGGACGCCCGGTGCAGGATCCAGCCCGGTGATCAGACGGGCCGGCTGATGATCGCCGAGCAGGATCAACAGCGTTTGGGGGTCGGTGTAGCGGGTGGCGTAGGCGCCCGCGACCTGGACCGCATAGGCGACCGACTCGGCATAGTGTTCGCGGACGCGGTCCGGGTTCAGCCACAGGCGCTCGGGGGCCTCGCCGAGACCCTCCCACTGCCGGAAGATCCGGCCATCGCCGATCTGGTCCCAGTCGTCGAGCACCGGCAGGATCGGCACCCAGGGGGCATGGCTGCTGAGCAGCGCCAACAGCGCGAACACCGGCCGCGCATCGCTGCGCCGCACGGTGTTTTCCAGGAAGGACCAGGTGTACTGATCGGGCATCGCGACCCAGTTGAAGGGCGGGCCGGTATAGGCCATGTCGGCGGACTCGTAGATCGCCTCGAAGCCGTACCAGCGGCCCTCGGGCCACGGCAGGTTGATCGCGGGCATCAGCATCGCCGTCCGGTGGCCGGTGCGCTCGAAGTCCCGCGCCAGGCTCCCGCGTTCGGTGGCGAGCAGGAATTCATAGCGCATCTGGCTGTCGATCCACAGGCCGCTGAGCACCGAGGCATGGGCCAACCAGGACTGCCCGCCGAAAATCGGTGCGTCCAGAACGCCACTGACCATCGTGAGGTTCGCGGCGGCGACCTCGGCCTCCAGGGTGTCGAGTCGGGGTCCGACAACGGGTGCATAGCGCGGGTCGAACACGCTGGAAACCCCGTAGGATTCGATGAAGCCGATGATCACGTCGGTGCCGGCCAGCCCGGGAAGCGCCCGACCGGCTTCGGTTTCCGGGCGCTCCTCGAGTACAGTGGCAAAGCGCCGTTCCTCGCGATGCGCGCGGCGTACGGCCTTGATCTGGTCCAGGGCCAGGGTGAGGCCCGGGGTGATCGCCCGCGGCAGATTGGGCACCGCGGGTCCGGCGTGAAAGGCCGTGATCCCGGCGGTGCCGACCAGAAGCAGCGCGATCGCGAGCGCGGGGGGCGCCCGAACGGGTCGACTCGGCAGGCGCCCGAGCAGCCGGCGAAACAGCAGCACGATGCCGCCGAAGGCGGCGAGCAGGGCCAGCGGCACCAGGATCGCGCCGGCCAGCGAGGCATTGCCGTCGATCAGGTGGTAGACCGAGCGCAGCAGCGGGTAATCCAGGTAAACATTCACCGGGCGGGACAGGCTGATCCGGGTGAGGGCATCGGCAACGGTCAATAGGGTGAGCAGCCCCAGCAGCACGCCCACCACCCAGGCCAGGGCATTGCTGTAGCGCCCCGGAGGCAGCAGGATGAACAGACCCACCAGCACCAAGGCCTCGAGCGCGAGCCCGTTCGGCCCGAAGCCGGCATAACGGGGAATCTCCAGCGCCAGCAGGTACAAGTTCAGCAGGGCGAAGGCGAAAAGCAGGCGTAGCATCGGGTCTCCGGGGATAACGGCAGCGGGGCGGTCGACGCTGCAGGCGGTCAGGGATCCGATCGGTCGGGCCGATGGGCCGTCATGATGCCAGTTCTTTGTGACAACGTTTGCACACGGAGGTTGTCCATGGTGCATAGAAGGGGGTGACCGAATGCAATGGCGACGTTGGATGGCGATGGCAATGATCGGCACCGTGCTGGTTTGGGGGGCTGCCAGCCTGGCCGAGACCCCCGATCTGGCCGAGATCCCTGGTTTGGCCGACGTTTCCGGTCTGGCCGAGATTTCTGCCTCCGGTGTGGACGTGGCGCAGGCGCTGTTGGGGCCGGCTGCGACGCCGGCCGAGGCCGCCGATCCGGAAACGGCACAGGCGCTGTTCGAGGCGGTAACCGCACTGGCCGAGGCCCGGGCCCGCGCGGCCTACCAGCCCCCGAGCGGGGCGTTGCCAGGGACGCTACGGGCGATGGACTACGACCAGTACCGGGCCATCCGTTTCCGCTCGGAGGCCGCCCTGTGGCGTGATCAGACGCGCTTCGAGGTGCAGTTTTTCCATCCCGGTTTCTTGTTTCCGCATCCGGTCTCGCTGCATCAGGTGGATCGTACCGCGAAACACCCGATCGCCTTCGATCCGATGCTGTTCCGCTACGAGGCCGAGGCGCAGGGTTTGGACGCGAACCTGCCCGAGGACCTGGGCTTTGCCGGCTTCCGGCTGCATTACCCGCTCCACGGTCCCGCGTACAAGGATGAGGTTCTGGTCTTTCTCGGGGCCTCGTATTTTCGGCTGGTGGGGCCGGGACACGTCTATGGGCTGTCCTCGCGCGGGCTTGCGATCGACACCGCACGGTCGGGCGGCGAGGAATTTCCCGCGTTTCGCCGGTTCTGGTTGCTGCGCCCGACGCCGGAGGGCGACACCATGACCCTCCTGGCGCTATTGGATGGCCCGTCGGTCAGTGGGGCCTACCGCTTCGATCTTCGGGTCGCGGAGACGGTGACGATGGACGTGGAGGCGCGATTATTCGCCCGCGAGGACGTGGCGATGCTGGGCGTCGCGCCGTTGACCAGCATGTTCCTGTTCGGGCCGGACAGCGGTGGCGGGTACGACGACTTCCGGCCCCGGGTCCACGATTCCGAGGGACTGATGCAGCACAACGCGGCTGGGGAGTGGATCTGGCGCCCGTTGAGCAACCCGCGGCAGCTGCGCGTCAGTTCGCTGCGCGACCACCAACCGCGTGGCTTCGGCCTGGTGCAACGCCACCGTGATTTCGCCGGGTATCTGGACCTCGAGGCGCAATACCATCGTCGTCCCAGCCAGTGGGTTACGCCGCTAGAGGGTGACTGGGGTACCGGCGGCGTGGAATTGGTGGAGATCCCGACGCGCTCGGAGACCGAGGACAACATCGTCGCCTACTGGGTCGGCGAGGCGCCTTTCCGGGCCGGTGACGATCGCCGCTACCGCTATCGCCTGACCCTATTCGATGACCAGCCCCCCGGAGACCCGCCGGCGCGTGTGGTGCGCAGTCGCTCCGGCTGGGGTGCGGTGCCGGGCGTGGTGCCGCCGCCACCGCGGTCGCTGCGTCGCTATGTGGTGGATTTCGCCGGCGGCGCATTGGCTGCTCTGGATGCCGATGCCGCCCTGCAGCCGCGGCTGCAGGC
>PWGH01000160.1 GCA_003555285.1 Thioalkalivibrio sp.
CGTAGGTCGGCTTGATCCCGGTCACGCCGCAGAAGGCTGCCGGCTGGCGGATCGAGCCGCCGGTATCGGTCCCGGTGGCCCCCGGCACCAGGCGCGCGGCCACCGCCGCCGCCGAGCCCCCGGAGGAGCCCCCGGGCACCCGCTCCGGATCCCAGGGATTGCGCACCGGCCCGTAGTAACTGGTCTCGTTCGACGAACCCATCGCGAATTCGTCCATGTTGGTCTTGCCGAGCATCACCGCGCCCGCCGCATTCATGCGCTCGATCACCGTCGCGTCATAGGGCGCGATGAACGGGTCCAACATCTTCGAACCGCAGCTGGTGCGCACCCCCTCGGTGCAGAAGATGTCCTTCTGCGCCACCGGCAGCCCGAGCAGGGGCGCGGCCTCGCCCCTGGCCAGGCGCCGGTCTGCGGCGTCTGCGGCCGCCAGGGCCGCCTCCGGGGTCGTGGTCACGAAGCTATTGAGCAGCGCGTCGAAGCGCTCGATGCGCTCCAGATAGAACGCGGTCAATTCGCGGCTGCTGATGTCGCGGGCACGCAGGTGCCGGGCCCAGCCGGAGAGGGTATCGAGTGTCATGGCATTATTGTCCGTGGCTGGGTCCGTCGCTGGGGCGCGGGGCGCGGGGCTCGGATCATTCGATCACGCGCGGCACGAGATAGAGACCGCCTTCGACGGCGGGGGCGAAGGCCTGGAACCGCTCGCGCTGATCCACCTCGGTCACGGCATCCGGACGCAGGCGCTGCTCGGCATCGAGGGGATGCGCCATGGGCGCGACCCCCTCGATGTCGGCCTCGTTCAAGGCTGCCACGAAGTCGAAGATATCGCTCAGGGCAGCCGCGTACCCCTCGGCCTCCCGGTCGTCCATGGCCAGGTGCGCGAGGTGCGCGATTTTTTGCACTTCATCACGGTTCAGGGACATGGTTCGAGGATCAACGTATAGTGGCGTCGGAGCGCAAAGTTACCATAAACCCAACCTTGCCCAAAACGCCCCGGACTTGCTAGAGTTCGGCGTCCTTTTCTGCCCGCCACATTTCAGGTTCAACCATGTTCAAACGCGTCTTGGGGCTGTTCTCAAACGATATTTCCATTGATTTGGGAACCGCCAACACGCTGATCTATATGCGCGGTCAAGGGATTGTCCTCAATGAGCCCTCGGTGGTGGCCATCCGCCAGGATCGCGGCCCGGGCGGGCCGCGCTCGCTGGAGGCGGTCGGTACCGAGGCGAAGAAGATGCTCGGACGCACGCCGGAGAACGTGATCACCATCCGGCCGATGAAGGACGGCGTGATCGCCGACTTCACCACGACGGAAAAGATGTTGCAGCACTTCATCAAGAAGGTGCACGAGCGTCGCGTCTTCCGGCCGAGCCCCCGCGTACTGGTCTGCGTGCCCTGCGGCGCGACCCAGGTCGAGCGCCGGGCGATCCGCGAGTCCGCCTTCGGCGCCGGGGCCCGCAAGGTCTATCTGCTGCAGGAACCGGTCGCCGCGGCGATCGGCGCCGGCATCCCGCTCGATGAGGCGGTGGGTTCGATGGTGCTGGACATCGGCGGCGGCACCTCCGAGGTCGCGGTGCTGTCGATGAACGGCATCGTCTACTCGGAATCGGTGCGTATCGGCGGCGATACCTTCGACGAGGCGATCATGTCCTACGTGCGCCGCAACTACGGCGTGCTGATCGGCGAGGCCACCGCCGAACGCATCAAGCACGCGATCGGCTCGGCCTACCCCGGCAAGGACCTGCTCGAGATCGAGGTCAAGGGGCGCAACCTGGCCGAGGGCGTGCCGCGGTCCTTCACCCTGAACAGCAACGAGATCCTCGAGGCGCTGCAGGATCCGCTGCACGGCATCGTCTCCGCGGTGCGCACGGCGCTGGAGCAGACGCCGCCGGAACTCGGTGCGGATGTCGCCGAACGCGGCATCGTGCTCACCGGCGGCGGCGCGCTGTTGCAGCAGATCGACCGGCTGATCATGGAAGAAACCGGCATCCCGGTGGTCATCGCCGATGATCCGCTCACTTGTGTGGCGCGCGGCGGCGGTCGGGTGCTGGAGATGCTCGACGAGAAGCGGGTCGACTTCCTGGCCAACGAGTAAGCGTTCCCTCGGGCCGGAGGAGGCGTCATCGAAAAGCCGCTGTTCAGCCTCGGTGCCTCCCCGGTCCTGCGTCTGCTGACCGTGGTGCTGATCGCCCTCGCCCTGATGGCGCTGGATCATCGCCTGAACCAACTGCAGACCCTGCGCAGCCTGCTGGCCACGGTGGCCTACCCCGTCCAGCTGGGGGTGGATCTGCCGATCCGCGCGGGGCGCCGGGTGCTGGACTCCTTTTCCCGGCACGAGCAACTGGTGATGGAAAACCGGTTGCTGCGCTCCGACAACATGCAGCTGCGCGCCCGGCAGTTGCGCTTCGACGCCCTGCAGATGGAGAACGATCGGCTGCGGGCCCTGCTGCACACCTCGGCCCAGGCCACCGAACGCGTGCAGATCGCCAAGCTGCTGGCCGTGGATCTGGATCCGTTCCGACAACAGGTCGTGCTCAACAAGGGCCGGCTCGACGGCGTTTATCCGGGCCAACCGCTGATCAATGCCGACGGCGTGATCGGCCAGATCCTGAACGCCCATTGGGCGAACTCCACCGCCCTGCTGATCTCGGACCCCGGCCACGCCCTCCCGGTGATCGTCGCCCGCACCGGCCTGCGTTCGCTGGCGGTGGGCACCGGTAATCCACGGCGCTTGAACCTGCGTCATGTCCCGCCCCAGGAAGACATCGAGGTGGGCGATTTGTTGCTCACCTCGGGGCTGGGTGGACGCTTCCCGGCCGATTACCCGGTGGCCCGGATCGTCTCGGTCGAACATCAGCCCGGCCAGCCGTTCCTGCTGATCGCGGCCGAACCGCTGGCCGCCCTGGACCGCTCCCGCGAGGCCTTGTTGTTGTGGACCGAGGACGCGGAAGAGGATCCGGAAGAGCCCGTCTCCGAACCGCCGAACACGTCGCCGGAGGTCCGGGAATGAATCCTGCGGTCGGCATGCCGGTGCCCGTGGCGATCTCCCTGCTGATGGCCTACGGCTTGACGATCACCCCCCTTCCGGAACTGGTAGCGCCCGCACGCCCAGAATGGGTGCTGTTGGTCCTGATCTACTGGAGCATGGCCTTTCCGCGCCGGGTGGGAATCCTGACCGCCTTCGTGGCCGGTCTGTTCCTGGATATCCTGCAGCAGCAGGTCCTGGGGCAGAACGCGCTGACGCTGGCGGTCGCCCTGTTCATCGTGCTGCAGATCTATCCGCGCCTGCGGGTGTTTCCGGTCTGGCAACAGGCCGTGGCCATCGCCCTTCTGGTCGCCCTGGTCCGGTTCCTCCAACTGTGGATCCAGGGTGCCACCGGCTTTCCACCGGACAACCTGCTGTACTGGAGCCCGATCCTGACCAGCGCGCTGGTCTGGCCCCTGATCTATCACCTGCTGCGCGATGCCCGGCGACGCTGGCTCCTGCACCTGACCTGAGCCGTTTCGAGGCCTTGCCGGCGGCGGCACCCGGGTGCCGGTGGCGGGGCATCATGCCCACCCGGGCAGCGGCCGGCCCCTGTGGACCACATGGGAACGCCGGACTCTTTCTCCACTCAGATAAAATGAAGAGAAAAGCGGCCAAAGAAAACAGCGTGGCCCGCGGACCACCCCCAACACGCAACCGGATGACCCCTTACCCATGACAGACAACCAACGCACCCAAATCGAAGCCGACGTCTTCCAGCGGCTTCTCCAGCACCTGGATGAACGCAAGGACGTTCAGAACATCGATCTGATGAACTTGGCCGGATTCTGCCGCAACTGCCTGGCCAAATGGGTTGTGACCGCCGCCGAGAAGCATGGAGAGACTCTGAATCTCGAACAGGCTCGGGAGATCGTCTACGGCATGCCCTATTCCGATTGGAAGCGGCTCCACCAGCAGGAGGCCACACCCGAACAGGTCGCCGCCTTCACGGCCAAGCAAGGGACCACCGGTTCCCCCGATGCATGATCACCCGATGCATGATCACGGCTTGATCGCAACGGAAACGGCGCTGAGGAGCCTGCTCGACGCTCTCGCGGGCAGCCCCTGGGTCGCCATCGACACCGAGTTCATGCGCGAAAAAACCTATTATCCGCGCCTGTGTCTGATTCAGATCGCCACACCCGAACACATTGCCTGCATTGATCCCCTGGCACTGCCGGATCTCGGTCCGTTGATCGGCTTGCTGCACGACCCTGAGATCCTGAAAGTTTTTCACGCCGCCAGCCAGGACCTCGAGGTGCTGTATCTGGTGACGGGTCGCG
Organism: Thioalkalivibrio sp.; assembly: GCA_003555285.1. The sequence goes on from PWGH01000160.1 coordinate 4,306, forward strand.
TACCCGCGCCCGTCTTCGATACCCAGATCGCGGCCAGCCTGTTGGGGCATGGGGAGCAGATCGGCTATGCCAACCTGGTCCAGGCCGTTTTGCAGCATGAACTCGACAAGACACAGTCGCGCACTGACTGGACCCGACGTCCGCTGAAACCCGAACAACTCAGTTATGCCCGGGATGACGTGCGCTACCTGACCCGACTCTATCTGGACTTGCAAAGCGAACTGGAAAACCTGGGGCGGATGACCTGGGTCCAGCCGGAAATGGAGATCCTGACCCGGATCGAGTTGTATCAGCCGGATCCCGGCAATGCCTGGCGGCGGGTCAGCGGACACAAGCGATTGAAGCCGGCCGAACTGGCGATCCTGAGAGAACTGGCCGCCTGGCGCGAAATGCAGGCACGGGAACTCGACCGGCCCCGCCGTTGGGTGGTCAGCGATGACGCCCTGCTGGCCATCGCCCGCGCACGACCCGGCCACCTCCAGGATCTGAACGCGCTGCGCGGCGCCCCGAAGGGGCTCAGCGACAACCAGTCGATGGAACTTCTGCAGGCCGTGAAAAAGGGCCAGGCCACTCCCCGGGAGGCCTGGCCTGCGTTAGCCAAGCGCCACACGTTGAACGAAGCGGAAGAAGTCCTCGCGGACGTCGGTATGGCGTTGCTGCGGGAGCTGGCCCGCCGACAACACATCAGTCCGGAGGCCGTCGCGGGCCGCAAGGATTTGATCGCGCTAATGCGCGGCGAGGACAATGCGATACTCGCTCGTGGCTGGCGCCAGCAAATTGCCGGTGCCCAGTTGCAACGCTGGTTTCAGGGCGAACACAGCCTGCACTGCGCAGGCACCCACCTCGAGTTGACCGGCGCCTTGACGGCCCCGGACTAATCGCCTCGGGCCCTTCTCGGATTCTTTCCGCTACCTCGATGGATCGACAGCCTGCCACCGGGTGCGGGGTATCAATCACCCGGCGATCGGCCTAGCGCCTTCGGAACGGGTCCCGAGGCCTCAGGCTGCGGTGTATACGCCGCGACGTGGCGACAGCAACCGCTCCTGACGCTTGAGGTACGCGAGGGTCTGGCTGATGTTCTTGGTATCGATCCCGGCGGCCTCGGCCTTTTCCCGTATTTCGGGCACCGTCATCTCGGGTTGCGTCGCGACGATGTCGCAGAGCTGTTGGCTGATGGTCGGGCCACCGCTGGCACCGCGGCGTTGGGCCTCGGCGGCGCGGCCCTTGGGGACACGGCCACCCAATGCCTGGAGCTCCCGATCCAGTTCGCCCAGTTCCTTGCGGTGCCGCGCGACCAGTTCCTTGCGCTGTGCCTTCAGTGCCTCGAGCTTCTCCCTGCGCTCCGCCTGTCGTTGTTCGATCTCATGCTGCTCCCGCTCCCGCGCCAATGCGTATAATTCCTCGGCACTGAGTTCACTGATATTTTTCACTTCGATGTTCATTGATGGTCCCCGGTTGTTTTCTGGATACATGAATGACTTTCCCTCGGGGTTTTTTGTTCCATACAAATGGACGGATAGTGACCCATCCGACATTCTGTCCTGACGCTAGGTAGATTCAATGCGCCGATGCCTCGATGCAGATCAAGAACTGGCCATCCATAACGCCGCCGCCGGATTTTACACGCGGCTGAATGCGCTCCCTGCGCCAGAACTTCGCTTCGACTTGCGTGGCCGTTCCGCCGGGCAATGGCGAATTCGCGGAGGCGTTGAAATGTTGCGTTTCAACACGGAGGCCTTCCTCCAGGATTGGCCCGAGCATTTCCCGGCCACCGTTGCCCACGAGGTCGCGCATTCGGTGGTCTATAGACGCTATGGCCTTGGAACCGTCCGCCCCCATGGCACGGAGTGGCGAGAATTGATGCAGCACCTGGGTTTCGCACCCCGGGTCACGCACCAGACTCCCCTGACCGGACGGCGCACGCGCGTTTACCTGTATCAATGCCGCTGTAGAAGCCATCAGCTCGGCGCCCGCCGCCATTCTCTGGTGATACGCGCTGGCTATCGGTACACCTGCACGGCCTGCGGCGAAACCCTGACCTTTGAAAACCGGGTGCAATGGCGTGAATAAAAAAGCCCACCCACGCGCCGCCATCCCGAGGTCACCGCTGTGAACACGACCGACCCGACCGATCCGCCGCAGGACCCGGCACCGGTATTGGTGATCGGACCCGCCTGGGTGGGGGACATGATCATGGCGCAAAGCCTGTTTATCACCCTGCGTCGACGGCAACCGACTCGGGCGATCGATGTCATCGCTCCGGCCTGGAGCCTGCCGCTCCTCGAACGCATGCCCGAGGTCCGGCAGGCCATTGCCTTGTCCGCGGCACATGGTGAACTGGGTCTGCGCAAGCGCTGGCAACTGGGCCGTTCGCTGCGCGCGCAGGGCTATGGGCAGGCGATCGTGCTGCCCCGTTCACTGAAGGCGGCCCTGCCCGCGCTGGCGGCGCGGATTCCCCGTCGCACCGGGTACCGGGGTGAGTGGCGCTATGGGTTGCTCAACGACATTCGGCCGCTCGACAAACGGCGGCTCTACCGGACCGTCGATCGCTTTGTCCATCTGGGTTTGCCGACCGAGGCCGAGCGCCTCGAGGGGCCCAACGCGTTTGAGCCCCATGGGGCGTTCGAACCAGGCCAGCAGGCCGCAACCACCGCCGCGCCACCCCCACGGCTGCAGATTCCGGCCGGTGGCCCGGCTGCAGCTGCGGCGGCATTGCAGCTGAAGTTCAGCTCAGCGCCCGTGCTCGCCCTGTGTCCGGGCGCCGAATTCGGGCCCGCGAAACGATGGCCCGAGGCGCATTTCGCCGCGGTGGCCCGGGATCGCCTGCAGGCTGGCTGGGTGGTGTGGCTGCTCGGTTCCACCCGCGATCAGCCCATCACGCGCGCGATCGCCGCGACGGCCCCCGGGGTGATCGACCTGGCCGGTCGCACCAGCCTGGCACAGGCGGTGGATCTGTTGTCCACGGCGCGTGCGGTGGTCAGCAACGATTCCGGCCTGATGCACGTTGCGGCCGCGGTCGGGGTGCCGGTCATCGCTCTCTACGGGTCCTCGGATCCCCGATACACACCACCGCTGAGCGCCAATGCCCGGATCCTGAGCCTGAACCTGGACTGCAGCCCTTGCTTTCAGCGCGAGTGTCCGCTGGGCCACCTGAATTGTCTGATCCAACTGCCGCCGGAGCGTGTGATCGCGGCACTGGCTGCCCTGGAACCCGGTACCGCCTGACCGGCGCCGCCTGAAGGGTACGCCTTGACCCGCAGCGTATTCAGGCTTCGGCGGATGCCCCCGCCCCGACCAGATGATCAATGCGCGCGCAGACGGCCTCGACGGTGATCATCGCCATCGCCTCCGGATCACGCACCCGGGTACCCCAGCGCAGCTGTTCCGGTTCGCGGCGCAGAAAGCGACGCACCGCATCGGGATACCGATCGATCACGTAGTCCCGATGGCGATACGGCCCGGTGCGCCGCGGATTGGAGGTGGCATACAACCCGATCACCGGCACATCCAGCGCACTGGCGATATGGGCCGGCCCCGAATCCGGTGCCAGCAGCCCGGCACAGCGCCCCAGCACCGCCGCCAGCTGCTTCAGGTTCGTGCGTCCGACCAGATCGATGACCGGGGCTCGGCAACCGGCCGCAATCGCATCGGCATAGCCGCGCTCCCGTTCCGAAGGGCCGCCGGTCAGCAGCACCCGCAGACCCTGGCGGTGCGCATGATCGGCGGCCGCAATGAACCGATCCACGGGCCAATCGCGAAAATTGCGCCGGCGCGCACTCGAACACGGGCTGATGGCGAGTATCGGGGCCCCGTGGGGCAGCTGCGCGGCGGCGAAGTGCAGCGCCTCGGCCGGCACGGGAATGTCCCAGACCCGCTCCCGCTGCGGCAGACCCGCCTGTTCCAGAAACCCGAAGAAGCCATCGAGCACGTGCTGTTCGGCAACGGCGGCGACGGCTTCGCGGGTGAACAACCACTGGCCATTGATCGCCCGCGCCCGGTCGAAGCCGATGCGGCGGTGCCCGCGCAAGGCCGTGGCGATCAGGCTCGCACGCAGCGAGGCCTGCATCTGCAGGATCACGTCATGCACACGGCCGTGTTCCGCGCGGCGCAGTTGCTGACGGCAGCGCCGGATGCCCGCCTTCTTGTCCAGCACCCGGTAGGTGACGCCGGACAGATCGCCGACCAGTCCCGCCTCGGTGCGCCCGATCACCCAGGTGATCGCGGTTTGCGGCCAGTGGCGCTGGATCGTCCGAACGATCGGCAGCACATGGGTGGTGTCGCCGATCGCCGAGAGTCGGACGATGCACAGGCTCTCGGGCGGCGGCGCCAACGGCGCGACTCGCGCCGAGGCCTCGGCCACGGGCGTTACTCCGTGGTGCCCGGCCCGCGCCGGGCACGGGTATCCGCGACGTAGCGGGCCACACCGGTCTCCACATCGCTGAACTCGAGGTCGCAGCCGGCAGCGCGCAGCGCGCCGAGGTCGGCACAGGTGTAGCTTTGATAGCGGCCCTTCAGGTGCTCCGGAAAGGGGATGTACTCGATCGTCCCCGAACCCCAGGCCCGAATGACCGCGCGCGCGATATCGTTGAAGCTGCGCGCCTGGCCCGTACCCAGATTGAAGATGCCACTGACTTCCGGATGCTCGAGCAGCCAGAGCTTCACGCGCACGGCATCCCGGACGTCGACGAAGTCCCGCTGCTGCTCGCCGTCTCCGTAGCCGTCACAGCCCTCGAACAACCGCAGCCTGCCGGTTTCGGCCAGCTGGTTCTGAAAGTGATGGGCGACACTGGCCATGCTGCCCTTGTGCTGCTCGCGCGGGCCGTAGACGTTGAAATAGCGCAGCCCCACCACCGGCGCGGTCAGCGCGTGCAGGTGACGGCGCAGGTACTGATCGAACAACAGCTTGGAATAGCCGTAGACGTTCAGCGGGCGCTCGTTCTCCGGGCCCTCGGCAAACACCCGGCCGCCGCCGTAGACCGAGGCCGAAGAGGCATAGATGAAGGGAATGCACCGGCGCTGGCAGGCGTGGAAGAGCACCCGGGTATAGGCGTAGTTATTGTCCATCATGTAGCGCCCGTCCCACTCGGTGGTGGAGGAGCAGGCACCGAGGTGAAAGACCGCCTCGAGGTGGTCGGGTGCGGTGCCCTTCTCGAGACGCTCGAGGAAATCCGCCTTATGGAAATAATCGGCGATCACCGCATCGGCGAGGTTCAGCGCCTTCTCGCCGCGGGTGAGGTCATCGACCACCGCGATGTCGGTCTGGCCGCGGCGGTTCAGTTCCTGCACGAGGTTGCTGCCGATGAAGCCGGCGCCTCCGGTCACGATGATCATGTCGATGGGACTCCGTGTGGCATCAATCGGTGTGGCATAGGTCGGTGTAGCGTGAACAGGGGAACGAATCAACAGGCGGGCCGCGCTGAGCTTCTGTCGCGCCGCCCTTCAGTCACGATCGCCCAGGCGGGCGAGCATGGCGGTGGTGGAACAGCCGTCGAGGAAATCCAGGATCTCCACCCGGCCGCCGTGGGTCACCACCGCATCGTGACCGGCGATCTGTTCGGGCCGGTAATCGCCGCCTTTGACCAGCACATCGGGCAGCACGCGGCCGATCAGCCGCGCCGGCGTGTCCTGGCCGAAGGGAACCACCCAG
>PWGH01000136.1 GCA_003555285.1 Thioalkalivibrio sp.
GGCACCCACCCACGAGCCATGGATGGCCATCTTCGAGCGCTCAGGGACGACTTGAGCGGGTCCGGACCGGGCACACCCCGCACGGCTCGGGCACCGACCCCAGGGCCATGGATGGCCATCTTCGAGCGCTCAGGGACGACTTGAGCGTGTCCGGAACGGGCACACCCCGCACGGCTCGGGCACCCACCCACGAGCCATGGATGGCCATCTCCGAGCGCTCAGGGACGACTTGAGCGTGTCCGGAACGGGCGCACCCCGCACGGCTCGGGCACGGCACCACGCGTGAATCGGCGCTTTGGGCGAGGGCCTGGACCACGACCGGGTGCAGCCCGCACGGTTTTGGGGCATTTCTGGGCCGGCGGCGAGCGCTGTCGCGTTGCAGACGTTCCAATCGCGGCCAAACTGGGTGATAATCCCCAGGTTCCCCCAGGTGGAATACCTCGCCTAAACCCAGGCCACGACACTGCCGATCTCGATGTATAGACGAAGATCTATCTATATCATCTAATTTATCTATTTGCCATCGGCTATGGGTCTTTCTACTCTCACCCGACTTCCGATCTCACCATCCGATTTCTACAAGCGCAGGAGACAATCAATGGCCGTCAAGAAATACGACGCGGGCGTGAAGGATTACCGGCATACCTACTGGACCCCGGAATACGTTCCGTTGGATTCCGACCTCCTGGCATGCTTCAAGATCACCCCGCAACCGGGCGTCGACCGTGAAGAAGCCGCCGCGGCCGTTGCCGCCGAATCGTCCACCGGGACCTGGACCACCGTCTGGACCGACCTGCTGACCGACATGGACTACTACAAGGGCCGCGCGTACTCGATCGAGGACGTGCCCGGCGACGACAGCGCCTTCTACGCGATGATCGCCTACCCGATCGACCTGTTCGAAGAAGGCTCTATCGTCAACGTGTTCACCTCGCTGGTCGGCAACGTGTTCGGTTTCAAGGCCGTTCGTGCCCTGCGCCTGGAAGACGTCCGCTTTCCCCTGCACTACGTGAAGACCTGTAACGGACCGCCGCACGGCATCCAGGTCGAGCGCGACAAGATGAACAAGTACGGGCGTCCGCTGCTCGGCTGCACGATCAAGCCCAAGCTCGGCCTGTCGGCGAAGAACTACGGCCGCGCGGTGTACGAGTGCCTGCGTGGCGGCCTGGACTTCACCAAGGACGACGAGAACATCAACAGCCAGCCGTTCATGCGCTGGCGTGACCGCTTCCTGTTCGTCGCCGACGCGATCCACACCTCCGAGGCCCAGACCGGCGAGCGCAAGGGACACTACCTGAACGTGACCGCACCCTCCCCCGAGGAGATGTACGAGCGCGCCGAGTACGCCAAAGAACTCAACATGCCGATCATCATGCACGACTACCTGACCGGTGGTCTGACCGCGAACACCGGGCTGGCGCGCTGGTGCCGCAAGAACGGCGTGATGCTCCACGTCCACCGTGCGATGCACGCCGTGCTCGACCGCAGCCCGACCCACGGGATTCACTTCCGCGTGCTGGCGAAGGCGCTGCGCCTGTCCGGCGGCGACCACCTGCACACCGGTACCGTGGTCGGTAAGCTCGAAGGCGACCGCGAGGCGACGCTGGGCTGGATCGACCTGCTCCGCGAATCGTTCATTCCCGAAGACCGCAGCCGCGGCATCTTCTTCGACCAGGACTGGGGCTCGATGCCGGGCGTCTTCGCCGTGGCCTCCGGCGGTATCCACGTGTGGCACATGCCGGCGCTGGTCAACATCTTCGGCGACGACTCGGTGCTGCAGTTCGGTGGCGGCACACTCGGTCACCCCTGGGGCAACGCCGCGGGCGCCGCAGCGAACCGTGTGGCCCTCGAAGCCTGTGTGGCAGCGCGCAACTCCGGGCGCGAACTGGAACGCGAAGGCAAGGAAATCCTTACCGAAGCGGCCCGGCACAGCCCCGAACTGAAGGTCGCCATGGAAACATGGAAAGAGATCAAGTTCGAATTCGACACCGTCGACAAGCTCGACGTCCAGAACCGCTGATCCGCCACACCGGCCAAGTCAAGACTATCAGGAGCCAGAACCATGTCTGATGTTCAGGATTACAAACAAGCCATCAAGTTCGAGACCTTCTCGTACCTGCCCCCGATGACTGCCGACCAGACGCGCCGGCAGATCGAGTACATCGTGGCCCAGGGCTGGAACCCGGCGGTGGAGCATGTCGAGCCCGCGCGCTCGTTCAACCACTACTGGTTCATGTGGAAGCTGCCGTTCTTCGGCGAGCAGAACGTCGATGCCATCCTCAACGAGATCGAGGCGTGCCGCCGCGAACACCCCGGGCACCACGTGCGGTTGATCGGCTACGACAACTACACCCAGAGTCAGGGTACGGCCTTCGTGGTGGTTCGCGGGGCCTGAGGGACCAAGGGTCGCCGGACGGTTCCGTCCGGCGTGCAGAGACGAGCATGAGGAGGCACCATGCCTGAACAGACTGCAACAAACGCGGCCAGGGGACGTGCGGCCGCCAAGGCGCGGCGACAGGCGGTTACCCAGAACGGCGGGGCCGCATCGACCCCGTACCGGGCGGGTGGACGACCCACCAAGGCACAGCCGGCGGCAGCGTCGGCTGGGCCATCGGGCCTGAGCGGAAGAGAACTCGCTCGCGCACGACGGGCCGCCATGACCAATAGCGGAAAGAACGCTGTCGCCACGGCGCCATCGGCCGCCCCATCCACACCGCCTCCCGCGGCAGCACCGGGGCCTGCCCCGGTTACCGCGGCCCCGGTTGCGGCGACACCGGCTGCCAACGTACCGGCAGCCGTGCTGCGTGTGGAGACTCCGGCCGATCTGGCGGGCCTGAGCGGACGCGAGCTGGCTCGTGCCCGTCGGGCCCTGCTGGCTCGTGGCGGCAAGCTCGCGCCGGCGAAGGGCTCCGTCTCTGCATCCAAACCCCGTACGCGACCCAAAGCACCATCGACTCCGGTCGTGGCGCCAGCCGCGGCCGCAACGGAAACGCCGTCCGCGTCGGCATCCACCGCGGATGACGCGAACAGCGACGAACTCGATCAGTTGTGCGAGATCGCACAAAGCAATCCCTCGGCCTTGGGACCCGACGCCAACAGCGTCCGGCAGTGGTGCCGCGAACGCCGTCAGGCGCTGTCGACCCGCGGCAAGAAGGCCCTGCCCCGGGTGGGCCAGGCAGCCACCCGGGCCCCCGGCTCCGGACGCCGTAACGGCACCAGTGGCCTGCAAGGTCGTGATGCCGCGCTGGCGCACCGTGCGCAGCAATGCCGCAATGGCCGCGGCAACAGCCCGGCGTGCCGCCCCACCGGGCGGCAACGACCGAATGCCAGCGATGCACCCGCCAAGGTGGAAACCGGCACGACCCTTTCGGGGGGATCCGTTTCCGGCACGCAGGTCGAGCGCAAGGAACGAGTGACCGGGAACGAGCCCGGCACCTGCCGGACCGTCACCGGAACCGAATACGTCGGTGCCGAACAATTCGATCGCTTCTGCGAAACGCGTCCCAAGCCGGGGGTCCCCAAGGTGGGCAGCAGCATCACCAGCGGGGGACGCTCCCTCACCGGCACGGAAATCGGCCGCTCACGTGCGGTCACCGGTGACGAAGCCGGCGACTGCCGATCGGTCACTGGGACCGAATACCTGGGCAGCGAACGCTTCGATGAATTCTGCGAAACCAAGGGGCTGCAACAACAGCCCGCCAAGGTCGCAATGGGCACCACGGAACGCCTGGGTCTGACGATCAGTGGTGCCGACAACGCGCGCACCGGTGCGGTCACGGGTCAGGAAGCCGGCAGCGGACGGGCCATCACTGGCTCGCAGTACTCCGATGGCGGTGCCGCGCGTGCGACCATCAACGGACCCGCCAAGGTCGCACTGACCCATACCATCGCCGGACGTCCGGTGTCCGGTACGGAAGTCGGCCGGTCAGTCCAGGTGACCGGCGATGAGGCCGGCTCCTGCCGCCAGATCTCGGGCACGGAATACTTGTCGAACGAGCAGTTCACGACGATCTGCGACACCCGCCCCGCCGCCCCGCCCGCCAAGGTGGGCGTGGATGAAAGCCGTCAAGGCCAACGGATCACCGGAAACCTGGTCGACCGTTCCGAGCGCGTGACCGGTAACGAGCCGGGCTCGTGTCAGAAGGTGACCGGTTCCCAGTACGGTCGCTCGACGCTGTGCGGCGGCGGACCGGAGAAGGTCCAGCGCCAGCAAACCCTCGCCGGCCGCGCGCTGACGGGTAGCCGGGTCGATCATGGCCCAAAAATGACCGGTGACGAGCAAGGTGGGTGCAAGCCCGTCACCGGGACCGAATATTACGGTCGGGAGCAGTACGATGCGTACTGCGAAAGCACCCCCATGCCTGCCGCGGCGAAGGTCGGCATCAGTGAAAGCCAACGCGGTCTCCCGGTGTCGGGAACCCCGATGGGTCGCTCCGGCAACGTGACCGGGGCCGAACCTGGCAGCGGGCTCGCGATCAGCGGCACGCCCTACAGTGGACGCGAGCAACTCACGGCAGCGCCATCGGCGCCGCCGATGCCGGACCTCGTGCGGCGCGAACCGCCGCGCGGTTCCACGCGCTACCAGGCACCAACCGGGCAACCCTTGCCGCAGCCGGAACCGGCTCCGCAGGCGCCCGTTGCGACCCCCGCTGACTTCAGCATCGTCAGCCCGGCCCGCTATGCGCAGGAAAAGCGCGAGCGGATCACCGGCACCGCCTATGCGGGTGGCGGTCGCATCACCGGTCCGGTGAACATGGCCGCGGGCCTTGTTTCCGGCACACCGGAGTTTCGCTACCGCGATGAAGAGGCCGAACACGGACCCGCGGTCGCCATGCAACCGCGGCCCGAGCGTGGCCCGCAGCGCGGACACGGACGTGCGCAGGAACGCCGTCCCGAGCCGATGCTGCCGCAAGCCGCCGAGGCCGAAGCCGAGATCGTTTCCCGCGTCACAGGGGATGGCCACGCCGCGAGCAAACGGATCACCGGCGATGACTGGGCACGAGGCAATCTCGTCACCGGTACCGAAGGTCACTGGGCGGGGCGCAACCCCACCCAACGCGGCACCAACCGCGGTATGGCCGTGGGCGCACGGGTGAACAAGGAGATCGAACGTCCGGCTCCGGCGCCGGCAACCAACATCACCGGTAGCAGCGGCAACCATGGCGCAGGTGCCATGATTACCGTGTCCGGTGGGGCGCGGGGCTGAGGCGCGTTGCGATGAATACCCGTAACGCCTATGCCCTGCGGGCCGCTCGGGCCGCCGCCAAGCGCAGCGCCCGAACGGGCTCGGCGGCTGGCAATCTGTCGGCACCACCACGCCCGACGTCGGTGGCCGCACAACGCCCGTTCGCCGGCGCAACCGACTCCGGTTTGAACCACGCCGTGTCGAACCCTTCGGGGTCGCACGACGTCGGGCCGAACTCCACCGGCACCGCCGGTGGTCCGTCCCGGGTGCTCCCTGCGGACCGCCATCCCTTGGCGGATCTGGCCGCCAACGCGCGGCTGGCCCACTGTGAGGAGACCGTGAACGGTCGCTTTGGCGCCATCCTCCCGGTATTGAAGACCCTTTCAAGCCTGGCGCGTGACGAACACTTTTCTGCCAAGGCCCAAGCCATTGCCGAGGAGCGGCTGGGTTACCCGCTGCCGGCGGCGACGCTCGAGGCCTCCTGGCTGGTCGGTCTCGATCTGCAGAAACTGTATGCCCATTGCGTGTTCGCGGCGCTGAACGCCGCGGTCGCCCAGTTTGCCGAGGATCTGCGCACGCACGTCGAGTCCGTGCAGGACACGCGCAACTTCTTCCTGGACTGCGGCTTTCACGCCGTGGACATCAGCCCCTGCTCCGACGGGCGGCTGAAGGGCCTGTCGCGGTACATCCTGCGCCTGCCGCTGACGTCGTTCACCCGACGCACGGCCCATGCCGGCGCGCTGTTCGACGTCGAGGACGACGTTCGCCATTGGGAATCCACCGAGTTGCGCCGCTACCGCGAGGGCGTGCCGACGACCACCGATGCCGGCACTCGCTACCTGAAGGTCGCGGTGTACCACTTGAGTTCCTCCGACCCGACCCACCTGGGTTGCGCGGCGCACGGCAGCAGCGATCAGCGGGCGACCGAGGCCGCGCTGGAGCGCCTGAACGAATTCCGGGAATCGATCGAGAACGCCTTCTGTTGCGGCGCCAGTACCGACCTGCTGCTGATCGGCGTCGATACCGACAACGATTCGATCCGGGTGCACATTCCGGATGCCGAGGGCGACCTGTCGATCCACCGCTTCGTAGACAATGCCGCACTGCATGCGGCAACCGCCGGCATGCATGCGGATCAGGCCTGTCTGGCCATCTACGAGGCCATCCGCGTTGCCGGCCAGACCACCCCGTGGGGCCAGGGTCGCGGCGAACCGCATGACGGCATGCGCCGACTGGTCGCCAATCTGCTGATCAACAACCTGTCCCAGATCGACTACGTGAACGAATTGCATGACGGGCGCTATGCCGACCTCGGCCACGCCGAACGCTACATCAGCGTCGGCGACGGCTTCGAAGAGGTGCAGATGCGCAACATCGCGTACTACGCGCACCTGCACACCCTCGAGGAAGGCCACGCCGACATGGACGTGGGCATCAAGATTTTCACTGGCCTGAATGTCCGCCACGGCCTGCCGATTCCGATCGCCGTGCATTACCGTTACGACGCCCGCGTGCCGGGTGCTCGGGAACGCGCCGCGGCCCGGGCCCTGCGCGTGCGTGCGGCCATCCGTGCGCGTTACCCCGAACTGGATGCCCGGGGACAGCTGGTCTTCCAGCTGTCGGTGCAGGATCGCCCCGCGGGCAGCGCACTCGAGCTTCTGGAAGGAGGCCTGTCATGAAGATCCTGCAAGTCGAAAAGACCCTGGTCTCGACCAACCGCATCGCCACGCTGGGCCACCGTCCGCTGCTGGTGGTGCGCGAAAAGGAAGGCGGGGCGCGCCAGGTCGCGGTGGATGCGATCGGCTGCATCCCCGGCGACTGGGTGATCTGTGTGGGTTCGTCGGCAGCGCGTGAGGCGGCCGGCAGCAAGGAATACCCCTCCGATCTGACCATCGTCGGCATCATCGATCATTGGGCGGGCGAGTGACATGGAGATCATGCAGGTGCGATCCGACCTGGTGGCCACCCAGCGCATCCCCGGCCTGAAGAACACCTCCCTGCGTGTGCTGGTGGACGCGAAGGGAGCCCTGAGTGTGGCCTGTGACCCGGTGGGCGTACCGCCGGGCAAGTGGGTCTTCACCGTGAGCGGCTCCGCCGCCCGGTACGCGATTGGCGATGCCTCGATCCTGACGGATCTGACCATCGCCGGCATCATCGATCATTGGGATCCGCTTGGCTGACCCTTTATTTTATCTGTTTGTTTATGCGAGAGGAGTAGGAAATGGCTGAAGTGACTGGAATTGCCCTGGGCATGATCGAGACGCGTGGACTGGTTCCCGCCATCGAAGCGGCCGATGCGATGACCAAGGCGGCGGAAGTGCGCCTGATTGGGCGTCAATTCGTCGGCGGCGGCTACGTGACCGTGCTGGTGCGCGGTGAGACCGGTGCGGTGAACGCGGCCGTGCGTGCTGGTGCCGATGCCTGTGAGCGGGTCGGCGACGGCCTGGTGGCCGCGCACATCATCGCGCGCGTGCATTCGGAAGTGGAAGGCATCCTGCCCAAGGCCCCTGACGCCTAGGTGGAAAATCCGGTGGCGGCCGCCGGCCGCCGCCTCTTGAATCCCTGAAACGCAAGGAGAAGGAAATGGCTGACGTAAGTGGAATTGCCCTGGGCATGATCGAGACCCGTGGCCTGGTACCGGCGATCGAAGCGGCGGATGCGATGACCAAGGCCGCCGAGGTCCGTCTGATCGGTCGCCAGTTCGTCGGCGGCGGCTATGTGACCGTGCTGGTCCGTGGTGAAACCGGTGCCGTGAACGCCGCGGTGCGCGCCGGTGCGGACGCCTGCGAGCGGGTCGGCGACGGCCTGGTGGCGGCGCATATCATCGCCCGTGTGCACTCGGAAGTGGAAGGCATCCTGCCCAAGGCCCCCGACGCGTGATCATCCCGGGTAGGCGGTGAACCGACGGTGGCTGGCATGATGCCTGCCCCCTCGCCGCTCGGTTTGCCGCCTGCCATAACCCGTTGAACGTGGAGTAGAACAATGGCAGCAGGCATAGGTATTGCGTTGGGCATGATCGAAACCCGTGGTTTGGTCCCCGCCATCGAGGCGGCGGATGCGATGACCAAGGCGGCGGAAGTGCGCCTGATCGGCCGCGAGTTCGTCGGCGGCGGTTACGTCACCGTGCTGGTGCGGGGCGAAACCGGCGCGGTCAACGCCGCGGTGCGCGCCGGCGCGGACGCCTGCGAGCGGGTCGGCGACGGCCTGGTGGCGGCGCACATCATCGCGCGGGTGCACTCCGAGGTCGAGACCATTCTGCCGACGACACCGCAATCCGGTGGCGGCGGTCGCGATGGTGAACTCACCACCGAGCGCAGTTAAGTCCCTGATGCGAATCCATCCCCGTCTGGCTGGCTTCCTCACGCAGGCCCTCAGTCATGAACTGACGGCAGTGCAGCAGTACCTGACCCAGGGCACGTTGTGTGGGTTGTGGGGATTCACGGAAGAAGCCGCCTACTTCCGTCGCGAGGCGGGCGAGGAACTGGACCATGCCGAGCAGATCATCCGGCGGATGCTGACGCTCGGCATGGCGCCCAACGGCTCGCGACTCGAGCCGGTGCGCCCGGGCCGCGATCTGACCGAGATGCTGACCCTCGATCGCGGGCTGGAACTCGACGCCGTATACCTGTACGACGACGCGCTGCGCTTTTGCGAACGGGACGGCGATGCGGACTCCGCGGCGCTGTTCGCCCAACTGCTGGGCGACGAACAGCATCACCTGCAGGAACTCGATCGCATGTTGGCGGCACTCGCACAGAAGGAGACAGGCCATGGCTGAACCCCTATCCGGTACCGCCTGGCGGGTGCAGCAACGACCGCCGTTGCTGACCCGCCGGTATGACTTCGCGTCCTACACCGAGACGCGGAAATTCCTCGACGATCTGGCCACGTGGTCGGAGCGTACGGGCCTGTTTCCCGATCTCAGTTTCGGCACCACGTATGTGAACATCACCGTCCCGCTGCAGGCCGACGTACCCGATGCCGCCGAGGAGACGATGGCGTTGGAAATCGACGCACTGGCCGCCCAGGCCGGCGGTTGACCGGGAGCACGAAATGACGTGCCGTTTGATCGCGCTGGCCAGCCTCAAGGGGGGCTGCGGAAAGTCCACCCTGGCGCTGAATCTGGCCGCCGGACTGGCCCGTCGGGGCGGCACCCTCGGCCTGCTCGACGCCGATCCCCAGGGCGCCTTGCAGCACTGGGCGGCCTGGGGACCCGAGCAGGGCCTGCCGCAGGTGCTCGCCGGCGGCACGGACCCGGTGGCGGCCTTGGCGCAGGCGGCACGACAGTTCGACACCGTTGTGGTGGATTGCCCGCCCTCGCTGGACATGGTGATCACCGGGGCGATCCTGGAGCATGTGGATATGGTGCTGATCCCGGTCCTGCCCTCCGCGTTGGATCTCTGGGCGGGCGCGGGCACCGCGGAGGCCGTCGCCGAAGCGCGCCAGCGCAATCCGGCACTCGGCGCCTGGATGTTGCTGAACCAGGTGGAACCGCGCAGCGCCCTGTCCCGC
This sequence comes from Thioalkalivibrio sp., assembly GCA_003555285.1. Next base: position 9,698 of record PWGH01000136.1, read on the forward strand.
GCGATGACCCAGGCCTTGTCGGGCCTGACGATTCCGACGCTGGAGAACCGGGTTCGACGGCGGGCCGCATTCCGGCTGGCCGCGGTGGAAGGCGTCAGCGTGTACCAATTGGGGGCCCGGGGCCGCGAGGCGGCGCGGGAAATTGATCAGGTTATCGAAGAGGCATTGCAGACATGAGCACACTGGAAGAGAAACTGAGCGCCAGCATCAAGCCCGCGGCCCGGGTCGCCGCCGCCACGCC